>CANHKG010000091.1 GCA_947460455.1 Rhodospirillales bacterium | reverse complement strand
CCGGCACGCGGGTTCCAGGGGAAGGAGAAGCTGCCAGTGCCGGGCACCGGCCCCGGCGTTTCGGCGATCAGGGTCGAGCCGCGGAACACCTGGATGTGGTCCGGGATGTATTTGGTGTCGTAGGTCACCGTCACCCGGCCGCGCCTGGGGCCGAGATAGTGCTGCGTTTCCGTCACGCCTTGTCCACCGCTGCGCGAGATCGTGTCGCAAGGCTGCGCGTTCGGCGGCGGCACCGGCGGAGGCGGCGGGGGTGGTGCCGGCGGAGGGGGTGGCGGGGGCGGCGGCGGGGGTGGTGGCGGCTCCGGCTCCGGTTCGGGCGCCGGGGGCGGTGGAGGTGGCGGCGCGGGGGGCGGCGGCGGTTCGGGCGGCACCGGCGGCCGGCACTGCGCCAGCCGGGCCGACATCTCGCGCTCCACCTCGGAGATGCGCCGGCGCAGGTCCAGCTCCTCCTGCCGGCCGCGTCCGTCGTCCACCGGCGGGATCGGGCACAGCGCCTCGCGCGGGGCCAGCCCGTCGCGCAGCCGCGCGGCCGCATCCAGCCCCCACACCATCGCCGCGACCGCCAGCGGAAACCCCACTGCCAGCGCGCAGACCGCCAATGCCACCAGGAACCGGTGCCGGCCGGGGCGTGCCGCGCCCGCCTTGTTGTCCGGTTCCGCTGCCATGCGTCAGCTTGGGTTCGGCCGCGGTATGCAGTTCTGCGCCGGCGGGGTGCGCAGCGCCTCGGCCAGCATCCGTCCCACATCGGCGCCGCGCCCGGCCGCGAACACCTGGCCCTGCGTCGCCTCCGCGAGGCAACTGGCCTGCTCGTTGCGCGCGATGTCGATTACGGAGATGGACAGCAGCGGGTCCGCCGCCCGTGCCGTGCGCGCTGCCGCACACGGGTCGGCGCGGCAGGTCTCGGTCCCGTCGGTGATCACCACCACGAAGCCAGGCGTGCCGGCCGGCCTTCCCTTTACCGCGGCGGCGGCCTTTTCGATGGAAAGCGCCAGCGGCGTGCCGGAGGCATCGGGCCGCAGCGTGCGCAGCGCGGCCCCCAGCGGCGCGCGCTGCAGGTTGGTGTAGGTGCCCACCGGCGCCACGCTGCATTGGCTGGCCTCCACCCGGTCCGGGTTGAAGGAGCCGAAGCTGAACAGATGCACCCGGGCGCGCTGCGGCAGCGTATCCAGCACCGCCAGCGCCGTGCGCCGTGCCTCCTCCATCCGCTCCTGCCCGGCTGGGGTGCGGGCCATCTCGGCGATCATGCGGTCGTTGCCGGGGGTCTCCGTGATCGGCCCGGCCTCCTTCTCGATCGCCGCCATCTTCGCCCGCTCGGCCGCGGCATCCATCGCCGCCGGCCAGCGCATGGAGGCGGAGGTGTCCACGATCAGCGCCACGTCCACCGCCTCCGCCTCGGCACAGACCTGGCATTGCCCGCGGCGGCGGGCGGATTCGCTCTCCAGCTCCGCGATGCGCCGGCGCAGCTCCATCTCCGCCATGCGCAGGCTGCCATCGTCCACCGGCGGCAGCGGGCAGAACGCCTCGCGCGGGCTGGCGACCTTGGCCAGCGCATAGGCCATGGAGGTGCCCCACCACATCGCCAGCCCCGCCAGCGGCACGCCAACAACAAGAGCAGCGATGGCCAGCGCGGCCAGGAAGCGGCGCCGGTTCTGCCCGGCAACATGCTGCGGATCGCTCATGGCACCGTGAACTCCGTCACGCCCTGGAGGGAGCTGCCATTGGCGGTGCCACGAACCTCCTTCTTCTCCCCGGCCACGGTGATGCGCACGGTGAAGGGCACCGGCGTGCGGCGCGTGGTGTAGTCGTAGTAGTGCACCTTCACCTGATAGGTGCCGGAGGGCGGCTTCTCCGCCCAGATCACGTTCTCCACCGGGGTGCCGGAGGTGCGGCCGCGCTCGGCGTTCATGTCCACATCCAGCACGCCGCCGCAGGCCTGCTTGCGCTCATGGAAGATCTGCGCGCCACCGGGGCACACGACGTACAGGTCGAGGTCGGCCGGCCCGTCCCACACCAGGGAGACCTGGTATTCGCCGCTGCGGGCGCGCTCGCGGTCCAGCCGCTGGTCGATCTCGCTGCGCTGCTGCGGCGGGGGCGGCGGGGCGGCCTGCGGCTGCGGGCGTGGGATGGCGGCGATGCGGCATTGCTGCACGCGCCCGGCATAGTTGCGCTCCAGCTCGGCGAGGCGGGTACGCAGGCGGATCTCCTCCTCCTGCAGGCGCAACAGGCCGCCATCGGACGGCGCCGGCAGTTCGCAGATCGGCGCGGCCGGCAGGCGGGCGAAGGCCATCGCATGGCGCATGATGTCGGGCATGAACCAGGCCAGCACCGCAGCCAGCAGCAGCAAAAGCGCGGAAAGGCCCAGCAGCCGCAGCGGCCACTTCGCCGGAGGTTCCGGCTCCGGCGGCGGTGGCGGCGGCGGCGGCGGTTCCGGGGGCGGCGGTGCGGCGCGCGGCGTGGCGGCGGCCCGCACCAGCTCCCCTTTCAGGGCCGGCAAGGGGGCGGCGTTCTCCACCGCGCGCAGGCCCCAGCCGGCCAGCACCGGCTCCCCACCCACCAGCCGCAGGTCGGACAGGGCCGCCCCTTCCAGCGCGGTGGCCAGCAAATTGCCCAGCACGCGGGCGCTGTCGTTGCGATCCTCCTGCAGCCGCTTCGCCTCGGCCTCCACCTCCTCCACCAGCTGGCGGAACTGGTCGAGCGCGGGGCCGCGATCCTCCGGCTTCAGGTCATCCAGCGTGGCGATCGCGCCGGGCTGGCTGGTGAACCACTGGATCGCCTCGGGCAGCACATTCGCCTCGGCGAACAGCCCGGCATGGCGCGCCATGCCACGCCCGGCCAGATGCTGCACCACCTGGGCGCGGTAATCCTGCGCCACGCCGTCCAGCACGCGCGCCGGGCGGCGGCTGCGCCGGTCGGTCTCGCCAAGTAGGCGGAGCGGGGCCATGCGCCGGCCCTCAGCGCGGCGCCGCGGGGGGCGCGGCCGGAGCCGCCGGAGCTGGCGCGGCAGGGGCCGCGGGAGCAGCAGGTGCCGCCGGAGCCGGGGCGGCCGGTGCTGCCGCCTGGGGGGCTGCCGGCGTGCAGGCATTGTCCTCGCTGCGCGCCGCCACGTTGTTCTGCTGCAGGAAGGTCAGCAGCGTTGCCGCCGGCAGGGCGTAGTCGGCGCGATACGCCGTCTCGCGGTCGGTGCGGATGAAGGTGTTCACCCCCACGATGCGCCCGCAGCGATCGGCCAGCGGCCCGCCCGAATTGCCGCGATTGATCGCCGCGGTATGGATCACCACCGGGGCGCCCTGCATCGTCTGCACCCCGGCCACCTCGCCGGAGGTGAAATGCGCCGCCGGCATCGCCCCGTCCTCGCCGCGCAGCAGGCGCTTGAAGTCGTCGCCCACCTGCGTCACGAAGCCCGGGAAGCCCACCGCCACCACCGGCAGCAGCCGGTCCGCCGTCGGCGAAAGCGCCAGCGGCGGCAACTGCCCTTCCTTCAGCTTCAGCACGGCGAAATCCGGCTTGCCGAAATCATGGTTCGGCGTGCGCGCGATCACCTCCGCCTCCACCGGCTTGCCGAGCTTGCGGTTCACCACATAGAGCTCGCCGGGCGTGGAGCCATCCACCACGTGCAGGTTGGTCACCACGATATTCGGCGCGATGGCGAAGCCGCTGCCCGTCGAGAGCCCCTGCTGCCCATCCGGCCCGCGTGAGGGCGCCAGGATCAGCACGGTGGAATCCTCCAGCAAATCGGCGAGGTTCGTGGTCTGCCCGGCTCCGGGCACGGCAGGTGCGCCCGGCGGCGACTGCGGGCGCTGCACCGGCTGCTGGTCCGGCGCCGGCGGCAGTGCCGGGATCGGCGACATGCCGCGCGGGGTGGCATCGCCCTGGCGCTGCGGGCCCGAGGGCAGCGGCCCGTCCGGCGCCACGCAGATATCGCCGCGCAAGGCCGCTTCCAGCTGCGAAAGCCGCCGGCGCAGCCCGTCATTCACGCCTTCCTGGATGCGCTTGAGGTCGGCATCGAAAGCGGGGTCGCGCGGCACCGGCGCGGTCGCCTCGATCTGCCGGGCCAGCTGCACCCAGCCGTAATAGAACCCCGCCGCCAGGGCGACGGCCGAAACCAGCAGCACGATCGCCGTGGCCGCCAAAATCGCCGTGGCCGCACTCATCGGCCGGCGCCAGCCCGGCTCGCCGGCAGGCGGCGGCACCACCGGCGGCGGCGCACCACCCCCTGTGACCGCGGCCGCCATGGCCACGCCCGCACCCACCGCAGCGGCACCCGCCACGGCGGCAGCGGCCGGGGCGGCCGGTGCGGCGGCACCCCACGGGTTCGCCCCGCCCGGCACCAGGTCGCGGAACACCTCGGCGAAATGCCGCGCCAGCGCCGCCGGGTCCTCACCCACCTGGGTGGGCACCACGCCCCAGTTCACCAGCACCGGCGTCTCGCCGGTCCACAATATGTCGCCGCGCCCGGGCAGGGAGAGCGCGGCGCGCAGCAGCGGCCCGGCCTCGGCATCGCCGAACAGCGGCACCAGATCGGCCATGCGCCCGCGCAGCGCGTTCTCGGCCGCCAGGCGCTGGCTCGTCGGCAGCGTCTCGAACGCCACCGGGTCCTCGCCGGCCTTGGCATACCAGGAAACCCGCGTGATCGGCTGGCCGTCCTTCGCATCGGCCCAGGGCTCGGCGAACATCTCCGCCGCCCGCGGCGCGCGTTCGGCCAGCAGCGCCTTCAGGCGCTCATGCTGCAGGATCGCCGGCTGGCCATCGACAGGCAGCAGGGTCCGGTCGGTCAGGCTCGATCCGAGCAGAAGGCGTGAACCGGACATCTCAAGGCTCCCTGGCGGCGACTTCTAGGCGCGTGCGGCTGGTATCAAGGCAGGATCGGCGGCCGCCGCGGCGGCGGCGGGGCAGGCGGTGGCGTGGGCGGTGGTGGTGGCGGCGGGGCAGGGGGGCGCACCCCCGGCAGGTCCACCTGCTCTGGCGCCCCGAAGCGGATGTTGTCCACCCCGAAACCGGCCGGTTCCGCTCCCACCAGGTGAAATTCCAATCCGGCGATGCGCGGTGCAAGGTCGCGCGTGGCCAGGCCCAGGAACTCGAAGCCGGTGCCGCGATTGGCCGTGCGCCCCAGCACCCGCCCCTGCCGGTCGAACACCGTGATCGCGGTGCTCTGCGGCGCATCGAAAAACCCGCCATCCAGCCCCACCGCGGCCACGTCGCGGTCGAACCAGATCGCGATCGGCCCGTTCCAGCGCGGTGAGCCCGCCAGCCCCGCGCTCATCGCGCCCTGCGGGGTGCCGTTCATCTGCACGGAGGTGCCGGGCGAGGCCGGGTCGATCATCAAGGGCGCCGCCGCAGTGCCCACCACGCAGCCGGTCAGCACCGCGCCCTGCGGGCATTCCGCCGGGGTGCCGAGCCGCTGGCCACGAAAAAATCCGCCGAACCGCACCGTCGGGCTGCCTGCCCCGCCCTGGTAGAGCGACGGCGGATAGGTCGGGTTCTCCGCCCCCACCGGCACCTCGGCGAAGGTGATCCGCCCGGCGCCGGCCTTGAACTGGCTCTGCTCGATCCGTACCACGCCATCCTGCGCCGCGGCCGGCATGGCGCCGGCCACCCACAGGGCAACGCCAAGCATGCGGGCAATCGTCGTGGGCAGGCGCATGCGGACGGGCCCGAACTGGTTTCGCTCCCGTGACCTTAGGCCACTTCCTGACCGTCGGGAAGGACAATGCCCAGTTGTATTCACGGGATGATCGGCGCGCGGCGCGGTGCAGGCGGGGGTGCCGGAGGGGTAGGCGGAGGCGGCGGGGCCGGCGGCACCACGCCCGGCAAATCCACCTGCTGCGGCGCGCCGAAGCGGATATTGTCCACCCCGAAGCCCTGCGGCTCGTTGCCCACCAGGTGGAATTCCAGCCCCGCGATCCGTGGCGACAGGTCCTTCGTCGCCAGGCCCATGAACTCGAACCCGGTGCCCCGGTTCACCGTGCGGCCCAGCACCTTGCCCTGCCGGTCGTACACCGTTACCGCCACGCCGCCGGAGCCATCGAACCAGCCGCCCTGCAGCCCCACCGCCGCCACGTCGCGGTCGAACCAGATCGCGATCGGCCCGTTCCAGCGCGGCGTGCCGCCCAACTCCGGCGATTGCGAGCCCTGCACACCGGAATTGTCCATCGTCGCCACCTGCGGCGAGGCGGGATCGAGGATGAGCGGTGCCGAGGGCGCGCCCGCCAGGCACCCGGTCAGCGGCGCATCGCGCGGGCATTCCGCCTGGGTGCCCAGCCGCCGGCCGCGGAAATGCCCGCCGAAGCGCACCGTCGGGCTGTCCGGCCCACCGCGATACAGCGAGGGCGGATAGGTCGGGTTCACCGCCCCCAGCGGCACCTCGCTGAAGGTGATCCGCCCCGACCCCGCCTTGAACTGGCGTTCCTCGATCCGCACCACCTCCTGCGCGCGCGCCATGCCCGCGGCCACCGCCAGGGGCAGCGCAAGGGCGAGGACGGGCAGCAGCCTCATGGGCAGGACTCCACGGGAAGGAACGCGGGAATCCTATGCCCCGGCATCATGGCCGTGAAGCGGCATGCCCCCTTCCTTGTCGATCACGCATTGGTGAACAGCCTCAGCCGCCCGCGAGGTCCAGCACCGCCCGCACCACGGCCCCCGGTGCCTCGTGCGGCAGGAAATGCCCCACCCGGTCCAGCACCCGCCGTTCGTACCCCGCCGTGAACAACGCCCCATGCGGGTCCGGGAAGCGCGGCACGCCCACCCCGTCCGCCGCGCCTTCCAGGTTGATCGCCGGCACCGCGATGCGTGGCGACTGCGCCAGCCGTGCCTCCACGTCCGCCAGCGCCGGATCGCCCGGCGCCGCGTTGTGCCGATGGCGGTAGGACTGGATCACCACCGCCACGAAATCCGGATTGTCCCAGGCCTCCGCCACGCGGGCGAACAGCGCCTCCGAAAACCGCCAGTTCGGCGACCACAGCCGCCACAGCAGCCGGCACAGCTCGCGCCGGTTCGCCGCCAGCCCGGCCTCGCCGCGCGGGGTGTGGAAATACCACTGGTACCAGTAGGCCAGCTCCTGCTGCGCCGTTCCCGGTCGCCCGGCCGTGGCGATGTTCTGGATGTTGTAGCCGCCGATCGTCACCAGCCCGCGCACCCGCTCCGGCCACAAGGCCGAGACCACGCAGGCCGCCCGCCCGCCCCAGTCATACCCCGCCAGCACCGCTGGCTTGAGGTCGAGCGCCGCCAGGAAATTCCTGAGATCCGACCCCAGCGCCGCCTGCTCGCCCGACCGCGGCGTGGCGGCATCAAGAAACCGCGTCGGCCCGTAGCCGCGCAGCCACGGCACCAGCACACGAAACCCCTGCGCCGCCAGGGCGGGCGCTACCTCGGCATAGGCATGAACATCGTCCGGGAAGCCGTGCAGCAGCACCACGGGCGGTGCGTCCGCCGGGCCGTGCTCCAGGTAGGCGATCTCCAGGGTGCCGGTGCGGACCGTCTTCAGCAAGGAAGGATCTTCTTTTTTCTGAAGAAAAAAGAAGCAAAAAAGACTTCATTCATTTGGGCCGAGCCTAGATGAACAAAAGTTTTTTGGTTCTTTTTTTCAAAAAAGAACATGCTTGCTTTCTTACCCCGCCGAAGCCTGCTGCTTCAGCGCATCGATCAGCGCCTGCACGTTGTTGCCATTGCGGCTCATGAACGCGGCGTAGTCGCTGCGCTGGGTCAGCCGCAGGCTGGTGCCTTCGGCGATCACGTCGATCACCATTGGCGGGCCTTCGGCATCCACCACCCAGTCCACCTTGTTCGGTGCATTGCCCGGCCGGTTCACGATGGTGGAAACCGCGACATCCGCCTCGCGCCGGGCGGCCTTGCCCATCGTGTAGGTCACGCCCTGGTATTCACCCACCTTCTCCGTCACGCTGCGGATCAGCCAGCGCCGGAAGAGTTGTGTGTATTCGGCCTGTTGCGGGGCAGAGGCGGTACGCCAGAAGCGGCCCAGGCAGAACCGCGCCACGGCTTCCACGTTCACCCGCGCATCCACCACTTTCGCCAGCGCCGCGCGCTTGGCCTCCAGCGTGCCGCTGCCATTGGCGATGGTCAGCAACTCGCGCAGCATCGTGTCGACGAACGCCGCCGCGCTCTCCGGGTCGGCGGCGCGCGCCGGCGGGGCGAGCGCTGCCAGGCCCAGCAGGGCCGGGGCGGCGAGAAACAGGCGGCGGGTGGTCATGCTCATGGTCCCGATGGTCCTCACGCTTGCGGCGGAAGTGGCATTGCCGCACGGCAAGCGCAACCCTGGCCCCGCTGCGCGGCGGGTCCGCGGCAACGCAAGGGCCGAAACAAGGCGCGGCGCCTCAGCGCGTGGGCGCTGGCCGCCGCCCCGCCTTGGCCGTGCCGCGATCGTCCGCGATCACCTCGTCGATCGTGGACTGGCGGTTCTGCCGGTACAGGCTGCGCAGCGTGGCATAGGGGTCCAGCGCCTGCGCCCGCATCTTGTCCAGGTCGTCGATGAAGCGCGAGCGCGTATCCACCGCGTTCGCCCCGGTGCGCCCATAGCCCAGCGCGTTCACCGTCCGGCCCTGGCCGATCCAGGCGAAGGGGTCCAGCGCCATGTCTGCCCCGCGCCCCACCGCATCGCGCGGGCCGGAAGGGCCGAACACCGGCAGGAACAGGTACGGCCCCTCGCCCGCGCCCCACACCGCCAGCGTCATGCCGAAATCCGAATCGTGCTTCGGCCAGCCCATCCCGGTCGCCGGGTCCAGCAGTCCGCCGATCCCCAGCGTGGTATTCACGATCATCCGCATGAAGGTGTCGCCGGCACGCTTCGGCTTGCCCTGCATCATGTCATTGGCCAGCACCACCGGGCTCGCCAAATTGTCCAGCACGTTGCGCACGCCCGTCTGCGCCGGAGCCGGCACGATGTTGCGATAGGCCAGCGCCAGCGGCTTCAGGATCACCGCGTCCAGCCCGTCATTCACCTCGTAGATCACGCGGTTGGTGGGCTCCAGCGGGTCGTTCGCCGCCTTGTAGTCTGCCACCGCCTCGGGGTCCGCAGGGTCGGGCGGCGTCGCGCAGGCCGCAAGCGCGCCCATCATCAGCACGGCAGAAAGCCAGGTCCGCACAGCCACGCGCATCATCGCCCTCGCAGGGAACACAACGCTGTTCATACGCCCGCCGGCCACCGCGCGCCAAGCACGGAACAGTGCAATCTTGCGCGATCGGCAAAAAGACATATAAATGTCTTTATGTCTTCCCTCCAGGAGCCCCGGATGAACGCCGCTCCCCCCGCCTCTTCCCCCCTCGCCCGCTGGCTCACCGGCCCGCGCTTTGCCGGCATGCCCGTGCTCAGCGAGGACCTGCCCGCGCCGCTGCTGTCCTTCGAGTTCTTCCCGCCCCGCACCGAAGCGCTGGAACAGCAACTCTGGGCCTGCATCCGCCGCCTGGAGCCGCTGGCCCCCCGTTTCGTCTCCGTCACCTACGGCGCCGGCGGCAGCACCCAGGCGCGCACCCACGCCACCGTGGCGCGCATCGTGACGGACACCACCCTCACCCCCGCCGCCCACCTCACCTGCGTCGGCGCCAGCCGCGGCGAGGTGGATGACGTCGCCCGGCAATACTGGGATGCCGGCATCCGCCACATCGTCGCCCTGCGCGGCGACGTTCCCGGCGGTGCCGCCTACGAACCCCACCCGGATGGCTACGCCTACGCCGCCGACCTCGTCGCCGGCCTCAAGCGCATCGCCGATTTCGAAATCTCCGTGGCCGCCTACCCGGAAATCCACCCCACCGCCACCAGCCCGCTGGCGGACCTCGACAACCTCAAGCGCAAGCTCGATGCCGGCGCCACCCGCGCCATCACCAACTACTTCTTCGACAACCCCACCTTCCTGCGCTTTCTCGACCTCGCCCTGGCCGCCGGCATCACCGCGCCGATCGTGCCGGGCATCATGCCGGTGTCCAACTACGCCCAGATCGTGAAGTTCTCCGGCACCAGCGGCGTCAAGGTCCCCGCCTGGCTCGGCCGCTACTTCGAAGGCGTGGAAGACGACATGGAAACCCGCCGCATGATCGCCGCCCACATCGCCGCAGAACAAGTGCGAACCCTGCAAGCCAACGGCATCGACGAATTCCACTTCTACACCCTGAACCGCCCGGACCTCACCTACGCCATCGCCCATATCCTCGGCGTGCGGCCGACGGCGAAGTAAGCAAGGCCAGGGCTCTGCCCTGGACCCGCCAGGGACCTGAGGTCCCTGTACCCACATGAGTTCCGCCGAAGGCGGAAAAGGTATCGGGGTCTGGGGCCTAAGGCCCCAGCGGGGTCAAGGGGCAGCGCCCCTTGCCTTCCTCCCTCCCCACCGCCGCGCGCCCGCGTAGATGGGCCGCAGCAGGAACGGGCTGAGGAACAGCGGGAACTGGCACAGCGCGAAGAACAGCCCCACCCGCGGGTCGGCCGCAGCGGGCAGGATGGCGAGGTAGAGCGCCATGTTGCGGTTCCCGCCCATCAGCCCGGCCGCCGCGGCGGGCCGCCAGCCGGAGGGGGCGAAGGCCAGGGTGGTGGCCAGGTTCAGGCCGAAATTCACCACGAAGGCGGCGGTGGCGGCCTGGGCCACCCACCAGGGGTCATCCAGCAGCCGGTCCGCCAACCCCTTCATCACGCCGAAGCCGTAGAGCACCACGATCCACACCACCGCCCCGTCGATCGCCGGGCCCAGCGGCGCCAGGCGCTCGGCCCCCGCCAGGCGGCGGATCAGCAACGAGAGCAGAAGCGGCACCCCCACCACCAGCCCCAGCCGCGCCATGAAGGCGGGCAGGGAGAGCGCGAGGTCGATCCCGATCAGCGCGTGCACCATCGGCGGCGCGGTCAGCGGCACCAGCAGCGTGGTGGCGACCGTGGCCAGCAGGGTCAGCTCCGCATCCAGCCCCACCAGCCGCGCGAAGGCGGCCGAGGAGGTGGCGGCGCAGCCGGTTGCGAAGATCACCAGCGCGCCGGCGATGCCGGGATCGAGCGAAAGCGGCTGGATCGCCGTCCATACCAGCACCGGCGCCACCAGCGCATGGAACAGGATGATCGCCACCAGCCGCGCCGGCCGCTTCAGGTGGAACACCGCGCCGCGCATATCCACCCGCAGCAGCACCAGCGTCATCAGCATCACCACGTTCGGCGCGATGAACCAGTGCAGCGCATCGGCCAGCGGCGGGATCAGCAGCCCGGCGAACACGCCCACGCCCAGCAACGCCCCGCCATGGCGGGCGGAAGCGGCGAGAAAGCGCAGGAAGGCATCGATCGCGAACACCGCGGCGGGATCGCATACCGGGCCGGATCGCGGAAGGGGAGTTCCGCCGCGTTCGCCAATCGTTCTATACCGCGGGGATGACCGACTACCTTGCCCGACTGAACGAAGAGCAGCGCGAAGCCGTGGAGGCGCTGGATGGCCCCGTGCTGGTGCTGGCCGGCGCCGGCACCGGCAAGACGCGGGTGCTCACCACCCGCTTCGCCCACATCCTGCTCACCCGCCGCGCCTTCCCCAGCCAGGTGCTGGCCGTGACGTTCACCAACCGCGCGGCGAAGGAAATGCGCGAGCGCGTCGGCGCCATGCTCGGCGGCCCCGCGGAAGGGCTGTGGCTCGGCACCTTCCACGCCTTGTGCGCCCGCATGCTGCGCCGCCACGCCGACCTCGTCGGCCTCACCAGCAGCTTCAACATCCTCGATACCGATGACCAGCTGCGCCTGCTGAAGCAGGTGATGGAGGCCGCCCGCGTCGACACCAAGCGCTGGGCGCCCCCGGCGCTGATGGCGATCATCCAGCGCTGGAAGGACAAGGGCCTCACCCCCGCGCGCGTGACGGCCGCCGACGACTCCGATTTCGCCGGCGGTGCCGCCCGCCGCCTCTACCAGGACTACCAGGACCGCCTGAAGGCGCTGAACACCGCCGATTTCGGCGACCTGCTGCTGCACATGACGGAGATCCTGCGCGACCACGCCGACGTGCTGGCCGACTACCATCGCCGCTTCCGCTACATCCTGGTGGACGAGTACCAGGACACCAACGTGGTGCAGTATCTCTGGCTGCGCCTGCTGGCCCAGGGCAACCACAACATCTGCTGCGTCGGCGACGAGGACCAGTCGATCTATTCCTGGCGCGGCGCCGAGATCGAAAACATCCTGCGCTTCGAACGCGATTTCCCCGGCGCCAAGGTGGTCCGGCTGGAGCGCAACTACCGCTCCACCGCCCCCATCCTCGCCGCCGCCTCCGTGCTGATCGCCCACAACCAGGCCCGCCTCGGCAAGACGCTGCGGGCGGGGCGGGATGAGCCCAATGCCGAGAAGATCGAGGTGGTGGGCCTGTGGGACTCCGACGAGGAGGCCCGCATGGTCGGCGACCGCATCGAAAGCCTGCGCCGCAGCGGCGATTCCCTGGCCGAGATGGCCGTGCTGGTCCGCACCGGCGCCCAGACCCGCGCGGTGGAGGAACGCCTCATCACCCTCGGCGTGCCCTACCGCGTCATCGGCGGGCTGCGCTTCTACGAGCGCCAGGAAATCCGCGACGCCATCGCCTATGCCCGCCTGCTGCACCAGCCGGCGGATGATTTGGCCTTCGAGCGCATCGTCAACGTCCCGCGCCGCGGGGTGGGCGATACCGCGCTGCGCCAGATCCACGCCACGGCCCGCGAACACACACTCTCGCTCCACGATGCCGCCGCCCATCTGGTCGAAACCGGCGGCGTGAAGGGCAAGCTGCGCGACAGCTTGCGCGAGCTGCTCTCCGGCTTCGTGCGCTGGCGCCAGGGCCTGCAAACCGAAGGCCACGTCGTCACGCTGCAGGTGATGCTGGACGAGAGCGGCTACACCGAGATGTGGCGCCAGGACAAATCCATCGAAGCGCCCGGGCGGCTGGACAACCTCAAGGAATTCGTCCGCGCCCTGGCCGATTTCGAGGCCCTGGCCGGCTTCCTCGACCATGTCTCGCTGGTGATGGAAAACGAGCAATCGTCCGAGGGCGACCGTGCCAGCCTGATGACGCTGCACGCCGCCAAGGGCCTGGAATTCGACACTGTCTTTCTCCCCGGCTGGGAGGAAGGCCTGTTCCCCAGCCAGCGCACCATGGACGAAAGCGGCGCCAAGGGGTTGGAGGAGGAACGCCGCCTGGCCTACGTGGGCATCACCCGCGCCCGCCGCCGCGCCATCATCAGCCACGCCGCCAACCGCCGGCTCTACGCCAATTGGCAAAGCAGCGTGCCCAGCCGGTTCCTGGATGAGTTGCCCGAGGAGCACGTGAAGCGCACCGGTTCGGCCGCCATGGAACGCGAACGCCGCCTGACCGCGCCCCCCGCCTTCGCCGGCGCCTTCCCCATCACCGCCCGCCGCCCGCGCATCTCCGAGGCCTGGGAACAGCCGGCCCGGCCGCAGCGCGCGGAGAAGATCCCGGTGGGCACGCGCGTGTTCCACCAGAAATTCGGCATGGGCACCGTGACCCGCACCGAGGACGACAAGCTAGATATCGCCTTCGACAATGCCGGTGATAAGCGGGTGTTGGATCGCTTCGTCGAGAAAGCATAGCGCCTCCCGCATGAGGCCGAGGCGCAAACAGAAGACTCTTCCCCCTCCCGGAACCCACCATGCCCCCCCGCCACGCCACCCAGCTTGAAACCGTCTCGATCACCGTCCCCGAGGACGCGCTGGAGGCCTATGAGGCCGCGCTCGGCGTGGCCTGCGGCACGGTCGGCTTCTTCCTCGATGAGGAGACCGGGCTCTGGATGCTGGAGGGCGTGAAGGATCGTGGCGCCAACGAGGGCGACCTCACCGCTTCCCTTGCCCTGGCCGCCCTGCTCACCGGCTTCACCGCCACGCCGGAGCGGGCGCGGACGGAGGCGGAAGGCTGGCTGGCCCGCACGCTGGAGAGCTTTCCGGAACAGCAGGTCGGGCGCCGCTTTGCCGTGCGCGGCACGCACCTTACCGACAGCCCGTCGCCCGGCCGGATCCCGATCGTGCTCGATGCCGGCATCGCCTTCGGCTCCGGCGAGCACGGCTCCACCCGCGGCTGCCTGCGGGCGCTGGAACTGGTGGCCCACCGGGCGCCGCGGAACATCCTCGATCTCGGCACCGGCTCCGGCATTCTCGCCATGGCGGCGGCGAAGCTGCTGCATCGCCGTGTGCTGGCCACCGATATCGATCCCTGGTCGGTGCGGGTCACCCGCTCCAATGCCGCCCGCAACGGGCTCTCCGGCCGCTTGCGGGTGCTGCGCGCGGATGGCTGGACCTCCCCGGTGCTCACCCGCCACGCGCCCTATGATCTCGTGTTCGCCAATATCCTGGCCCGCCCCCTCACCCGCATGGCCCGCCACCTCGCCCGCCATCTGGCGCCGGGTGGCACCGCCATCCTCGCCGGGCTGCTGGCGAGCCAGGTGCCCTGGGTGCTGGCGGCGCACCGGGGCCAGGGCCTGGTGCTGGAGCGCACCCTGGTGGAGCCCCGCTCCGCCAACGACCCGGTCGGGCGCGGCTGGGCTACCCTGATCCTGCGCAAGCGTGGCGGGCATCCGCAGACCGCGTCATGACCTGACGGGGTCGACGAAGCGGCTCCAGTCCAACGCCGTGCCGGGGGCACTGGCCCGCCGCCCCTCCCACAGCGCCCGATCCAGCGCCGCAACCGCGGCATCGCCGGGGTGGGGGCGATAGGCTGCGAACCAGGCGGCGCCGTCTGCCGCGTGCACCGCAAAGGTGCCGGCGCTGACATCCACCTCCCAGGCCGGCCAGCGATAGGTCCAGGACCCGCTGTGCCACCGGTTCTGCCCGCCTGCCACGGGCCGGCGCAATTGGCCCAGGCTGTAGAACACGGGCCCGTCCTGCGCCGTTGCCTTGCCGGCGGGATCGCGCATCCAGGCCGCCATCGCCGGCGGCACCAGCCGTTCGCCGCGCAACAGCAGCGCCAGGTATTCCGGCGCCGACAGCGACCAGCCGCCGGTGGCACCCAGCACGCCCCAGCTGGGGTCCAGCGCCGGCCGGCGGATGCCAAGCGGGGCCAGCACCTGCTGCGCGGTGAAGTCGGCATAGGGCTGGCCCGCCACCTCCGCGACGGCGAGGCCCGCCAGCAGGAAATTCGTGTTGGCATATTCATACGCCACCCCGGCCGGCCGCTCCGGCCGCACCGCCAGCAGTGCCGGTACCAGCTGCTCGGGCGAAAGCTCGCGCGGCCGGGCGGTACGCAGCAGGGCTTGCAGGCCTGGCACCGACTCGCCGCCGAACTGGCGCGCCAGGCCGGTGCGGTGGGACAGCAGGTCGGCCAGTCGCAGCGCCGCCAGCGGCCCGTGCAGCATGCGCCGGGGCAATAGCGTGCCGAGCATCGACTCCAGCGCAAGCCGGCCATGCCCGGCCAGCCGCGCCACGGCCAGGCCGGTGATGAACTTCGACAGGCTCCAGACCGGCATCCGTGCCGTAGGGTCGGCACCGCCGAAGCCCGCCAGCTGCACCAGCTGCCCTTCCAGCGCCAGCGCGACCACGCCGGAGGTGACGCCGTGGGCCGCCATCCACCGGGCAAAGACGGCGGCCATCGGCCCCGTGGCGGCTGGCTGGGCATGCGCCCCGCGCATCCCCGCCAACACGCCGGGTGCGGCGATCACGGCGCGGCGGCTGATCGGCGGTGTCATGCGGTCACCGGGCATTGCCCCCCATGCAGCGGCGCCAGACTGGAGCAGGATGCCGCCCAACGAAAAGGGCCCATCCTCTTGCGAGGCATGGGCCCTGGGCGCTTGCGTTGGGCGGCGTGGCCGGCCCTAGCAGTATTGATAACCGGCCCGCCCCTCGAGGGGGGGAGGAGAAGCGGGCCGGCCCGTCCGCGGCGCCTCTGGGGGGAGAGGTGTGCCGCGGGAACTGAACTCAACCGCCGGCGATACGGCCGGCCTGCAGGGCCGCGATCACGCGATCCCGATTGCGCTGGGCGGCGATGGCGTTGTCCTGCACCAGCGGGATCTCGCTGCGGCTGATGCCGATATCGGCCAGCTGCGCGTCGGAGAAGCTGGACACATCGCCCACCTCGGAATGGCGGGAAACCCAGCCGGAGACGGCCAGCAAAAGGCTGGAGAGGACGCCGGGGCGCGGGGCCTCCAGATACTCGGGTTCGTTCTGGTCGTAATGCGACATCGTGCCGGGCAACATCAGGCCCAGCTGCTCCTTGCTGACATGAGCGGTCATGGGGATAGTCCCTGGAAGAGGTGATCGTGGCGGGCTCTCCGGCACTTGCGCCTTCGGCCACGCGATCATCGTGTGGTGGTTTGATACTGAAATGGCGGCGTTAGGGGAACTATCGTGTTCGCAGATGCAGCAATGCACAGGACGCATGGACCGTTAACTAGCTATGCAAAATAATTAACCCAGCCTTGAGGTCCTTCCGATGTCGCAACCCAGCCCTGCCGAACGACTTGCCGCCTTCCGGGCCGAAATGGCCCGCCAGGGGTTGGATGGTTTCCTGGTGCCGCGGGCCGATGAGCACCTGGGCGAATACGTGCCGGCACGCGCCGACCGGCTGCGCTGGCTGACCGGGTTCAGCGGCAGCGCGGGGCTGGCGGTGTTGCTGGCGGACCGCGCGGCGGCGTTCACCGATGGGCGCTACGTGCTGCAACTGGCCGAGCAGACCGACCCCGCGCTGTGGGAGCGGCGGCACATCACCGACGAGCCGCCGACGGAGTGGCTGGCGCAGCATGCGAAGCGCGGGGCGCGCATCGGCTACGATCCGCTGCATTTCAGCGAGGAGGCGGTGCAGCGCTATGCCGAGAAGGGGCTGGCGCTGGTGGCCACGGAGAACAACCCGATCGACGCAGTTTGGGCCGATCAGCCGGCCGCGCCAATGGCGCCGGCGTTGCCGCACCCGATTGCCTTCGCCGGGCTTGAGTCCGCGAAGAAGCGCGAATTGGTGGCCGCGTCGCTGGCCGCCGAGCGCCAGGATGCGGCGGTGGTGACCGATCCCGCTTCCATCGCCTGGCTGCTGAACATCCGTGGCGACGACGTGCCGTTCACGCCGTTCGCGCTCGGCTTCCTGCTGGTGCATGCCGATGGCGGCTGCGAGCTGTTCATGGCGCCGCAAAAGGTGCCGGAGGAGACGCGGGCGTGGATCGGCAATGCCGTCTCGGTTCAGGATCGGGCGGCGCTGCCGGGGGCGCTTGCGCGGTTGAGGGGCAAGCGGGTGCGGGTGGATGCTTCGGGCTCGCCGGCCTGGTTCGCCCAGACGCTGCGCGCGGCGGGGGCGGAGGTGGTGGCGGGGATGGACCCCTGCATCCTGCCCAAGGCGCGCAAGAACGAGGTGGAGCGGCAGGGCAGCCGCAATGCCCATCGTCGCGATGCCGTGGCCGTTTCGCGCTTCCTGCGCTGGATGGAAAGTGCGGCGGGGCGGGAGACGGAGATGTCGGCGGCGGCGCAGTTGATCGCGTTCCGCGAGCAGGTGTCGATGTTCCGTGGCGAGAGCTTCCCGGCGATCTCCGGTTCCGGGCCGAACGGGGCGATCATCCATTACCGGGTGAGCGAGGAGACCAACCGGGCGATCCAGCCGGACGAGTTGTACCTGATCGACAGCGGGGCGCAGTATTCCGACGGCACGACGGACATCACGCGGACTGTCTGGACCGGGCCGGGCGCGCCGCCGGCGGAGATCAAGGCGCGGTGGACGCGGGTGCTGAAGGGGCACATCGCGCTGGCGACGCTGGTGTTCCCGCGCGGGGTGGCAGGCGCCCATGTGGATGCCTTCGCGCGGTCCGCGTTGTGGCAGGCGGGGTTGGATTACGACCATGGCACCGGGCACGGGGTGGGCAGCTATCTCAGCGTGCATGAGGGGCCGGTCAGCATCTCCCGCGCCGCCAAGCCGATCCCGATCGAGGCGGGGATGATCCTTTCCAACGAGCCCGGTTTCTACCTGCCGGGGGGCTACGGCATCCGGCTGGAGAATCTCATTCTCGCTGTGGAGGCGGAGTTCCCGCAGGCGGCCAAGCCGTTCCTGCGCTTCGAGACGCTGACCTGGGCGCCGTTCGATCGGCGGTTGATCGATACCGCGCTGCTGACGCGGGCGGAGGTGGAGTGGATCGACGGCTACCACGCGCAGGTGGAGGCGATCGTGGGGCCGGGGCTGGTGGGCGAGGATCGGGCCTGGCTGGCGGCGGCTTGCGCTTCGTTGGGGTAGGCCAGAAAGGGGTTACAGAGGGCACGGAGGACCACAGAGAGCACGGAGAAGCATCTGGCTTGTTTCTCTGTGCTCTCTGTGGCTGCCTTATCTACTTCTTGCGCGTCGTGTGCAGGATGCCTTCCGCCTTCAGTTTCTCGATCTCCTCGGCGGAGTAGCCGAACTGGGTCAGCACCTCCTCCCCGTGCTGGCCGAAGCTGGGGGGCTTGGCGCGGGTGCCGCCGGGGGTGCGGGACATCTTGATGGGCGTGCCGAGGCCGCGATAGCCGTCCAGCTCCGTGACCATCTGGCGGGCCTCGGTGTGCGGGGCGACCATGGATTCGTCGACCGGCAGCACGGGGCCGGCGGGCAGGCCCATGTTGAGCAGTTCGAGGCAGAAGGAATGCCCGTCCTTGTCGGCCAGGGCGACCTGGAACAGCTCGATCATGGCGGCGCGGTTGGCCAGGCGATCCGCGTTCTTGATGAAGCGCGGGTCGGTGGCCATTTCGGGGCGGCCGAGGGCTTCGCACATCTTGCGGAACTGGCCGTCATTGCCGGAGGCGATGAAGATCTCGCAGGTGGCGGTTTTGTACTTCTCGTAGGGCGCCAGGTTGGGATGGGGGTTGCCCATCGGCATCGGGCGCTTGCCGTTGAGGAAGTAGTTGGCGGCCTGCGGGTGGAGCAGGGCCATGCCGCAATCATGCAGCGTCATGTCCAGGTACTGGCCGCGGCCGGAGACGGTGCGTTCGTAGAGCGCCATGGAGATGGCGATGACGGAATAGAGGCCGGTGGCGAGATCGACGATCGGGGTGCCCATGCGCATGGGGCCGGTGGTCGGGTCGCCGTTGATGGACATGAGGCCGGTCATGGCCTGGAGGATGGCGTCGTAGCCGGGCAGGCCGCCCAGGGGGCCGTGGCCGCCGAAGCCGGAGACGCGGCAATGGATCAGGCGCGGGAATTTGGGTTCCAGGTCCTTCTCGTAGCCCAGGCCCCATTTCTCCATGCCGCCGGGCTTGAAGTTTTCGACCAGGATATCGGCGGTCTCGAGCATCTTCAGGAGGATGGCCTTGCCGGCGGGCTTGGAGATGTCGAGCGCGATGGAGCGCTTGTTGCGGTTGACGCCGATGAAGTAGCTGGCGTCGTCGCTCCCGTCTGGATTGGAAATGAACGGGGGGCCCCAGTCGCGGACTTCGT
>CANHKG010000090.1 GCA_947460455.1 Rhodospirillales bacterium | reverse complement strand
CGCTTCAGCGCTTCCTGTTCGGCGCGCAGGCGCTCGGTTTCGATCATGGTGTCCTTGAACACCCGCACGGCCTCGGCCATGCCGCCCACCTCGTCCTTGCGGCCAACCCCGGGAATCACAACCGAGGTGTCGCCGCGCGCCAGCTGCTCCATCACCGCACGCATCGCCTGGATCGGCGCGGAAATCCCCCGCGTGAGCGCCAGGCTCGCAAGCAACGCCACCACAAGCGAGGCCACGCCGCCCATGATCGTCGTCAGGAAACTGACCGAGAACGCCGTTGCCAAGGCCTCGGAGCGTGCCGTGAGCAGCGCGCGCTCAACAGCGTCGATCTCCGCAACGCTGGCGCGCACGCTGTCCATCCACTTCTTCCCAGCGCCCGAGGCCTCCATCGCCCGCGCCTGCTCCCGCGTCTCCGGCCTGGCCATCAACGCGATCTCCTTCTCGGCGATCTCCTTGCGCCACGCCTGGGCAGACTGGTTCATCTTGTCCAGGCGGATCTGCTGGGCCGGATTGTCCGAGGTCAGCTTCTTCAACGCGGCAAAGGCCGCGGCATAGGCCTCGCCGCCCTTGTGATAGGGCTCCAGGAACACCTCATCGCCAGCAATCAGGTAGCCGCGCACCCCTACTTCCTGGTCCACCATGGCCGCCATCGCCAGGTTCAGCTTCTCCAGCACCACATAGGTGTGCGTGGTCCAGCCTGTATCCTCCCGGATATAGTCAATCTTCAAGTAAACGGTGGTGCTGGCGATCATCATCACGGCGATCAGCATGGCAAACGCCGCCGTCAACTTGCGGAAGATCGAGAGGTTGGCAAGAAATGACATATATCCCTCGGGTTCGTGCGGAAACTCGTGCTCACCCGATCCTGCCCTGGCGTGAACTAACCAGTGGTGCCGGGCCGTCTGAAAGCAAACATCACGGCTGGCGTCACAGCCTCATGTGCCAAGGATATTCTGCCTCTTGTTAACGATGGATGGCCAAAACGCGCCAGGGAGACCCGGAATACTTTGGGTTCCATTTCATAAAATATTCGCATCGAATGACCAAGGCGTGCCCATGCGGAAATCGAGCCGCTCTCGGCCGAACCCGCCTGGCCGGGAGGTAGCGCCGGGCCCCATCCCCCCCTATCATCCCGCAAAACCCAGGGGCGGCATGGGCTTGTCCATCCTGCCGCCAACCGGGCCCACGCCGCGCAACGGAGCACCCGCCATGGTCGTCCTGCAGATCAACTACCGCTTCCAGAACGTCACCGCCGAGGAATGGGCCAAGCGCTACACCGACGCCACGGGCCAGAAATTCCTGTCCGTCGCCGGCCTGCAGTGGAAAATCTGGCTCGATGGCGAAGGCACCAATGTCGGCGGCATCTACCTGTTCGACACGCGCGCCAACGCGGAAGCCTACCTCGCCGGCCCCATCGTCGCCGGCATGAAGGCCAACCCCAACGTCGCCGACCTGCGCTTCACCCTCTCCGATGTGCGCGAACGCATGAGCGCCATCACCCACGCCCCCGTTCCCGGCCTCGCGCCGGTGCAGCTCGCCGCGGAGTAAGCCCAAGATGACCGACGGTTCCAACGCGAAGAAAACCGGCCTCCGCAAGGGCCTCGCCACCTATGGCGATGCCGAATTCTCCCTGTTCATGCGCCGCGTCTTCATCAAGGCCATGGGCTACACGGATGACGCGCTGGACCGCCCGATCATCGGCATCACCGACACGTATTCGGATTTCAACCCCTGCCACGGCAACGTGCCGGACCTGATCGAGGCCGCCAAGCGCGGCATCATGCTGGCCGGCGGCATGCCCATGGCCTTCCCAACCGTTTCGATCCACGAAAGCTTCTCCCACCCCACCTCCATGTTCCTGCGCAACCTGATGGCGCTGGACACGGAAGAAATGGTGCGCGCCCAGCCGATGGACGCGGTCGTGCTCATCGGCGGCTGCGACAAAACCATCCCCGCCCTGCTGATGGGTGCGGCCAGCGCCGACATCCCCGCCATCGTGCTGCCCACCGGCCCCATGCTGGTCGGCCACCACAAGGGCGAGCGGCTCGGCGCCTGCACCGATTGCCGCCGCATGTGGGCCGATTTCCGCGCCGGCCGGATCGATGAAGCGGAGATCGACGCCATCTCCGGCCGCCTCGCCCCCACCAAGGGCACCTGCATGGTGATGGGCACCGCCAGCACCGTCGGTTGCATGACCGAAACACTCGGCATGTGCCTGCCCGGCGCAGGCAGCGCGCCCGCCACCCACGCCGACCGCATCCGCCTCGCCGAAGCCTCCGGCGCCGCCGCCGTGGCCCTGGCCAAGTCCGGCCGCAAGCCGTCCGACATCATGACGGAAGCCGCCTTCCGCAACGCCTACACCGTGCTGCAGGCCATCGGCGGCTCCACCAACGCCGTCATCCACTTCACCGCCGTCGCCGCCCGCCTCGGCATCAAGATCGACATGGAAGCCTTCGACCGCATGGGCCTCGAAGTCCCCGTGCTGGTCGACCTCAAGCCCTCCGGCGACCACTACATGGAGCATTTCCACTGGGCCGGCGGCGTGCCCAAGCTGCTGCGCGAAATCTCCCCCCACCTGGATCTCTCCACCCTCACCGTCGCCGGCGGCACCCTGGCCGACTACGCCGCCGGCGCCGAAGACGTGCCGAACCAAACCGTCATCCGCACCCGCGAAAACCCCATCGCCGTCGGCGGCGGCCTCGCGGTGCTCAGCGGCAACCTCGCCCCCGGCGGCGCCCTCATCAAGCGCTCCGCCGCCAGCGAAAAGCTCATGGTCCACGAAGGCCGCGCCGTGGTCTTCGATGGCCTGGCCGACATGGCCGCCCGCCTCGATTCCGACGACCTCGACGTCCAGGCCGACGACGTCCTCGTCCTGCGCCACGCCGGCCCCAAGGGCGCCCCCGGCATGCCGGAAGCCGGCTACATCCCCATCCCCCGCAAGCTCGCCCGCGCCGGCGTGAAAGACATGGTCCGCATCTCCGATGCCCGCATGTCCGGCACCGCCTTCGGCACCATCGTCCTGCACATCACCCCGGAATCCGCCGTCGGCGGCCCGCTGGGCCTGGTGCAGAACGGCGACCGCATCCGCCTCGATGCCACCAAACGCACCATCGACCTGCTGGTATCAGACGCCGAACTCGCCCGCCGCCGCGCCGAATGGGTCCCACCCCCGGCCCATCCGGGCTCGGACCGCGGCTACCTCAAGCTCTACATCGACGAAGTCACCCAGGCCGACCAAGGCTGCGACTTCGCCTTCTGCCTGCCGCCCGCCATGCGCTAGAGCAACAACAACCGAAGCGGGCGCCCACCAAGCCCGCTTCGGCCGCAAGCAAGAGTCTTCTTTTTCTGAAGAAAAAGAAGCAAAAAGACTTCATGAGTCCGCGCCTTCACCACCCCGAGTAGGGCGGAACGCGAAGCGGTTCCGCCATCCCTCTCCTGGGGCCATGCCGCTCGCCAGGCGTCGGTTAGTGTAAATTGACGTCAGCGCGCGTTAAATCGCCGAAGACTACTATTTTTTCCTATTTCACCGGTGTTGCCTGTGCGACACTCCCCGGTGATGACCCATCAACCCGCCGCACCGAGCGAAGCCGACGCACCGCGCCCCTGGGCGCGGGCGATCCTGCACGCCCGCATTCCGGCGGCCTTGAAGCTCCTGCTGCTGGCCCTGCTCGCCACCTTCTCGAAGGCAGAGCCCACCGCCCGCACGCGCCACCTCCTGCGCCAGGACTGGCTCTTCTCAACAAACACCGACCTCACCGAAGACCTGGATTCCGCCCGGAATCCCTACACCCTGCGCCGCCTCCTCCGCCTGCGCGCGGAAATCGGCTGGCTCATGCGCGGCAGCCCCAACCGCGGCATGACACTCTCCGGCCATCGCGCCCCCGCCCCCTGCCCGCCCCAAGCCGCCCGCGCCCCGCCATAGCCCCCGCACGCCCAAAATCACCCCGAATCCGTCGCCAAAACCCCGCGTCCCGCGGCGATGACTCATGGCTGGAGCCCAGCCCAACCCCACCGCGTATTTTACACCTATTTTACGTGACATTTACCTCACCCGCATGAAAGGTCTGGGCAACGTCCATCCAGGATTCCACCGATGCCATCACGCCCCGCCACCCTAGCCCTCATCTGCTTCGCAGCCCTGTCCCTCGCCGCCCCCGCCCGCGCCGACGACAGCCAGGAGAAGGGTTTCTGGGAGCGTGAAACCCTGCTTGGCGACGCCGGTGGCCTCCGCCCTGCCCTCGCCGCCAAGGGCGTCACCATCTCGCTCTCCCTCACCGGCGAAGCCTGGCGCGGCCTGTCCGGCGGCCAGCGCCGCGGCACCCGCACCGGCGGGATGGGGCTGGCCAGCATCGCGGTCGATACCGAAAAAGCCGGGTTGTGGGGCGGCGGCAAGCTCTTCGTCAGCGGCGTCGCCACCTTCGGCCGCTTCCCGGGCGCGGAGCTGGTCGGCGGCATCCAGTCCCCCACCAGCAATGAGGCCCCGCGCGGCGCCCTGCTCTACGAAGCCTGGTACGACCAGTCCTTCGCCGACAAAAAGGTCTCGCTGCGCCTCGGCCAGATCCGCGCCGACACGGAATTCCTCACCAGCACCTATGGCGAGTCAGAAGACTGGGGCGGCGCCGGCATGCTCTTCGCCAATGCCAGCTTCGGCTTCCCCGGCATCTTCGGCCTCGCCTTGCCCGGCGGCGGGCCGGCCTACCCGCTCGCCACCCCCGGCGCCCGGCTGAAACTGGCGCCGGACGATGCGTGGCGCTTCCAGCTCGGCCTGTTCAACGGCACCCCACGCCGCAGCGCCTTCGGCTTCAGCGGCGGCGCGCTGGCCATGGCGGAGGTGCAACACCTGCGCAACCAGGGCGAGGACGACAAGGGCCTGCCCGGCATGTACCGCCTCGGCACCTGGTTCCATAACCAGCGCTTCGCCAGCATCGCCACCGACGTCGCCGGCCGCTCGCTGGCCGACCCGCTCTCCAACGGCCTGCCCCGCCGCCACGCCGGCAACTGGGGCATCTACGTGATGGCCGATCAGCTCCTGTTCCAAACCGGGGAGGAACGCACCCAGTCCATCGGCGCCTCCGCCCGCCTGATGGCCGCCCCGGGCGACCGCAACGCCGCCGACCTGCAGGCCACCTTCGCCCTCACCTGGAAGGGCGCCATCCCGGGCCGGGACGACGACACCGCCGGCATCGGCGTCACCATCCTGCGCATGGGCAGCGCCGCCCGCGCGCTCGACCGCGACAGCCAGGCCTTCACCGGCACCATCACCCCGCTGCGCGGCAACGAGACCGTGCTGGAAGCCACCTACCAGATCGCGCTCGCCGGCTGGTGGCAGCTTCAGCCCAGCCTGCAATACATCGTCCGCCCCGGCGCCGGCCTCGCCGACCCCAATCGCCCCGGCCGCACCCTGCGCGACGCCTGGGTCTTCGGCCTGCGCAGCACGATCGCGTTCTGACCTTTCACGAAATGCTTGCCTAGCGCTTCCGGGAGTGGCCCAATCACGCCATCCCGGGAGCAAAGAATGACCACCACCGACCGCGTCCTCGCGAACGACGAACTGCGCGCCCTGTCCGTCCGCTCCAACTGGCCGGGCACGATCCGCCTTGCCCTCCACGTCACCCTGCTCGGCCTCGCTGGCTGGGGCGTGGCGGCGGCCCAGGGCTGGTGGCTGCTGCCGGCGCTGCTCGCCCTCGCCCTGGTGCAGGTGGCCCTCTTCGCCCCCTCGCACGAGACGATGCACCAGACGGTGTTCACCTCCACCCGCGCCAACCAGATCGTCGGCTGGCTCACCTTCCTGCCGGCGCTGCAATCCAGCCACTTCTACGCGGCCTTCCACTACATCCATCACCGCCACACCAACGTGCCGGGCCAGGACCCGGAGCTGATGCTGCCGGAGCCGAAGACGCTGGGCGAATACGCGCAGCGCATCATGGGCGTGGGCTATTTCCGCGCCCGCCTCACCATGATCGTCGATGCCTGGCGCGGCGACATGAAGGGGCCGAAGTATTTCTACATCAACGACCGCCAGCGCCCCGGGGTGATCCGCAGCGTGCGCGCCATGTCGCTCACCGTCGCGGGCCTCGCCATCGGCTCCGGCCTGATCTGGGGCTGGCAGACACCGTTGCTGTTCTGGGTCCTGCCGCAGCTGATCGGCCAGCCCTTCCTGCGCGGCTACCTGCTGGCCGAGCACACCGGCTGCACGCTGGACCGCAACGGCCTCACCAACACCCGCACCACGCTCACCAACCGGATCGTGCGCCTGCTGATGTGGGACATGCCCTTCCACGCCGAGCACCACCTGTACCCGTCGATCCCCTTCCACCGCCTGCGCGATGCCCACGCCCTGCTGCGGGAGAAGCTCGCCTTCGTCCAGCCCGGCTACACCCGCTTCAACGCCGGCTTCGTGCGCAGCCTGCGCGGCGGCGAATAGGCTCAGGCCGCCGCCGGCTGCTCCAACCGCGCCAGCACCCGCTCCACCAGCGCCAGCGTCTCGGCGTCCTGGCGGAACACCACGGCCACGGTCTCCCCCGTCACCCGGGCCACGCGCGCCTGCGCCGGGCTGGTCTCGCCCGGCAATTGCACCGCCAGGCCAATGCCCGGCATCAGCCCATGCGCGCCGGCCACCTTCAGCCCGGCCCCGCCGCGCGCCACATCCACCAGCCGCACCGGCCGTGCGGCGTTGCCCGGCAGCAGCAGCGTGCAGGGCAGATCCAGGCCCAGGATGCGTTCCTGC
Source organism: Rhodospirillales bacterium (assembly GCA_947460455.1). Lineage (GTDB taxonomy): Bacteria > Pseudomonadota > Alphaproteobacteria > Acetobacterales > Acetobacteraceae > CAMDGX01. The sequence continues at coordinate 12,617 of CANHKG010000090.1, read as the reverse complement.
CGGCGCCGGTCGGTCCCGGCGTCCTGCGCCGCAGACAGGAACAGGTCCACCTCGCTCTTCAGCGTCTCGGCCACCCGCGCCACTTCCTCCGCGGAAGACAGCACGGCATCGCCCGCCCGCATGCTGTCCTCGGCCATGTCGTGCAGGGAGCCCATGGCATCGCGCACCGCCACGGTGCGCCCGGCCACGCCGTTCACCTGCCCGGCAATCTCGCGCGTGGCCGCACCCTGCTGTTCCACCGCGGCGGCGATCGCGGCGGCAATGCCGTTCACATGGCCGATCGCCTCGCCCACCTCGGCCACCGCCGCCACCGCTTCCCCGGTGGCGGATTGGATACCGCCCACCTGGCGGGAGATCTCCTCGGTGGCGCGCCGCGTCTGCTCGGCCAACTGCTTCACCTCGGCCGCCACCACGGCAAAGCCCTTGCCGGCCTCCCCGGCCCGCGCCGCCTCGATCGTGGCATTCAACGCCAGCAGGTTGGTGCGCCCGGCCACTTCCTGGATCAGCTGCACCACGTTGCCGATCTGCGCGGCCGCCTCCGTCAGGCTGCGGATGCGCTCGGATGTCGCATCGGCCCGATCCACGGCACGCGCCGCGGCCTGGGCGGCACCAGCCACCTGCCGGGCAATCTCGCCCACGCTGGCCGAAAGCTCCTCCGTCGCCGCCGCAACCTGGGTCAGGCTGTCGGTTGATTCCCGCGCGCCGAGGCTGCTCACCTCCGCCGCATCGCGCGTGCCGCGCCCGGCCATCGCCACCGTGCCCGCCGTCTCGCGGATCGCCTCGGCCGATTCCGTCAGCATCCGCATCACGCCGGAAACAGAACCGCCGAAATCCGCCGTATGCCGCTCCATTGCCGCCTGCCGCCGGTCCCGCGCCGCCCGCTCCGCGCGGGCCTCCGCCTCCAGCCGGCGCTTGGCGATGCCGTCCTGCCGGAACCCGTCCAGCGCCCGCGCCAGCACGCCGATCTCATCGCGCCGCGCCTGCGCCGGCACTGCCGTCTCCAGATCGCCGCCAGCGAGCCGCGCCGTCACGTCGGTCACTTGGCGCAACGGCCGCACGATGCCGCTGGCCACCAGTGTTGCCAGCCCCGCCATGGTCAGCACGCCCAGCAGCACCATCAACCCGTCACGCAGCATCGTCGCACGGTGTTGAGCGCGCAGATCGTCCATGTACAGGCCGGATCCGATCACCCAACCCCAGGGCGCAAACCCCTGAACGTAGGACATCTTCTCCACCGGCGCGGCGCTGCCCGGCTTCGGCCACAGGTAGTGCACCTCGCCATTGCCGCTGCGCTTCACCGCGGCCACGAAAGCCTCGAACAACCGGAAGCCGTTCGGGTCGGCGATCGCGCCGATCTCCTTGCCCTCCAGGTCCGGGCGGAACGGATGCATCACCATGCGCGGGGCCATGTCGTTCACCCACACATATTCCTCGCCGCGATAGCGCATCGCCCGCAGCGCCCGCACCGCCTCGCCCTGCGCCTGCACCCGGGTCATTCGCCCCGCGGCTTCCTCGGCCTGGTAGGTACCGGCGATGGAGACCGCGGACTCCACCACGTGGCGCAACACGGCCCGCCGCGCCGCATCCTGCTCACGCGTGGTGTCCACCATGGCCAGCGTACCGATGGACACCATGCCGAGCACGGCCAGCAGGGTGGTGGCGTGGACGCGCCAGGCGATCGGAAGGAATGAGAGCATGGTTGGATCCCGCCGTTGCTGATCCCGCCCGCCATACGCCCTTCACCTTAACAAGCAGAAAAACCCCAGCACGTCTGGCCGCCTTGCCCCGCTGCGGTTATCCATGGGGCCGGAGGATCGCCATGCACCGCCTGCACTATGCCTGGGTCGTCGCCGGCGTCACGCTGCTGGTGCTCGCGGCCTCCGCCGGCATGCGCGCCGCGCCCGGCGTGCTGCTGCTGCCGCTGCAGCGCGAGTTCGGCTGGAGCGCGGGCGCGATCTCCTTCGCCTTCGGGATCAACCTGCTGCTGTATGGCCTGATCGGCCCCTTCGCCGTGGCGGTGATGGACCGCTGGGGCGTGCGCCGCACGGTGCTGGCCTCCCTGGCCCTGATCGTGGCCGGTGCTGCCGCCACGCCGCTGATTACCGCCACCTGGCAGCTGACGGTGCTGTGGGGGCTGGTGGCCGGGCTGGGCGGTGGCGTGATCTCCATGGTGCTGGTGCCGGTGGTTGCCGGGCGCTGGTTCACCGTGCATCGCGGGGTGGTCACCGGGGCGCTCACCGCCGGGGCCGCGGCCGGCACGCTGCTGCTGCTGCCGCTGCTGGCCTGGACCAGCGAGGCGTTCGGCTGGCGCGCCATGGTGCTGGCCATCGCCGGCGTGCTTGCCGTCCTCATCCCGATCACCGCGCTGTGGATGCGCGACCGGCCGGAACAGATCGGCCTGCGATCCTATGGCGAAACCGGCCCGCCACGCCCCGTGCCGCCGCCCGCCGGCAACCCGTTCGCCCGCACCTTCTCGGCCCTCGGCGACGGGGTGCGCAACCGCACCTTCCTGCTGCTGGCCGGCGCCTTCGTGATCTGCGGCGCCACCTCCAACGGCTTCGTCGGCACCCACATGATCCCGGCCTGCATGGAGTTCGGCTTCACCGCGGTGCAGAGCGCCGGCGTTGTGGCCGCCATGGGCGTGTTCAACGTGATCGGCGCGCTCGCCTCCGGCTGGCTGACCGACCGGTTCGACAGCCGCTTGCTGCTCGTCGGCTACTTCGTCACCCGCGCCATCGCGCTGGCCTTCCTGCCCTTCAGCTTCGACAGCCCGGTGGGGTTCGCCATCGTCATCATGGTGAACGGGCTGGATTGGGTCGCCACCGTGCCGCCGATGGTGAAGCTGTGCACCCAGCATTTCGGGCCGGAGCGCGGCAGCCTGATGTATGGCTGGATCAACGCCATCCACCAGGTGGGCAGCGGGGTGGCTGCCTTCGCCGGTGGCGTGCTGCGCGACCACCTTGGCAGCTACCTGCCGATCTTCCTCGCCGCCGGGGCCATCGCCCTGGTTGCCGCCCTGTTCGCCGGGCTGGTGCGCGGCACCCCCGATGGTGCAGCGCAGCAGCGTTTGGCATAAGGCGCGGCACAACCGCCCCGGGCACGCCGCGCCATGATCCGCCTCGACAACGTCACCAAGCAGAACGGCCGCCAGCTTCTGTTCATCGAGGCCTCGGCCGCCCTGCAGCGCGGCGAGAAGATCGGCCTCGTCGGCCCCAACGGCGCCGGCAAGACCACCGTGTTCCGCCTCATCACCGGCCAGGAGCAGGCCGATGAAGGCCAGGTGCTGGTGGATCGCGGCGTGACGATCGGGTTCTTCAGCCAGGACGTGGGCGAGATGCACGGCCGCAGCGCGGTGGCCGAGGTGATGGACGGGGCCGGCGACGTTTCCGGCGTGGCCGCTGAGCTGCGCGACCTGGAAGCCGCCATGGCGGATCCGGACCAGATGGACCGGATGGACGAGATCATCGAGCGCTTCGGCGAGGTTCAGGCGCGCTTCGAATCCCTCGGCGGCTATGAGCTGGAGAGCAAGGCGCGCGAGGTGCTCGCGGGCCTGTCCTTCAGCCAGGAGATGATGGACGGCGACGTGGGGTCGCTCTCCGGCGGCTGGAAGATGCGCGTGGCGCTCGCCCGCATCCTGCTGATGCGCCCCGACGTGATGCTGCTCGATGAGCCAAGCAACCATCTGGATCTCGAAAGCCTGATCTGGCTGGAGCAGTTCCTCGCCGGGTTCGACGGCGCGCTGATGCTCACCTCCCACGACCGCGAGTTCATGAACCGCGTGGTGGGCCGGGTGATCGAGATCGATGGCGGCACGCTGACGAGCTTCTCTGGCAACTACGAGTTCTACGAACAGCAGCGCGCGCTGAACGAGAAGCACCAGCAGGCGCAGTTCGAGCGCCAGCAGGCGATGCTGGCCAAGGAGATCAAGTTCATCGAGCGCTTCAAGGCCCGCGCCTCCCACGCCAGCCAGGTGCAGAGCCGGGTGAAGAAGCTGGAGAAGATCGACCGCGTGGAGCCGCCGCGCCGCCGCCAGAGCCTGGCCTTCGATTTCCCCACCGCGCCGCGCTCCGGCGAGGATGTGGTGAACCTGAAGGGCGTGCACAAAAGCTATGGCAGCCGGGTGATCTACCAGGGGCTGGACCTGCTGGTGCGCCGGCGCGAGCGCTGCGCGGTGCTGGGCGTGAACGGGGCGGGCAAGTCCACCCTGCTGAAGCTGGTGGCCGGCACCACGGCGCCGGATGCCGGCACGGTGGCCGTCGGCGGCAGCGTGAAGATGGGCTACTTCGCCCAGCACGCCATGGAATTGCTGGACGGCGACATGACGGTGTTCGAGGCGCTGGAGAGCGAGCACCCCCGCGCCGCACAAAGCGCGTTGCGGGCGCTGGCCGGCTGCTTCGGTTTCCCTGGCGATGACGTGGAGAAGAAGTGCCGGGTGCTGTCGGGCGGCGAGAAGGCCCGGCTGGTGATGGCGCTGATGCTGTTCGATCCGCCCAACCTGCTGGTGCTGGACGAGCCGACGAACCATCTGGACATGGGCACCAAGGAGATGCTGATCGGGGCGCTGGCGCAGTACGAAGGCACGATGCTTTTCGTCTCCCACGACCGGCACTTCCTCGGGGCGCTGTCGAACCGGGTGCTGGAACTGACGGAAGACGGGGTGCACCAGTACGACGGCGGCTACACGGAATACGTCGCCCGCACCGGGCATGAGGCGCCCGGGCTGCACGCTTAGGCTGCGGCGCGCCCTATCGAGGCTGCGGTCGCAAACGGCTACCCTGCGCCGGATGGGCAACAGGTGGCGGCACCATGCGCGCTGAGGCAACGCGTTCGTCGGCGACGCCGACGCTGCAACACGATCCCACCGACCCCGGCTGGTCCCTGGCCTGGGCCGGCAAACGGTTCGATATCCACATCCATGGCGCGGCCCTGATCTGCGACTATTTCGGACCGGATGTGCCGGAGGCGCCGCCGCCGCTGTGGACCAGCTGGCGGGAGCACGAGATGCTGCTCAACACGCGCCTGCCGGCGATGGTGGAGATCGGACCCCGCCCCATCTGCGTGGCCTGGCGGCTGCAACGTTGGTCCCGGCCAGACCCGTGGTCCCTGTCGATCACGCTGCAGGCCGAGGACTCGGACCTGGAATGCGGGGTCGTGTTCGAGATCGACGCCGCGACGGGGTTGTTGCTGCGGACGATCACGCTTCGGCATGCCGGCCCGGCTGGCAGCCGCGCCATCGATGTCACGGGTGCCCTCAGCCTGTGGCAGGCCCTGCGCAGCCCGGTGCAGGCCGCGTGCTATCTGACAGGCGCATGGGGCGCCGAGGCCCAGGCCGCTTCGCATCCCGGCGGGCATGCCACGCTGCTGCTGGACAGCCGTTCCGGCAAGACCGGGTTCGAGTTCCAGCCCTGGCTCTGCCTGGAGGGCGCCGACGGGGTGCATCTGTGCCGGATCCTGTGGTCCGGCAACTGGTCACTGCACGCCAGGATGCGGCCAGGGACGACGACGTTGTCCGGTGGGGTCAACGATTGGGGCTTCGTGCATACGCTCCTGCCCGGCACCGGCCTGGTGCTGCCGCAGGTTCTGCTCGGGTTCGTGCCGGGGTCGCTCGATGCGGCGGTACGGCGGCTGCACGATTGGCGGCGCGCCCGGCGGCCGGACCGGGAGCGGTCGGTGCCTGTGCAGTTCAACACCTGGTATGCCTGCGACGAGGATGTGGATGAGGCGCGGTTGCTGGCCCTGATCCCGCGCGCGGCGGCCCTGGGCTGCGAGGTGTTCGTGTTGGATGCCGGCTGGTACACCACCTATGCCGCCTCGCCCCTGTCCAACTGGCATGCGCGTGCCGGCGATTGGCTGGTGGATCCCGTGCGGTTTCCCCATGGGCTTGGGGCGATCCGCGAAGCATGCGGCCTGGCCGGCATGGCGTTCGGCATCTGGTGCGAGCCGGAGGCGGTGGGGACCTGCACCCGCGTGCACACGGCCCACCCGGAGTGGCTGCACCACCTGAACGGAAGGCGGCCCGACGCCGATGCGCGCGGCGTGCTCCATCTCGGCGTGCCCGCGGCCTGGGCGCATGCCTTCGACCTGCTCAGCGACCTCGTGCGCAGCAGTGATGCGACCTGGCTGAAATGGGACTTCAATGCCGATATTGCCGCCGGCGGCTGGGCGCCGGGGTTGCCGGAGGAGATCACTGCGCAGGATCCGCTGGTCGCCCACTATCAGGGTCTCTACCGGTTGCAACAGGCGCTGCTGGCGGTATTCCCGAACCTGGTGCTGGAGATGTGCGCCAGCGGCGGCGGGCGGATGGATGGCGCGATCCTGGCGCATGCCCACACCAACTGGATCAGCGACCAACCACAGGCGCTGGCGAAGCTCGCCATCCATTTCGGCATCCAGCGTGCCCATCCCGCGATCTGCTGCAACGACTGGCTGGTGGACTGGCCCGCCCGACGCTACCCGGGCATTCCCACCATCGATCAGCGCGGGGACCTCGCCTTTCGCCTGCGGGTGGCGATGCTGGGCTCCTTTGGGGTGTCGGCGCCACTCCTGGAATGGAGCGAGCAGGATTGCGCCGTGGTGCGGGAGCACATCCGTACCTATCGCACCATGGTGCGCCCGCTGATCCAATACGGTGACCAATATCAGTTGACGGAGCCGCCGCCGCTGGACGGGTGTGGCACGTGGGCGGCGATCTGGTACGTGGCCAAGGACGGACGGCGCGGCGTGTTGTTCGCCTTCCGCCTGGAGGGACCGGCGAAGCGGGACTTTGCGCTGCCCGGCTTGTGTTCCGGCCAGTGGCGGATCAGCGGCGATCCGGCCGAGACCGTCGCGGGGGGGCTCCGCGTGACCCTGAACGCGCCGTTCAGGGCCGCGCTAATCCTGGTTGAGGCCGTGCCGGTGACAGAGGAGACCGGCGGTTAGCCCGCCAGCGCCGACCGCACCGCGGCCAGGGCGTCGTCCGCCTTCGCCGCATCGGGGCCACCTGCCTGGGCCATGTCGGGCCTTCCGCCGCCACCCTTGCCGCCGACGGCAGCACTGGCGGCGCGGACGAGATCGACGGCGCTGACGCGGCCCGTGAGGCCGGCGGAGACGGCGACGACGATGCTGGCCTTCCCCTCGGCGGTGGAGACCAGGGCGACGACGCCTTCGCCGATCTGCTGGCCGATGGCCTCCGCTATGCCCTTGAGGTCGCGGGCGGGGACCTCGCCGAGGTTGCGGGCGGCCAGCGTGATGCCGTTGACGGTCTCGGCTTCGCTGGTGGTGCCGCCGGTGGCGAGCTTCTTCTGCAGCTCCTGCACCTGGCGTTCCAGCTTGCGGCGTTCCTCCACCAGGGCGGCGACGCGCTCCGGCACTTCGGCGGGGGCGGCGCGGAGCGCGATGGCGACTTCCAGCAGGCGGCGGTCGTTCTCGGCGATAGCGGCCAGGGCGGCTTCGCCGACCACGGCTTCCACGCGGCGGACGCCGGCGGAGACCGCACTTTCGCTGAGGATGCGCAGCAGGCCGATATCGCCGGTGCGGCGGACATGGGTGCCGCCGCAGAGCTCGATCGAGTAGGCGCGGCCGTTGTCGTCGCCCATGGCGACCACGCGGACTTCCTCGCCGTATTTCTCGCCGAACAGGGCGCGGGCCCCTTCGGCCACGGCGGCGTCGGGCGTCATCAGCCGGGTGGTGACTTCGGCGTTCTCGCGGATGCGAGCGTTCACCTCGGCTTCCACCACGGCGAGATCGTCCCGCGTGATGGGGGTGGGCTGGCTGACGTCGAAGCGCAGGCGATCCGGCGCGTTCAGGCTGCCCTTCTGGGCGACGTGGTCGCCGAGGCGGCGGCGCAGGGCTTCGTGCAGCAGGTGAGTGGCAGAGTGGTGGGCGCGGATGGCGCTGCGGCGGGCGTGGTCCACCGTGGCGGCGACGGGCTTGCCGATCTCGGCCGCACCCTCCGTGACGCGGCCGAGATGGACGAAGAGGTCGCCGACCTTCTTTTGCGTATCGTGGATGGTGATGGAGAAGCCGGGGCCGGCGATGATGCCGGTGTCGCCCACCTGGCCACCGCTCTCGGCGTAGAACGGGGTCTGGTTGAGGATGACGGCGACTTCCTGGCCGGCTTCGGCCTTCGGCACCGGGTGGCCGGCGACGACGAGGGCGGTGATCTCGCCTTCGGCGGCCTCGGTGGCGTAGCCGAGGAACTCGCTGGCGCCGAGCTTCTGCTTGAGGTCAAACCAGACGGTTTCGGTGGCGGCCTCGCCGCTGCCGGCCCAGGCGGCGCGGGCGCGCTTGCGCTGCTCCTCCATGGCGGTGTTGAAGCCATCGACATCGACGGACTGGCCCTGCTCGCGCAGCGCGTCCTGGGTGAGGTCGAGCGGGAAGCCGAAGGTGTCGTAGAGCTTGAAGGCGACGGCACCGGCGAGCTTGTCGCCCGGGGCGAGCATGGCGGTTTCCTCCGCCAGCAGGCCCAGGCCGCGATCCAGCATGGCCTTGAAGCGGGTTTCCTCCAGGCGGAGCGTGTCGGCGATGAGCGTCTCGCCGCGGACCAGCTCGGGATAGGCGCTGCCCATCTGGCGGACCAAGGCAGGGACGAGGCGGTGCATGATCGGGTCGCGCGCGCCCATCATGTGGGCGTGGCGCATGGCCCGGCGCATGATGCGGCGGAGCACGTAGCCGCGGCCCTCGTTGCTGGGCATGACGCCCTCGGCAATCAGGAACGACGTGGCGCGCAGGTGGTCGGCCACCACGCGGTGGCTGGCGCGGAACGGGCCATCCGGGTCCTGGCTGGTGGCTTCGGCGCTGGCCAGGATGAGGGCGCGCATGGTGTCGGTGTCGTAGTTGTCGTGCTTGCCCTGGAGGATGGCGGCGAAACGCTCCAGGCCCATGCCGGTGTCGATCGAGGGGCGCGGCAGCGGGCGGCGGGTGCCGGGGGGCCCCTCCTCGAACTGCATGAACACGTTGTTCCAGATCTCGATGAAGCGGTCGCCGTCTTCATCCGGGCTGCCCGGGGGGCCGCCCGCGATCTTGTCGCCGTGGTCGTAGAAGATTTCCGAGCAGGGGCCGCAGGGGCCGGTTTCGCCCATGCGCCAGAAATTGTCGTCGGTGGGGATGCGGATGATGCGGCTTTCCGGCAGGCCGGCGATCTTCTTCCACAGGGCGGCGGCGTCTTCGTCCTCGGAATAGACGGTGACGAGGAGCTTGTCCTTCGGGAGGGCGAAATCCTTCGTGAGCAGGGTCCAGGCGTGGTAGATGGCTTGGTCCTTGAAGTAGTCACCGAAGGAGAAGTTGCCCAGCATCTCGAAGAAGGTGTGGTGGCGGGCGGTGTAGCCGACATTGTCGAGGTCGTTGTGCTTGCCGCCGGCGCGAACGCATTTCTGCGCGGTGGTGGCGCGGGAGTAGGCGCGCTTTTCCTGGCCGGTGAAGACGTTCTTGAACTGGACCATCCCCGAGTTGGCGAACATCAGGGTGGGGTCGTTGCGCGGCACCAGCGGGCTGCTCTCCACCACGGTGTGGCCGTGGCGGGCGAAGTAATCCAGGAAGGTGGCGCGGATATCGTTCGAGGAGGTCATTTTCCAGCCCGGGCAAGGTGTGGAAGCGGGGCGGTTCACCTAGCGCAGGGGGGGCCGCATGTCACGCGCGCGGGGCGGGGGGCTGGTCACCAGACGGGTTGGTCCTGCCCGAGTTCGGAGGCGCCGCGAGACCAGCGGGCAGGGGTGGCGGAGAGTTGGGCGGCGTGGCGCAGGGCGGTGGTGGGGGTGGGGCCGAAGCTGCTGGGTTCCAGCAGGTCCTGCACCGCGGCGAGGTCCTGGTCTGGCGCGGCGAGGCCGTCGATGCGGCCGAGGCTGCGCAGCCAGTGGCCGGTGGTGGCGAGGGCCACGCTGACTTTCCAGCTGCCGCCCTCGCGGGCCTGGCGCAGGCGCGCGGCCATGGCGCCGAGGGCGAGGAGGTAGCCGCTGGCGTGATCGAGCGCCTGGCAGGGCAGCACCTTGGGGCCGCGGGCGCCGGCGGCCTCGGCTTCCGCATGGTTGAAGCCGGTGGAGGTCTGCACCAGGGAATCGAAGCCGCGCTTGCCGGCCCAGGGGCCGGTGTCGCCATAGGCCGATAGCGTGGCCACCACGATGCCCGGCCGCATGGCCGCCACCTGCGCCGGGCCGAAGCCGTGGCGGGCGAGCGCGCCGGGCCGGTAGGATTGCAGGAAGATATCGGCCTGCTCCACCAAAGCGCGCAGCTGCGCCCTGCCCTGCTCCGTTTCGAGATCAATCGCGCAGGCGCGCTTGCCGCGACCGGTATCGGCAATCAGTGCGGGCAGGTTGGGCACGTTCGGGCTGGCGACGTAGAGCACCTCCGCGCCATGGGCGGCGAGGGTGCGGCCGGCGACGGGGCCGGCGATGACGCGGGTGAGATCTAGCACGCGCACGCCATCCAGCGGGCGGGTGGGGTTGGGGGCGAAGGGGATGGGGGCGGCATCGCGCAGGCGTTCCAGCCGCACCGGCGGGATGCCGGACAGGGCCTGGGCGTGGGGGTGCGCATCCCACTGGGCGAAGCTGCGATAGGCGCTGACGCACATGCCGGCCTTCCAGGCTTCGGTCTCGAACGCCTCGGCCTTGCGGCGGCGCAGGGCGGCGGCGACATCCTCCTTCGTGTTGGCGCAGCCGAGCAGCTTGAGGATTCCGTCGCGGTGGTGCGGGAAGTTGGTGTGCAGGCGCACCCATCCATCCGCCGTGGAATAGGCGCCGGCGATCGGGTCCCAGATCTCCTTCGGTTCCTGGCCGGCGACGCGCAGGTAGCGCTCGCTGCGGAACTCGGCGGCGGCATGGCGGATGTCGATGGAGACGCCCTGCCCTGCCCCGGTGCGGTGGCGCCAGGTGGCCTCGGCGGCAAGGGCGGCAGCGCCGATGCTGGCGGCGGCGGCGGCATCAACGCGGAAGGAGGATGGGAGGGCGGGCTCCGTGCCTGCCACGCCAAGGGTTGCCGCGTCGTTCAGGCCGACGCGGGCGCAGAGGGTGGCGGCGATCTGGGCGGGGCTGGCGGTGCTCATGGCTGGAGACTACAGGACGGTCGCGATGGCGGACAGGCTTCATCGGCCTGTCACACCGGCGGCGGTGGCATGCGCTAGTGTGCTGGGCTTGTTGTGTTTCAAACCCCGTTCCTGTTGCAGACCGGTGAACCTGGGCGCGCGCAACCGGGTTCAATGACCTGCCGCGGGCAGGATGCTGGCGTGCTGTGGTATCGTTGCGATTGCGGTGATGATGGTGACCTTGACGACCCAGGATGCGATTGCGGCTTCCGGATTGGCCGTGGCGGGGGTGCCCTGCCTGATCTGGGCCTATCGGTTCGACGCCGAGGGGCGGGCGACGCCGATGGACCATGCAGCGGCGATGGCGCCGCCGCCGGACGAGGGCTGGGTCTGGCTGCATTTCGACCTGGCCGATACGCGCAGCACCGCGGTGCTGCAGTCCTTGCCGGGGTTGCCGCCGGACGCGCTGGAACTGCTGGAGGAGCCGGCGGACATGATCCAGCTTTTGGCCGAGCCGGAGGTGATCGCCGGGATGGCACCCGACTTCATTCATGGCGCCGAGACCGATCCGCGCAAGATGACGACCTGGCGCTTCGCGATGCAGCCGCGCCGGCTGGTGACCGCACGACGGCGGCAGGTGCGCACGCTGAGCGCGCTGCACGAGGCGCTGCTGGCGGGGCGGCGCTTTCCCGGGGTGCTGAACCTGTTCGACGCGGTGATCGATGGGTTGGCCGATTCCATGGCGCTGCTGGTGCGGCGCATGGGGGACCGGCTGGATTTCGTGGAGGATGCGCTGCTGGACCGCGACGAGCAGGAGTTCGAGGCGCTGGGGCTGGTGCGGCGCGATGCAACCCGGATGGCGCGGCTGGTGCCGCCGCTGGGGGGGCTGCTGCGCGAGCTGGGGGCGCATCCGCCAGCGTGGTTCACGCCCGATGCGCTGGAGGAATGCGCCTATGTGGGCGAACGGCTGGACAGCCTGGCCGGGGATATCGGCGCGCTGCAGAACCGGGCGCATGCGCTGCAGGATGAAATCGCCTCGCGCCAGGCGGCGCAGACCAACCAGCGGCTGGCGCTGCTTTCGGTGATCACCGCGCTGCTGATGCCGCCCACGCTGATCTCAGGCATCTTCGGCATGAACGTGGCCCGGCTGCCGTTCGTGGACGAGCATAGCTCCGGCTTTGCGGCGGCGATGGGGCTGATCGTGCTTTCGGTGGTGGTGATGCTGGTGGTGCTGCGGCGGTTGAAATTGATCTAGGGAAGCGAGATTCTTCTTTTTTCTGAAGAAAAAAGAAGCAAAAAAGACTTCATTCGTTTGGGCCCGCTTCAGGGCGAGCCGCAAACGAATAAAAGTTTTTTGGTTCTTTTTTTCAAAAAAGAACGTGCTTCCTTACTTGGCGATGATGGGCAGCACGACCCGGCTCGGGCGGGCGGCATCCGCGAACACCGTGTTGCGGGCGATGCGGCGGCGGGTGGCTGCCCCTTCGGGTTCGCCGGTGTTCGGGTTCACATCGAAGCGCGGGAAGTTGGACGAGGAGATATCCAGCCGGATGCGGTGGCCCGGCAGGAAGAGGTTGGCGGTGGCGAAGATGGTCACCTTCAGGTGCACGATCTCGCCGGGCTGGCG
>CANHKG010000089.1 GCA_947460455.1 Rhodospirillales bacterium | reverse complement strand
GAGGCGGGAGGTCATGGTTTCGCAGGTGTAGTCGTAGGCGCCGTGCAGGAAGAGCACCGGGAGGGAGAGTTTGCCGGCGTTCCTGGCGTGCTTGGCGTAGGCCAGGTTGGCGGGGAAGTTCATGTACCAGCTATCGGGGCCGAAAAAGCCGGTGCGGGTGAGGGCGGCGGTGTAGGCGTGCCAGTCGGCTTCGGTGAGGACGCTTTCGTCGCGGGGCACATCGGGGGCGGCGTTGGCGGGGCCGAACCAGCCATTGCCCTTGCGGACGAGGGCGGTGCGGGAGGGGGTGCCGGCGGCGGCGGGGTTGCCGCGGCGGAACATGGCTTTCACGGTGTTGGCCACCTTCGCCTCGAAGCCCTGATGGGCGCGGGCGAAGTTCTCCTGGTAGAAGGCCATGTATTCCCACTGGGCGAAGGGGAAGTCTGCTTCCGGGTAGAGGGTGCGGTCGGCCTGGGGGAGGAAGTTTTCCGGCGCGAAGCCCTTGGAATAGTAGGGCACGCAGAGATTGGCGATGCCGTGGCAGCGATCCGGATGGTGGCTGGCGAGTGACCAGACGACGGGGGCGCCCCAGTCGTGGCCGACCCAGATGGCTTTTTCGGCGCCGAGGTGATCGAGCAGGTCGATCATGTCTTGCACCGCGTGTTCCAGCGCGTAGTCGGCATGGGTGGGATAGGTGCTGGAGCGGCCGTAGCCGCGCATGTCTGGCGCGATGGCGCGCAGGCCGAGGGCGGCCATGGCGGGGAGCTGGTGGCGCCAGGAAATGGCGAGTTCGGGCCAGCCATGGAGGAAGATGATGGGCGTGCCAGAGGGACTGCCAGTGGGGTCGCCGGCCTGCAGGTAGAAGCTGGTGTGGCGCGCGGTGCGGCAGACGTGCTCGGTGACCTGCATGGCGGCTTCTCCTGACGTTCGGTGTGATGGCCTGGGCTTATCCAGCGTGTGGCGCCATCGCAAGGATAAGCGGTCACAGAGAGCACAGAGAGCCACAGAGGGGAACTGAGAAGCCAGGCAAGGTTCATCCAGCGAACTCTGTGCTCTCTGTGCCCCCTCTGTGCTCTCTGTGACCGCTTTTCTTGGACTTCGCCGATACGAAAACAGGGGGCACGAGGCCCCCTGCTTTGCTTGGCTTTGGGCGCGGGGATCAGCCCGCGGCGGTGACGGCGCGCTTGGTGACGACGCCCACGAGGTGCGCGCGGTAGGGGGCGCTGGCGTGGATGTCGCTGTTCATGCCGTCGGCCGGGATAGACACGCCGTCGAGCGACGCGGGCGACCAGGACTTGGACAGGGCGGCTTCGGCGGCGGTGTGGCGGAAGACGCCGCCCTGGCCGGCCCCGGTGACGGCAACGCGCACGCCCTTCGGGCCGTTGGCAACGAACACGCCCACCATGGCGTAGCGCGAGGCCGGGTTCTTGAACTTGATGTAGGCGGCCTTGGCCGGGACCGGGAAGCTGACGGAGGTGATGACCTCGCCGGCATCCAGGGCGGTGGTGAACATGCCCTGGAAGTAGTCGTCGGCCGAGATGCTGCGCTTGTTGGTGGTGATGGTGGCACCGAGTGCCAGCACGGCGGAGGGGTAGCAGGCCGAGGGGTCGTTGTTGGCCAGCGAGCCGCCGATGGTGCCGCGGTTGCGGACCTGGATATCGCCGATGCCGCCGGCCAGGGCCGCCAGCGCCGGGATGGCGCGCTTCACGTCTGCCGAGGCGGCAACCGTGGCGTGGTTGGTCATGGCGCCGATGGTGACGCTGTCACCGGTGACGGTGATGCCGGAGAGGCCGAGCTTGGACAGGTCGACCACCTTGGTCGGCTTGTTCAGGCGCTGCTTGAGCACCGGGATCAGGGTTTGGCCGCCGGCGAGGGCCTTGGCTTCGTCGTCACCCGCGAGGGCGGCGACAGCGTCGGCGAGGCTCGAGGGCTTGGTGTAACCGAAATCGTACATGTCGGGTTCCTCGTGCTTACTCGGCGGCCTTGCGGCCGGCGTTGATGATGCCCCAGATCTTCTCGGGGGAGGCGGGCATGTTCATGTGGCGCACGCCGTAATCCTTCAGCGCGCTGATGACCGCGTTCATGACGGCCGGGGGCGAGCCGATGGCGCCGACCTCACCGCAGCCCTTCACACCCAGGGGATTGTGGGTGCAGAGGGTGTTCTCGGTGGCGACCGAGATGTTGGTGAGGTTGTCGGCGCGCGGCATGGTGTAGTCCATGAACGAGCCGGACAGGAGCTGGGCGTTGCTGTCGTAGACGGCATGTTCCAGCAGCGCCTGGCCGATGCCCTGGGCGACGCCGCCCTGGACCTGGCCTTCCACGATCATCGGGTTGATGACGCGACCGACATCGTCCACCGCGGTGAAGTTCACGATGCTGGTGACGCCGGTTTCGGGGTCGATTTCCACTTCGCAGACATGGCAGCCGCCGGGGAAGGTGAAGTTGGCGGGATCGTAGAACGCCGTCTCGTCCAGGCCCGGCTCGATCTCGGTGATCGGGTAGTTGTGCGGGACGTAGGCGGTGAGCGCGATCTCGCTGAGGCTTTTGGCGCGATCGGTGCCGGCAACCTTGAAGCTGCCATCGGCGAATTCGATGTCGTCCACCGAGGCTTCGAGCAGGTGGGCGGCGATCTTCTTGCCCTTGGCGATGATCTTGTCCATCGCCTTCACCATGGCGGTGCCGCCGACGGCGAGCGAGCGGCTGCCGTAGGTGCCCATGCCGAAGGGAATGCGGTTGGTGTCGCCGTGGACGATTTCGACCTGGCTGAACGGCACGCCGAGCTGGCTGGTGACGAGCTGGGCGAGCGTGGTCTCATGCCCCTGGCCGTGGCTGTGGGTGCCGGTGAAGACCGAGACCGAGCCGGTGGGGTGGACGCGGATGTTGGCGACCTCATAGAGGCCGGCACGCGCGCCGAGCGAGCCGACAACCGCCGAGGGGGCGATGCCGCAGGCTTCGAGATAGGTGGAGATGCCGATGCCGCGCAGCTTGCCCTTCGCCGCGGCGGCCGCCTTGCGGGCGGGGAAGCCGGCGTAGTCGGCGTTCTTCATGGCCACTTCCATGGTCGTGAAGTAGTCGCCGCTGTCGTACTGGAGCGCCACCGGCGTTTGGTACGGGAAGGCATCCTTGGGGATGAAGTTCTGCAGGCGGATGGCGACGGGGTCGAAGCCGGTGTCGTGGCAGATGGTGTCGACCAGGCGTTCCAGCAGGAAGGTGGCTTCCGGGCGGCCGGCGCCGCGGTAGGCATCGACCGGGACGGTGTTGGTGAAGACGGCCTTCACTTCCGCGTAGATCACCGGGGTGCGGTAGGTGCCGGCGAGCAGCGTGGCGTAGAGGTAGGTGGGCACCGCGGGGGCGAAGGTGGACAGGTAGGCGCCCATGTTGGCCAGCGTGTTGACGCGCAGCGCCAGGAAGTTGCCCTGGGCATCGAGCGCCATCTCGGCGGTGCTGACGTGGTCGCGGCCGTGGGCATCCGACATGAAGGATTCGGTGCGATCGGCGGTCCACTTCACCGGGCGGCCGAGCTTGCCGGCGGCCCAGGTGACGGTGGCTTCCTCGGCGTAGTGGTAGATCTTGCTGCCGAAGCCGCCGCCGACATCCGGCGCCACGACGCGCAGCTTGTGCTCCGGCAGGCCGAGGACGAAGGCGCCCATCAGCAGGCGGATGACGTGCGGGTTCTGGCTGGTGGTGAAGAGCGTGTAGTCGCTGGTGTGGCGGTCGTAGTCGCCGATGGCCACGCGGGGCTCCATGGCGTTCGGCACCAGGCGGTTGTTTTCCAGATCGAGCTTGACGATCTTGGCGGCCTTGGCGAAGGCGGCCTCGGTGGCCTCCTTGTCGCCGATATGCCAGTCGTAGCAGACGTTGCCGGGGGCGTTGTCGTGGATCTGGGCGGCGCCGGACTTCAGCGCATCCGTGACGGTGGCGGTGGCGGGCAGGTCTTTCAGATCGATCTCGATCAGCTCCGCGGCGTCGCGGGCCTGTTGCTTGGTTTCGGCGATGACGACGGCGATCGGATCGCCGACGTGGCGCACCTTGCCCTCGGCGAGGACGGGGTGCTTGGGCTCGGCCATCGGCGAGCCGTCCTTGGAGTGGATCTGCCAGCCGCAGGGCAGGCCGCCGATCGCGGCGAGGTCCTCGGCGGTGTAGACGGCGACGACGCCCGGCGCGGACTTCGCGGCCGAGGTATCGATCGAGACGATGTTGGCGTGCGGACGGTCGCTGCGGCGGAAGACGGCATAGGTCTGGTTCGGACGGTTGATGTCATCCGTGTAGTTGCCGCGGCCGGAGATGAAGCGCAGGTCTTCCTTGCGGCGGACCGAAGCGCCAATGCCTTCGAACGGTGCGTTCATGGTGCCCCCCATCCGGCGCGCATCACGAGGCGCGCCGGGATCGTTTCTGTTCTGGCGTTCTTACTTCGCGTGCATCAGCGGTTGCGCCGCGTCGATCGCCTTGACGATGTTGTGGTAGCCGGTGCAGCGGCAGAGGTTGCCTTCCAGACCGTGGCGGATTTGCTCTTCCGACAGGCCCTGCGGGTTCTTGGCGACCAGGTCCACCGCGGCCATGACCATGCCGGGGGTGCAGAAGCCGCACTGCAGGGCGTGGTGCTCGCGGAACATCTCCTGCATCGGGTGCAGGGTGCCATCGGCCTTGGCCAGGCCCTCGATGGTGGTGACGCTGCTGCCATCGGCCTGGACGGCCAGCATGGTGCAGGACTTCACCGAGTTGCCGTCCACATGGACGACGCAGGCGCCGCACTGGCTGGTGTCGCAGCCGACATGGGTGCCGGTGAGGCCCAGCTTTTCGCGCAGCAGTTCGACCAGGAGGGTGCGGCCCTCCACCTCCACGGTTGAGGTCTTGCCGTTCACCGTCAGCGTTACCTGAGGCATCGCTTGCTCCCCTGTCGAACGTGTTTCACCGGGCGCCATGGGTGGCGCACCTATGGTGCCGAGTGTTGGCACCCGCGCCCTATATGGTCAAGCGTTGCGCCGTTAAAACCCTGCCGGGAGCGCTCAGTGGCCGGCGGGGCTAGGGTTCGCGAGGGTGGAGAGGCGGGTGACGAGGCCCTGGCTTTCCGGATTCAGGCCGACGAGGTCCACGGTGCGGGCGGAGCGGCGCAGGCGGGTGACGACCGTGTCGAGTGCCGCGACGCCGGTGAGATCCCAGACATGGGCGCGGCTGGCGTCGATCACCACGCGGTCCAGGGGTTCGCGGTAGTTGAAGCCGGCGATGACGTCCTCCGCTGAGGCGAAGAAGACCTGGCCTTCGAGGCGGTAGGTGCGGGTGGTGCCTTCGAGGGTGGAGGTGATGCGGACCTGGCGGGCGACCTTCCAGGCGAAGAAGAGGCCGGAGAGGAGGGCGCCGGCGAGCACGCCGAGGGCCAGGTTCTTGGTGGCCACGACGACGACGACGGTGGTGGCCATGACCACGCTGGAGCTGGCGGGCTGGGTGCGGATGGCGAGCAGCGAGCCCCAGCGGAAGGTGCTGATGGAGACCATGACCATCACGGCGACCAGGGCCGCCATGGGGATGCGGCCGACCCATTCGCCGAGGGCCACGCAGAAGATCAGCAGCAGCACGCCGGCGGCGAAGCAGGAGAGCCGGCCGCGGCCGCCGGAGATGACGTTGATGCCGGACTGGCCGATCATGGCGCAGCCGGCCATGCCGCCGATGAAGCAGGTGGCGGCGTTCGCGATCCCCTGCCCCACGCATTCCATGCGCTTGTTGCTGGGCGTGTCGGTGAGTTCATCGACCACCTGGGCGGTCATCAGCGACTCGAGCAGGCCGACGGCGCAGATGCCGGCGGAATAGGGCAGGACGATCCAGACCGTTTCCAGCGTGAAGGGAACGTCGGGCAGCAGGAAGCTGGGCCAGGAGGTGGGGAGCTGGCCCATGTCGGCGACCGTCCGCAGGTCGAGCCCCAGGGCGAGCGAGATGGCGGTGAGGACGACGATGCAGACGAGTGGCGAGGGGATGGCGCGGGTGAGGCGGGGGACGCCGTAGATGATCGCCAGGCCCGCGGCGAGCATGACGTAGGTGAGCCAGGGCACGCCGATGAGTTCCGGCAGCTGGGCCATGAAGATCAGGATGCCGAGCGCGTTGACGAAGCCGGTGAGCACGGAGCGGGAGACGAAGCGCATCAGCCGATCGAGCCGGAAGAGGCCACAGAGAATCTGCAGGAGGCCGGCGAGGAAGGTGGCGGCCAGGAGGTATTGCAGGCCGTGGTCGCGCACCAGGGTGACCATGAGCACGGCGGTGGCGGCGGTGGCGGCCGAGATCATGCCCGGGCGGCCGCCGACGAAGGCGATCAGCACGGCGATGGAGAAGGAGGCGTAGAGGCCCACCTTCGGATCGACGCCGGCGATGATGGAAAACGCGATCGCTTCCGGAATCAACGCGAGGGCGACGACGAGGCCGGAGAGCAGGTCGCCGCGGATGTTGCCGAACCATTCGTGGCGCACATAGGCGCGCAGGGAGGCGAGGGTCATCGCGTGCGGCCCTTCGGGACAGTGCGGCTGAAACGCAACCGCGCCGGGCTTTGGGGGCCCGGCGCGGGTTCAGTGCAGTCGGTGTGCAGGGTCAGGCGGCGACGGCGGCCTGGCGATTGGCTTCCGGCACGGTATCCGGCACCACATCGAGGTGGCAGGCGGACATGCGGCCCATGCCGACATCCCGCAGCTGCGGCTCGTCCACCTTGCAGCGGTCGAACACGAAGGGGCAGCGGGTGTGGAAACGGCAGCCGCTGGGCGGGTTGATCGGGCTGGGCACGTCGCCGCGCAGGATGATGCGCTGGCGCTTCACCGTGGGATCCGGCACCGGCACGGCGGAGAGCAGTGCGCGGGTGTAGGGGTGGTGCGGCGTGGAGAACAGCGTCTTGCGGTCGGCGAGTTCGACGATCTTGCCGAGATACATCACCGCCACCCGGTGGGTGAGGTGTTCCACGATGGCAAGATCGTGGCTGATGAACAGCAGCGCAAGGCCGAGCTCGTCCTGCAGGTCCGACAGCAGGTTGACGATCTGCGCCTTCACCGACACGTCCAGCGCGGACACCGCCTCGTCGCAGATGATGAGGTCGGAGCCCGGGGCGAGGGCGCGGGCGATGGCGATTCGCTGGCGCTGGCCGCCCGAGAATTCGTGCGGGTAGCGGTACATCGCCTCGCGCGGCAGGCGCACCTTGTCGAGCAGGTCGCCGACGCGGTCATCGAGTTCCGAACCCGAGGCCATGCCGAAGTTGACGATCGGCTCGGCGATGATGTCGCGCAGCTTCTGGCGCGGGTTCAGCGAGCTGAACGGGTCCTGGAACACCACCTGCATGCGCTTGCGCAGCGGGCGGAGCTCGCCGGCCGGCAGGTTGTCCACCCGGCGGCCATCCAGCAGGACCTCGCCATCTGTGATCGGGTAGAGGCGGAGCACCGCCTTGCCGACGGTGGACTTGCCGCAGCCGGATTCGCCGACCAGCGACAGCGTCTCGCCGCGGTTGATCGAGAAGCTGACACCATCGACGGCATACACGTTGCCGGTCTTGCCGCCGAGGATGCCGCCGTGGATCGGGAAGTGCTTCTTGAGGCCCTTCACCTCGAGCAGCGGCCTGCCCGAGGACGGGGTCTGGGAGTTGCTCATTGTCTTCCTCTTCAGGCCGCAGCCGCTGCGCGCGGGGCGTAGTGGCAGGCAACGAGATGTTTCGGCGCCTTTTCCTCGATGGCCGGGGCCATCTGGCGGCACACATCGGTCACGTTCGGGCAGCGGCCGGCGAAGGCGCAGCCGATGATGGGCTTGCGCAGGCTGGGAACCTGGCCCTGGATCTCGGTCAGCTTGCTGCGGCCGGTTTCGTGCAGCGAGGAGCCGAGCTTGGGCATGGAGCCCATGAGGCCGCGCGTGTAGGGGTGCAGCGGGTTGAGGAAGATCTCCTCCACGCTGCCTTCCTCCACCTTGCGGCCGGCATACATCACCACCACGCGCTGGGCCATTTCAGCCACCACGCCGAGATCGTGGGTGATGAGCATGATGGCGGCGCCAACGCGGGTTTTCAGGTCGCGCATCAGCTCCAGGATCTGCGCCTGGATGGTCACGTCGAGCGCGGTGGTCGGCTCGTCGGCCACCAGGAGCTGCGGCGAGCAGGCCAGCGCCATGGCGATCATGACGCGCTGGCGCATGCCGCCGGAGAGCTGGTGCGGGTATTCGCGCACGCGGCGGGCGGGAGCCGGGATGCCGACCAGGGTCAGCATCTCGATCGCGCGCTGCTCGGCGTCCTTGGCGGACAGGCCCTCGTGCAGCATTACCGTTTCGCCGATCTGCCGGCCCACGGTGAGCACCGGGTTCAGCGAGGTCATCGGCTCCTGGAAGATCATCGAGATGTCGTTGCCGCGGATGGCCTGCATCTCGGGCTCGGACAGTTCAAGGAGGTTGGTGCCCTTGAACAGGATCTTGCCGGCGATCTTGCCCGGGGGCGTGGCGATCAGCCGCAGGATCGACATGGCGGTGACCGACTTGCCGCAGCCGGATTCGCCCACCACCGCCACGGTTTCACCCGCGTTGATGGAGAAGCTGACGCCCTCGACGGCGCGGACCACGCCGTCGATGGTGCCGAAATGCGTCTGCAGGTTCTGGATATCGAGAAGGGGGGCGGAAGAAGACATCTGGGATCAGATCCTCTTGGCCATGCGCGGGTCGAGCGCATCGCGCAGGCCGTCACCCAGCAGGTTCACGGACAGCACGGTGATCGACAGGAAGACGGCCGGGAAGAACACGATGTAGGGCTTCACCTGCCAGAGGGCGCGGCCCTCGGCCATGATGTTGCCCCAGGAGGGGATGATCGGCGGGGTGCCGGCACCGATGAAGGACAGCGTTGCTTCCGCGATCATCGCCGAGGCGCACAGGAAGGTTGCCTGCACGATGACCGGGGCCAGCGTGTTCGGCAGGATGTGCTTGATGATGATCATCGGCGTGCGCGTGCCGGCGGCGATGGCTGCTTCCACGTAGGGCTGCTCGCGCAGGGTGAGCACCACGCCGCGAACCAGGCGCGAGACGCGCGGCACGTCGGCGATGGTGATCGCGATGATCACGTTCTCCACGCTGGCGCGGGTGAGGGCCATCATGGCGATCGCGAGCAGGATCGACGGGATGGACATCATGCCGTCCATGATGCGCATCACGACCGCATCGACGGCGCGGATGAAGCCGGAGATCAGGCCGATGAAGAGCCCGATCGAGGCCGCGCAGATGGCGACGCCGAAGCCCACGATCAGCGAGATGCGGGCGCCGTAGATGACGCGCGAATAGACGTCGCGCCCCAGCATGTCGGTGCCGAACCAGTACAGCTCGCTGGGCGGGCGGGTGCGCCGCGCCGGTGCCAGGGCGGTGGGGTCCACGGTCCAGAGCAGTGGCGCGAAGATCGCCATCAGCACGAACAGGGACACCATGAAGCCGCCGACGGCGATGGTGGGGTGGCGGTAGGCGAACATGCCGAGCTTGGACCGCTCCTTGCGGGGCGGCAGCACGTCCGCGAGCTTCGGAGCCGGGGTGAACCCGTCCGGGGGCAGGGTTGTGGTGCTCATCAGTAGCGGATCCTCGGATCGAACACGGTGTAGAGCAGGTCGACGATGAGGTTCACGATCACGTACGTGAAGCTGAACATCAGCACCACGCCCTGGATGACCGGATAGTCGCGCCGCAGGATGGCATCGACCACGAGGCGGCCGACGCCGGGGATGGCGAACACGCTTTCCGTCACCACGGCGCCGCCGATCAGGCCGGCGAAGCCGATGCCGACGATGGTGATGATCGGCACCGCGGCATTCTTGAGCGCATGGACGAACAGGATGGCGCGCTGGCCGACGCCCTTGGCCTTGGCGGTGCGCACGTAATCCTGGTTCAGCACTTCAAGCATGGTCGCGCGGGTGATGCGGGCGATCAGGGCGATGAAGGCGCTGCCGAGGGCGACGGCGGGGAGGGTGAGGTTGGAGACCCAGCCACCGATACCGTTGGAGAGCGGGGTGTAGCCCTGCACCGGGAACCAATCGAGCTGCAGCGCGAAGGTGTAGGCGAGCACGTAGCCCACCACGAACACCGGCACCGAGAAGCCCAGCACGGCGAACAGCATCACGAACCGGTCGATCCAGGTGCCGTGCTTCCAGGCCGCGACCACGCCCATGGGAATGGCGCAGGACAGCGCGAAGGTGAGCGTGAGGAGCATCAGCGAGAAGGTCGGCTCCAGACGCTGCTTGATCATGTGGGAGACCGGCAGGTTGGTGAAGATCGACACGCCGAGGTCGCCTTGCAGCACCCGGAACAGCCATTCGAGGAACCGCACAATGAAGGGGCGGTCGAGGCCGAGCGAGGCGCGGATGCGTTCCACGTCCTCGGGGGTGGCCTGGTCGCCGGCGATGATCGCCGCGGGGTCACCGGGGGCGATGTAGAGCAGGCTGAACACGAACAGCGCGACGATGCCCATGACAGGGATCGTGGCGATGACGCGACGGACGGTGTAGGCGAACATCCCCTGGTTACCTCCGGGTTGTGCGCGCGGAGCGGCGCGGCAAGGCGTCCGGGCCGGGGCGGTTGGGGGTTTGGCGTGGCATCGTCGCGGCAAGCTCCATCATGACTGGCGCACCGCACAGACGGCGTGGCACCGGGCGGCGTGCAAAGAAACAGCCTGCCCCAGCCTGGGCTGGCTGGCCATAGCCAACCTGCACAACTGAGGCCTGGACAAGCGGAACGGGATCAGTGGAAGCCTCCACGCTGGGCGCGCCCACGGTAGGTTTGCCATGGGCATGGTCGCCAACGCTTCGTCTTCCTTCATGTCCCCATCCAACAGGACCAGGGACCGGCATTTCCACAGCACCGTTATGTATGACCCGCGGAGAGCGGGTTCGACCAAGCAGTGGTGCCTCCACCTGATCGGGTATGACAGTTATGCGGCGTGGAGACGGCTGCCGCAAGCCATTCCTGTCAGACACGACGCAAATTCCATGACAGCATCAGGCCCGGAACGCGACCGGTGAGATTTTTGCGCAGGGCGGTCTTGCCGTAGTAGCTGCCGAGCGGGATGTACGACACTTCGTCCAGCGCCACGCGCTGAATCTCCATGGCGATGCGCTTCTGTTCTTCGAGCGTCGGCGCATCGAACCAGGCATCGCGCAGTGTCTCCAGCGCGGGAATCGTCGGCCAGCCTGGCCAGCCAGCCACGCCGTTGCCGCGGATCATGGAATGGGCCGCGGGGTCGGCCTGGTCGAAGCTGGAGGAGGCGGTGCACAGCACCGACCAGCCGCCCTTTTCCACCGGCTCGCGCGAGGTGCGGCGCTGGATGACGGTGCCCCAGTCTGACAACGCGAAATCCATGTTCATGCCCAGGCGGCGGAACATGTCGGCGGCCACCTGGGTCAGCGCCGCCGGGGCCAGGATGTCGGTGGGGCCGATCAGGCGCAGGAGTTGGTTGGTGTAGCCGGCTTCGCGCAGCAGGGCCTTGGCGCGGTCGATGCTGCGCGGGGAGGTCAGTGCCTCCATGCCGGCGGTGTTGACCAGCGGGGTGTCTGGCGTGAACACGCCCACATTGGCGCGGTAGACCGACGGATCGGTGCCGACGACGGCGCTCATGTAGTCGGTCTGGTCGATGGCCGGCAGGATGGCCTGGCGGATCTTCTTGTCGTTGAAGGGCGGGTGCAGGTGGTTGAGGCGCATCACCCCGCCCAGCGGCAGCGTGTCGATCAGGTCCACGGTGATGTCGCGGTTGCGGGCCAGGAGTTCCTGGATTTCCGGCGGCGGCTGCTCGAACCAGTCGATCTCGCCGCGTTGCAGGGCGGCGGCGGCGGTGGCGGCATCGGTGATGATGTGCCACTCCACGCGATCGAAGAACACGCGCTTGGGGCCGGCGATCAGGCTGGGCTCGCCTGCGGAAACCGGCACGTAGCGCGCGTTGCGCTCGAAGGCCATGCGGCTGCCGGTGTTGTATTCGCTTTTGACGAAGCTGAACGGGCCGGAGCCGGTGGGGTCGTCGATCTGCTTGAACGGGTCGGTGAGCGCGACCTTTTCCGGCATGATGAAGCAGGCGCCGCTGACCTGGCCCAAGCCCTGGAACAGCATCGGGAAGGGCTTCTTGAGGCGCAGGACGATGCGCTTGTCGTCTGGCGCCGAGATCTCGTCCAGCACGTCGCGCAGCTTGAGGCCGTAGGCGGTGCGCTGGCTCCAGCGGCGGATCGATTGGGCGGCGTCGGCGGCGCGGACGGGCTCACCGTTGTGGAAGGCGAGGCCCTCGCGCAGGGTGATGGTGACGCGCTTGCCGTCATCTTCCACCAGGTGGCCGGCGGCCATTTGCGGGCGGGCGGTGAAGGACTGGTCGATGCCGTACAGCGTGTCATAGACCATGTGGCCGTAGTTGCGGGTGATGTTGGCCGTCGTCCAGATCGGGTCGATCGAGGTGAGGTTGGCCTGCGGCACCGCCTTGAGCACGCGGGCGGGTTGCGCCAGCGCGGGGGTGGCCAACACCCCTGCCCCGGCTCCGGCGAGAAGTTGGCGGCGCCGCAGTGCCATGCTCATGCCCTCCGCACGTTCCAGAACGTGGCGAAGCCGTTCAGCACGCCGGTGATGTCGCTGCGATAGGCGGTGGGCTGCTGGTATTGGCCGAGCGGCATGTAGGGCACGTCCACCAGGGCCTGCTTCTGGATATCGGCGCAGATCTTCTGCTGGGTGGCGACATCCGGCGCATCGAACCAGGCGTTGCGCAGGCGCTCGATCTCGGGGCTGACGCACCAGCCGGGCCAGGCGCTGGGGGCATCGCCATTGCCGCGCAGCGCGATGTGGCCGGCGGGGTTCAGGTGATCCGTGCCCGCCCAGCCGGTGACGAAGAGGTTCCAGCCGCCCTGCTCCGCCGGGTCCTTCTTGGCGCGGCGCTGCAGCATCGTGCCCCAATCGGTAACGATGTAATCGACGTTCATGCCGCATTTCTGCAGCACGTCGGCCAGCACGTCGCCCAGGGCCTTGAGGATGGGATAGTCGACAGCGACCATCAGAACGACCTTCTCGTTCTTGTAGCCGGCGGCGGCCAGTTCGGCCTTGATCTTGGTGAAGTCCTTCTTGCCGACGAAGATGCCGAGGCCTTCCTCGCTGGCCATCGGCGTCTTCGGCGTGAAGTAGCCGAGCGGGGTGTAGAACATGCTGGGATCATCGCCGACGATGGCCTGCATGAAATCGGCCTGGTTGATCGCGGCGTTGATGATCTGGCGGATCTTCTGGTTGTTGAAGGGCGTGGTGAGCTGGTTGGCGCGGGCCATCATCACGCCGCCTGTCGGGTCCTGGATGCCCACGCGGATGCGATTGTTGCGTTTCAGCAGCGGCATCAGGTCGTGGGTGAGGTATTCCCACCAATCCTGTTCGCCGCTCTGCAGGGCCGCGGAGGCGACCGAGGCATCGGGCATGGTGGTCCATTCGATGCGGTCGAACCAGGGGCGCTTGGGGCCGGCGGTCCAATCCGGCGTGCCGCCTTCGCGCGGCTTGTACTGGGCGAAGCGCTCATAGACGTTCCTGGCGCCCTGCACCCGCTCGTCCATCTTGTACTTGTAGGGGCCGGAGCCGATGATTTCCTTGATCTGGGTGAAGGCATCGGTGCTGGCCAGGCGCTCCGGCATCATGGCGCACATCGGCGAGGGGGACTTGCCCAGCGCGTCGGGCAGCAGCGGGAAGGGCCGCTTCAGGCGGAACTGGATGGTCTTGTCGTCGGCGGCCGAGAGTTCGTCGGTGGCGGACATCAGCGCATCGCCGAGGGCGTCGCGCTTGGCCCAGCGCTTGATGGAGGCGACGCAATCGCGTGCCAGAACGCGCTCCCCGTCGTGCCACATCAGGCCGTCGCGCAGGGTGAGCTTCCACTGCTTGCCGTCATTCTCCACCACGTGGCCTTCGACCATCTGCGGCGAGACCTTGTAGTTGCCGTCTTGCCCGTAGAGCGTGTCGAACACGAGGTAGCCGTGGTTGCGGGTGACATAGGCCGTGGTCCAGTGCGGATCGAGGAAGGCGAGGTCGATCTGCGGGATGAACTTCAGCGTGGTCTGCCGCTGGGCGCGCACCACGGC
The DNA here is from genome assembly GCA_947460455.1 of Rhodospirillales bacterium. Taxonomy (GTDB): domain Bacteria; phylum Pseudomonadota; class Alphaproteobacteria; order Acetobacterales; family Acetobacteraceae; genus CAMDGX01. Next base: position 5,397 of record CANHKG010000089.1, on the reverse strand, counting down.
GGGGGCAAGGGCGGCGCCCGCGGCGGCGGTGGCGAGGAAGGTGCGGCGCTTCATGGCATGTCACTCCAGGCAAACAGCGGGATGGGGTGCCGGGCAGGGTTGGTGCCCTGCCCGGCTTCGGGTCAGGCGCGGCGGACGTTCCAGAACACGGTGTGGCCATCGACCACGCCGGTGAGGTCCTTGCGGTAGGCGGTGGGGCCGACGGCCTGGCCAACCGGCCAGTACGGCACTTCCTCGAAGAACAGGGCCTGGATCCGGTCGCAGATCGCCTTCTGGGCGGCGACATCCGGCGCGTCGAACCATTCGGTGCGCAGCGCCTCCATCTTCGGGCTGACATACCAGCCGGGCCAGGCGGCCTGGCTGTCGCCGTTGCCGCGCAGCGGCGGGTGGCCGGCGGGGGTATCGACGCTGCTGCCGGACCAGCCGGTGGTGAAGCAGGACCAGCCGCCCTGGGCGACCGGGCCCTTGTTGTTGCGGCGGGTGAGCATCTGGCCCCAGTCGGTGGCGACGTAGTCCACGTCCATGCCGCAGCGCTTCAGCAGATCGGCCCAGACATCGGCCGTGGCCTTCAGGTCCTGGTAGTCGGTCGGCACGATCAGCACGACCTTCTCACCGGCATAGCCGGCGGCCTTGATCTCCTCGCGCACCTTGGCGACGTCACGCGGGCCGGCGAGCACCTCCATGCCGACCTTGCTGACCATGGGCGAGCCGTTCGGGAACACACCGTAGGGGTTGCGGATGAAGTCTGTCTCGTCGCCCACGATCGCTTCCATGAAGGAGCGCTGGTCGATCGCCTTGAGCAGCGCGCGGCGGATGGCGACGTTGTTGAACGGCGGCTGCAACATGTTGGAGCGCACCATGGTGACGCCGCCCATCTCATTGAGGACCTGCAGCGCGATCCTGGGGTTTTTCCGCAGCAGCGGCAGCAGGTCGTAGCCGGGGTTGGCCCACCAATCATGCTCCCCGGCCAGCATCGCATTCGCCTTGGTGGCGTTGTCGGGGATCGTGGTCCAGACCACGCGGTCGAAATTCACCACCTTGGGGCCGGCGGACCAGGTGACGGTGCCATCCTTGCGCGGCACATACTTGTCGAACTTGGCATAAACGTTGCGCGCGCCCTGCACCCGTTCATTGGCCAGGAAGCGGAACGGGCCGGAGCCGACCATCTCGGTGACCTGCTTGAAGGCATCGGTTTCGGCCATCCGCTCCGGCATGATGGCGCAGATCGGGGAGGCGACCTTGCCCAGGGCGTAGGGCAGCAGCGGAAAGGGCTTCTTCAGGCGGAAGACGATGGTCTTGTCGTTGGGGGCCGAGAGCTCGTCGGTCGCGGCCATCATCGCCTCGCCGATCGGGTCGCGCTTGGCCCAGCGGCGGATGGAGGCGACGCAATCGCGGGCGAGCACGCGCTCGCCGTCGTGGAACAGCAGGCCGTCGCGCAGGGTGAGGGTCCAGAGCTTGCCGGCATTCTCGACGGTGTGGCCCTCCAGCATCTGGTGCGAGGTGCCGCCCTTGCCGTCTTCGCCGAACAGCGTGTCGAACACCATGAAGCCATGGCTGCGGGTGACGTTCGCCGGCGTGAAATGCGGGTCGAGGAAGGTGAGGTCGATCTCGGCGATGAAGCGCAGGGTGGAGGCGGACTGCGCGCGCACCACCGATGGCAGGGCCAGGCCGGCTGCCGCGGTGGCGAGGAAGCTACGTCGATGCACTGGGGGTCTCTCCCATGGGAATGGCGGCGCGGGACCATGCCCGCGCCGTAGGTCGTCCGGTCAGGCGGTGGTGCGCTGCACGTTCCAGAACACGGGAATGCCCTGCAGCACGCCGCTGAGGTTCTTGCGGTAGGCGGTGACGCCGCGCACCTGGCCCAGCGGCACGTAGGGCACGTCCTGGAAGGCCTGGCGCTGCATGTCGGCCGCGACCTTCTGCTGGCCGGCAAGATCCGGCGCGGCGAACCAGGCGTCGCGCAATTCCTCGAGGCGGGGGCTGTCGGGCCAGCCCCAGTTGCCGCCGCGCTCGCCGGTGCCGCGCAGGAACACATGGCCGGCGGGGGTCAGGTGGTCCTGGCCGGACCAGTAGGTGCAGGCGGCATTCCAGCCGCCCTGGGCCACCGGCTCCTTCTTGACGCGGCGCTGCACCACCGTGCCCCAGTCCATCGCCGCGACTTCCACGTTCAGGCCGGCGCGCTTCAGCATGTCGGCCGCCACGTCGCCCAGCGTTTTGACCGAGTTGAGGTCGGTGGCGTGGAGCAGAACGATCTTCTCGCCCTTGTAGCCGGCGGCTTCCAGCTCGCGCTTGGCGGCGGCGAAATCGGGCTTGGCCGGGATCGCCTCGAACCCTGCCGTGCTGGCCATGGGCGTGCCGGGCGGGAAGAACCCGGAGGGGACGGTGTACATCGAGGGGTCGCCGGCGGAGGCGGCCTCCATGAAGTCTGTCTGGTTCAGCGCCTTGAACAGCGCCCGGCGCGCCGCCGGGTTGTTGAACGGCGGCTGGACGAAGTTAAGCCGCATGCAGCCCATGGAGCCCGCGGGGTCCAGAACATGCACGTTGAGGCCGGCGCGCATGAGCAACTGGCGGAAATCACCGCCGACCGCTTCCCACCAATCAACCTCGCCGGACTGCAGCGCGGCGGCGGCCGTGCCCTGGTCGGGGATGATGCGCCATTCGATCCGATCGAAATGAACGACCTTGGGGCCGGCGGTGCCGTTCGGGGTGCCGGAGCTGCGCGGCACGTAGTCGGCGAATTTTTCATAAGCAACGAGATGGCCGGCGTTGCGCTCACGCGCCAGGAAGCGGAACGGGCCGCTGCCCACCACCTCCGTGATCTGCGTGAAGGCGTCGGTCTTGGCCAGGCGCTCCGGCATCATCGCCGCGAAGTTGCTGGGCGGCTTGGCCAGCGCGTCCGCCAGCAGCGGGAAGGCGCGCTTGAGGCGGAACTGGATGGTTTTGTCGTCGGGGGCGGTTACTTGGTCGGTGGCGGACATCAGCGTCTGGCCGAAGGTGTCGCGCTTGCCCCAGCGTTGGATGGAGGCGACGCAATCGCGCGCCAGCACCTTTTCCCCGTCGTGGAACTTCAGACCGTCGCGCAACGTGATGCGAACCAGCTTGCCGTCGTTCTCAACGGTCATGCCCTCGGCCATCTGCGGCGTTGTCTTGTAGTCGCTGTCCATGCCGAACAGCGTGTCGTACACGAGGTAGCCGTGGTTGCGGGTGATGTAGGCCGTGGTCCAGATCGGATCGAGCACGGTGAGATCGGCGTGCGGGATGAACTTGAGCACCCGCGCGCCCTGCGCTGCGGCAATGGATGGGGCGGCAAGGCCAACACCCGCGGCCCCCAATCCCTTGAGCAGACTGCGTCGCTTCATATGGTAGTCCCCTGTGGTGAAGCCTGTTCCAATCAAAGGCGGTCCGCGCCCGGCGTTTAGCCGTGGCGAGGGCTGGCGGTCCCTGTCATGGCAGCGTAGCGGGATTCGCATCGCCCATGCACCCCCTATCGTTCCGCCCGTTGGGCTTCCGTTGGCGGTGGCGGCGGATTACTGCTGAACCATGCAGGTGATGCTCGAACGACTTCTGGGAGAAGCGCTGGCGCGGCTGGCGATGCAGTTCCTGCGGTTCGGAACCGTGGGGGCGGCGGGCTTCGTGGTGGACACGGCGGTGGTGTATGGGCTGCGCGGCATGATCGGTATCTATGCCGCCGGTGCGGCCGCCTACTGCGTGGCGGCTACCTTCACATGGGTTTTCAATCGGCTCTGGACGTTCCGCTCGGCACCGCGCGGCAAGGCCGGGCGGCAGTGGATGCTGTTTCTCGCCACGCAGAGCGCCGGATTCGTGGTGAACCGGGGCGTCTTCGCCCTGCTGGTCACCTTCAGCCCGTTCTGCGCCGCCTATCCGGTGGTCGCGATTGCCGCTGGGGTCGCCGCTGGCATGTTCCTGAATTTCGCTGCTGCGAAGCGCTTCGTGTTCGCGCAAGGATAGCGACGCCCTGGCCTCGACATACTGTGGGATGCCCGGGGCTCTTCACGAAGGACCACATGCATGAACCTCTACCCCGGCCTGGTGGCCCTGCAGGACGAGATGACGGAGTGGCGGCGGGATTTCCACGCCCACCCCGAAATCGGATTCGAGGAGCACCGGACCAGTGCGCTGGTGGCCGAGCGGTTGGAATCCTGGGGGATCGAGGTTCATCGCGGGCTTGGTGGCACCGGCGTCGTCGGTGTGCTGCGCGGCACCAAGGGCTCTGGCGGCGGCAACCGTGCGATCGGGCTGCGGGCGGATATGGATGCCCTGCCGATGGAGGAGGCGAATACCTTCGCGCATCGCTCCCGCACACCTGGCCGGATGCACGCCTGTGGGCACGATGGGCATACGACCATGCTGCTGGGGGCGGCGAAGTACCTCGCGGAAACCCGCAACTTCTCCGGGACGGTCCACTTCGTGTTCCAGCCGGCCGAGGAAGGCTTGGCGGGGGCCAAGCGCATGCTGGATGACGGGTTGTTCGAACGGTTTCCCTGCGATTCCATGTACGGCATCCACAATTCTCCGGATGTGCCGTTGGGGAAGGTGCGCGCCATCACCGGCACGGCGCTGGCGGCGATCGACTATTTCGTGGTGACGCTGCGAGGCAAATCGACGCACGGGGCCACGCCGCAGAACGGCATCGACACCGTTTCCATCGCGGCGCAGGTGATTGGCGTGATAAATGCCATTCCATCGCGCCATGTGAATGCGCTGGATTCGGCGATCATCAGCATTGGGATGATCCATGGCGGAACGTCCAACATCGTGATCCCCGAGACGGTGGAGATCCGCGGATCGGTGCGTACCCTCAAGCCGCAGGTTCGTGATCTCGTGGAAGAGCTGTTCCATCGCGGCGTTGGGCATTGTGCCGCGGCGCATGGGGGGACGGCGGAAATCGCCTACAACCGCGCCTATCCACCGACGATCAATACCGCGGCCGAGACTGACCGGGCGGCGCAGGCGGCAGCTGCGGTGTTGGGCGATTCGAACGTGCTGCGGGGTGGGCAGCCGATCCTGGCGGGCGAGGACTTTGCGTTCTACCTCGAGCGGACCCCTGGGGCGTTCCTGTTGTTCGGTCAGGGCGAGGAGGATCGGTTTCGCGTGACGCCGCACAATTCGTACTACGAGTTCAATGACAACCTGCTGCCGATTGGGGCGAGCTTTTTTGCTCGGATGGTCGAACAGGAACTGGGATAGGCGGGCCAAAGCAGCAAACGCCCCGATGGCACAGCCATCGGGGCGTTTTCAAGCGTCAGAAAGGCTGGCCCAACGCACAAAAGGCGCCGCCCGTTAGGGCAGCGCCTTTTGTAAGATCTCTAATCTGGTTGCGGGGACAGGATTTGAACCTGTGACCTTCAGGTTATGAGCCTGACGAGCTACCGGGCT
>CANHKG010000088.1 GCA_947460455.1 Rhodospirillales bacterium | reverse complement strand
CTGCGCCTGAACACTCGCCCACGGGTACGGCTCAAAGGGGTGACGCCCTTGGAGTGCTTCACGCAGATGATCGAATTCGACCGTTTGAACCAACCAAAGCCACAGTAATAGACAGTTGTTGCACCCGGACCTTGAAACCGCCGACTTTTCCGGTTTGGGCGGGGTTAGCGGAAGCGGCCGGCTAGCCTTGCCTGCCAGAGGCACAGCAGCGGGACGACGGCGAGTTCCATCACCAGCGCCGCGGCCATCGGCGTGCCGGGCCAGCCATGCAGCGGCACCGCCAGTAGCCGGCCGAGGCCGCCCAGCACGACGATGGCAGAGAGGAGCCGGAAGCGAGGACCCTGATGCGGCAGGCCGGGGATGCAGGTCCAGAAGCCGAGGCCGATACCAAGGAGCAGGCCGGAGAGGTAGCGGAAATGGCTGTCGGACGCGGCATCCCAGACCGCTCCCGTCATGCCGGGACCGATCAGCACACCGCCGCCGCCTGCCAGCACCGGCACACAGCCCGCCACAGCCACCACAACCCGCGCCAGAAGGAGTTCAGGCAGGACGAGCATCCACCCCAAACCTCCCATCCAGCGCGCGCCAAGTCATAAAAGTTTTTTGGTTCTTTTTTTCAAAAAAGAACGCCCTTGCTTACTTCGCGAACTTGCCCAGCAGCCGAACATGGCTGCGCAGCCCCTTCTGGAAGCATTTCACCTCGAACTTCTCGTTGGGCGAATGCACCTGGTCGTCATCCAGCCCGAAGCCCATCAGGATGCAGTCCAGCCCCAGCTCGGTCATGATCGTCTCCACCACCGGGATGGAGCCGCCCACGCCGGCGAGCACGGCGACCTTGCCGTATTCCTCAGTCAGCGAGTTCTGGGCCGCCTTCATGAACGGAGAATCCAGCGACATCTCCAGCCCCGAGGAGAGCCCGAAGGTGGAGAATTCCAGTGTGGCATCGGCCGGCACGCGGGACTGCATGAACGCCTTGAACCCGGCTTCCACCGCGGCGGGGTCCTGGCCCGGCACCAGCCGGAAGGACACCTTGGCGGAGGCTTCGGAGGCGATCACGGTCTTGGTGCCCGGACCGGTATAGCCGCCCCAGATGCCGCAGATATCGCAGGTGGGGCGGGCCCACAGCCGTTCCAGCGCACCGCGATCGGCCTCGCCATAGGGCACCGACAGGCCGATATCGCCGAGGTATTTCTCCTCCGAGAAGCCCAACGCCGCCCACTGGTTGGCCTTGGAGGCGGAGATGTCGCGCACACCATCGTAGAAATTGGGCACCTGGATCTTGCCGTCGGGGGTCTTCAGCTGGCCCAGCGCGGTCACCAGCGCGTTGATCGGGTTCAGCGCGCTGCCGCCATACATGCCGGAATGCAGGTCCCGGCTGGCCGCCTTCAGCGTCACTTCCATATAGGCCATGCCGCGCAGCGAGGTGCCGATGGAGGGGGTGTCGATGTCCCACATGCCGGTATCGGAGACGATGCAGATATCGGCCTTCAGCTCCTGCTTGATGGCCTTCACGAAGGGCTTGAAGTTGACGCTGCCGGTCTCCTCCTCACCCTCGATCAGCACGGTCACGGGGCAGGGCAGGGTGCCGGTGGCATCGAACCAGGCCTGGAACGCGCCGAGCCACATCGAAACCTGGCCCTTGTCGTCCACCGCGCCGCGCGCATAGACGCGATCGCCATGCGGGCCGGCCACGCGGGTGGGCTCGAAGGGCGGGGAGCTCCACAGCTCCAGCGGATCGGCCGGCTGCACGTCGTAATGGCCGTAGTAGAGCAGATGCGGGCCAGCGCCGGGGCCGGCGTGGTGCATCACGATCGCCGGGTGGCCACCGGTCTCGCGCAGCCCGCCGCTGAACCCCATGGCAAGCAGCTGGTCCACCACGTATTGCGCAGCGCGCCGGCAATCCTCCACCTTCGTGGGATCGGCGCCGATGCTGGGGATGCGCAGCCAGTCGATCCAGCGCGTTTCGGCCTGGGTCATCAGGGCGTCGGCTTTGGCCAGAACGGTTTCGGTCGGGGACATGGTGGTTCCTTGAGTCAGGCGTCGATCGATCAAGCGTCGGGCGGGACGGTGCCGGGGCGCGGGTCGATCGGCAAGAGGCGATCAAGGCCGGAGACCTGCTCGAACTGCCCGGCGGCGGCGAGCGCCAGCGCCTCGCCCCGCGTGGGCGCGATGATCTGCAGCCCGATTGGCCGCCCGAACCGGTCGAACCCGCAGGGCAGGCTCACAGCAGGGCAGGAGGTCAGCGTAATCGCCGAGGTCAGCGTGCCGCCGGCGATGTAGTTGGTGAGCTTTTCGCCGTCGATCATATCCCGCGCCCGCAGCATCACGTCCCAGGCCGGGGTGGGCGCGCCGGGCGTCACAAGGATGTCGTAGGTCTCGAAGAAGGCCACGAAACGCCGATGCAGGGCCGCGCGCTCGCGGTCCGCCCAGGCCAGGCGGCTGGGGGTGCCCTGCAGCGCCTGCTCGGTGTTCCAGATGATATCCGGCTTCAGCTGGTCGCGATGCGTCTGCATCTGCAACTCGCGATCCACCAGGAAGTGCTGGGACCGCAGCGCCAGGAAGGTCTCCTCGGCCGGGCCGAGTTCCGGGAAGGCTTCCTCCACGATGTGCCCGGCCGCTTCGAACTTGCGCACCTCGCGGGCACAGATCTCGCGCGTTTCCCGATCCACCGGCACCCGGCCGCCGTAATTGGCAGTGAAGGCGATGCGCAGGCGGCGCGGCGGCGCGGCAACGGCCTGCGCGAAGGATTGCGCCGGCGCGTCTAAGGTCATCGGATCATGCCGGCACAGCCCGGCCATCGCGTCGAGAAAAAGGGCGAGGTCCGGCACGTTGCGCGCCATCGGCCCCTGCACCGAAAGCGGCGACCACAAATTGTTCGGCGTGCCCCGCGTCACCCGGCCGGGCGAAGGCCGGATGCCCACCACCGAGCACAGTGTCGCCGGTCCACGCAGCGATCCGCCATGGTCGGAGCCATGCGCCAGCCAGGCGGTACCCACCGCCAGTGCCGTGGCACCGCCACCGGTGGACCCACCACAGGTGAGCGACGTGTTCCACGGGTTGCGCGTGCGCCCGAACACCTCGTTGAAGGTATTCCCGCCGGCGCCGAATTCCGGCGTGTTCGATTTGGCATAAACCACGCCACCCTTGCGCTCGATCCGCTCCACCAGCGGGTGCGATTTCGCGGGCACATGGTTGGCGAAGATCGGCGAGCCATAGGTGGTGCGCACCCCGGCCACGTCCGTCAGGTCCTTGATCGCCACCGGCAGCCCGGCAAGCCAGCCGGCTTCCCCCGCCGCCTCCCGGCGCTGGCCAGACATCAGCGCCTTGGCATGGCTGCGCGCACGGTCGAAGCACAGCGTGGGCAGCGCGTTCACCGGCGCCTCCACGGCGGCAATGCGCTTCTCCACCGCATCGAGCAGGTCGAGCGGCGAGATCTCGCCTTTCTCCAGGCGCGCAACGGCCTCGGTGGCGCTGAGGCGAATGAGGTCTTCGGACATGGCATGGCCCTCCTACCCGGATTTGACCCGGTGGGGCGGGGGGACGCAAGGCAAGGCAGGAATTCACCGCCAAGCCGCCAAGGGGCCGCCAAGGAGCCGAGGACCTTGGCGCTCTTGGCGGTTCGCCTTTCTTCGCTGCCCCGCCCATGTCAGTCTGCCACGCATGAGCACCATCGACCTGCGATCCGATACCGTGACCAAGCCAAGTGCCGCGATGCGCCAGGCCATGGCCCAGGCCGAAGTCGGCGACGACCAGTACGGCGAATGCCCCTCCACCAACGCGCTGCAGGCAAAGGTCGCGGCCCTGCTGGGCAAGGAAGCGGCGTTGTTCGTCGCCTCCGGCACCATGGCCAACCAGATTGCGCTGAAGCTGCTCACCCGCCCCGGCGATGACGTGATCCTCGGTGCCGAATCCCACATCGAATGGCACGAAACCGGCGCCGCGGCGGCCAATTCCGGCGTGCAGTTCCGCGTGGTGGGGCCCAGGGAAGGCAATGGGATCGGATTGTTCACGGAAGCCGATTTCCGCGCCACCTACCGCGCCCCGGGCCACGTGGTGCAGCCACCCACCGGGCTGGTGGTGATCGAGAACACCCACAACCGCGGCGGCGGGCTGGTCTGGAACCAGGATGACGTGGTGGCGATCTGCGCCGCCGCGCGCGAACTGGGCGTGCGCAGCTATCTCGATGGCGCCCGCCTGTTCAACGCCGCGGCCGCCAACGGCCGCTCGCTGGCCGAACTGGCCGCCCCGTTCGATGTGGTGGGCGTGGCGCTGTCCAAGGGCCTCGGCTGCCCGGTGGGCTCGCTGATCGCCGGGCCGAGGGACATCATCAACGCCGCCGTCCGCCAGCGCCGCATGTTCGGCGGCGCCATGCGCCAATCCGGCATCGTCGCCGCGGCTGGCCTCCATGCGCTGGAGCACAACCTCGCGCGCCTGGGCGAGGATCACGCCAATGCCCGCGCCATGGCCCAGCGCATCGCGCAGGCGCCGGGCGTGCTGCTGGATCTCTCCACCGTGCAGAGCAACATCGTCATCTTCCGCTGCGCCGAGGGCGCGCCGGATGCCGCCACCGTGGTGGCGCGCGCGAAGGTGCATGGCGTCATGGTCAGCGCCTTCGCCGCCCGCACGGTGCGCGCAACCACGCATCTGGACGTGGACCGCAACGCCTGCCTGAAGGCGGGCGAGGTTCTGGCCAGCGTGATGCAGGGCTGATGCAGGCCCGCGCCGCGTTGACCGGCGATGGGCGAGGGCTAGATTTCAAGAAATGGGATGGCTGGGGGATATCGGTGTGGCGATGAAGCGATTCCTGGTGCTGGCACTGGTGCCGGCATTGGCGGGCTGCACCAAGATGGGGCCGGAATTCGAGCGGCCGGAAGCCTGGTGGAAGCCGGCGAGCTGGATGGCCGCGGCCCCGGTGGCGCCCCAGCCGGCCCGCACCAGCGTGCCGGTGGCCGACCCGTTCGATGCCGCCTGGTGGAAGATCCTCAACGACCCGCTGCTGAACGAGATGCAGGAGCAGCTGGCCAAGGCGAATATCGACCTGCGCACCTCCGAATTCCGCGTCGCCCAGGCCCGCGCCCAGCTCGGCATCACCGAGGCCTCCGACGCGCCGCGGCTGAACGCCAATGCCGGCTATGCCCGCGCCCGTTCCTCCCAGCGCGGCACCACGGCCCGGGTGGCGCGCAGCTACGAGCCGTACGACCTGTTCCAGTACGGCCTGGACCTCTCCTGGGAAATCGACCTCTGGGGCCGCGTCGCCCGCCTGGTCGAAGCCGGCGAGGCCCAGCTCACCGCCGTGGAGGAAGCCCGCCGCGACCTGCAGGTCAGCACCTCGGCCGAGCTGGCACGCGCCTACATCGCCCTGCGCGGCGTGCAGCGCAAGGTCTCGATCGTGCGCCAGAACCTTGATATCGCACAGCAAAACCAGCGCCTGACGCGGGATCGCGCCGCCGGCGGCCTCACCACCGATCTCGATGTCGCCAATGCCTCCGCCCAGGTCGCCAGCGTGGAAGCGCAGCTGCCGGTGCTGGAGGAACAGCAGGCCCGCCTCTCCAACGCCATCGCGTTCCTGCTCGGCGAACAACCCGGCGCCCGCCTCGCCGCCCTGGCCGTGCCGCGCGCCGCCCCGGTGCTGCCGCCGCGCGTGCCCGTCGGCGTGCCCGGCGACCTCACCCGCCGCCGGCCGGACATCCGCATGGCGGAAGCCAACCTGCACGCCGCCACCGCCGGCATCGGCGTGGCCACCGCCGATTTCTACCCGCGCGTCACGCTCAGCGGCTTCGGCGCCATCCAGGGCCTGAACGTCAGCAACCTGCGCGAGGGCGCGGCCCTGGCCTACAGCATCGGCCCCAGCGTCACCCTGCCGATCTTCGAAGGCGGCCGCCTGCGCCGCACGCTGGAACTGCGCGAGGCCCAGCAGCAGGAAGCCGCGATGCAGTGGCAGCGCGTGGTGCTGGGCGCCCTGCACGAGGTGGACAACGCGCTCACCGCCTACGGCACCGAACAGCGCCGGCGCGACCGCTCCGAACAGGCCGTTGTCGCCGGCCGGCAGGCACTGGGCATCGCGCGGCTGCGCTACGAACAGGGCGTGGCAGACTTCCTGCAGGTCCTCACCGCCCAGCGCGCATTGCTGGTGGCGGAACAGGAAATGGCGGATGCCACCACCAACGTTTCGCTCAACCTGGTGCTGCTCTACCGCGCCCTGGGCGGCGGCTGGGACCCCGCAACAGCGGCCCCGGCGCCAGCGCGCGCCCCGGCCCGGACCTAGTCTTCCCGGCCAGGAATCGCCAGCCGCAGCGCCTCATGCGGCTGGGCGTAGATGTGGAACGCCGCAAACGAGGTTTCGTCCGGCTGCAGCGGATCATACGGGTAGAGATTCGGCAGCACCGCCGCCAGCCGCCATTCCGGAAAATGCCGCGCCACATGGCTGGTGAAGCGCCGGTGGCGCACATGCGGGCTGGCCCAGCCCTGGTCCACGTCGCTGGCATACACCACCACGTAGCGCCAGGAATGGTCGAACAGCGCCTGCATGTAGGCGGCGAACACCTCGTCCTCCACCAGGTGGTAGATCACATCCAGCGAAAGCGTCAGTTCCGCCGCCGCCAGCCCGTCCCGCTCATGCATCAGCCGGAAGGTGCGCCCGGCCTGGCCGGCAAAGCGCGCCCGGCACGTGGCGATCGCGGCCGGCGATACATCCAGGCCCACGTAATCCGCGACCTCCAGCATCGCGAGCTGATTGCCATCGCCACAGCCGAATTCCATGGCGGTGGAGATGCCGTTATCCCGCACCAGCCGGTTCAGCACCGTGGCCTTGAAGCCGGCGAGCCGCCCATAGGATCCGGCGCCGGAATGGCCGCCGCTGCGGTAGCGCTGCTCCCAATACGCGGCCGAAGAGAACGCGTGCTGCGCCGGGGAGAGAGGGGGGGCGAGGGTTTCGGGCATGCGGTGCCTTCCTGGCCTGCGTCATTGTTGAGGCCATCAGAGTGCGTCCGCCGCATGAACGATTGGCTAACCCGCGGTGATCGGTCACGCGCCGGATTGGAATTCCGCGCCGGGCCGTCTATGTCCTTCTACGCAAGAAGAACGCGTCACCGGAGCAGAGCATGAGCAACGAATCCCTCGACGACCGCCGCCGGGCCCTGGAGGAGGCATTCTTCGCCAAGCAGGACGCGGTGCTGCGCAAGAAGCTGGCCGAGCCCGCCGAGCTGCGCGCCAAGAAAGACTCCTATTCCGCCGTCTCCGGCATCACCGACGAAGCGGTGCTGGATGCGCTGGCGAAGCTGGATGTCACGCCGGAAACCCTCGCCGCCCTATCCCTGGTGCCGCTGGTGGCGGTCGCCTGGGCCGATGGCAGCATCGATGCCAAGGAGCGTGCGGCGGTGCTGCGCGCGGCTGGTGACAGCGGCCTGGCCGCCGGCGCCCCGGGCCACGCGATGCTGGAAACCTGGCTGCAATCCGCCCCGCCGGCCTCCCTGGTGGAAAGCTGGAAGGGCTACATTGCCGCCATCACCGACGGCATGGACCACGCCGCCCGCCGCGCCCTGCAGGCCCCGGTGATGGACCGCGCCCGCCAGGTGGCGCTCGCCGCCGGCGGCTTCCTGGGCATCGGCATGAAGATGTCCGACTCCGAAGAAAAGATGCTGAACGAACTGTCCAAGGCCTTCGGCGTCTAGGCAGCCTGCGAAGGGGCGCGCGCCGTGGACCGGCTGCGCGCCCTGCGCCTGTTTCTCCGCATCGCCGAGACCGGCAGCATCACCGGCGCCGGCCGCGCCATGGGGCTGTCGCGCACCGCGGCCTCCAAGGCCCTGGCCGAGCTCGAATCGGCCCTTGCCCTGCGTCTGGTCGATCGCACCACCCGCCACGCCACCGCCACCGAAGCCGGCCGCATCCTGCAAGCCCGGCTCGGCCCCGTTTTGGGCGAGCTGGACGCCGCCGTGGAACACGCCCGCACCCGGCACGACGAGCCCGCCGGGGTGCTCCGCGTCGTCGCCCGCCGCTCCTTCGCGCTGCGCCACGTCGTCCCGCATCTCGCCGCCTTCCGCGCCGCGTGCCCGGCAGTGGAACTCGACCTCACCCTCACCGAGGCACCCGGGCTGGCACCAACCGATGGCGTGGACGTGGCGATCCGCCTGGGCATCCCGGCCGAGAAATCCTTCGTCAGCCACCGCCTCGCCGATGGCGCCCGCGTGCTCTGCGCCGCCCCTGCCTATCTCGCGTCACGCCCGCCCCCGACCCAGCCCGAAGACCTCGCCGGCCACGATTGCCTGGGCTACCGCCGCGAAGCCGAGCCGGTGATCTGGCGCGCCGAAGGCCCCACCGGCCCCCACCGCCTGCCGGTCCACGGCCCCCTGCGCGCCAATAGCGGCGAGGCGCTGCGGCTCGCGGCCCTCGATGGCCTCGGTCTCGCCCTGCTGCCCACCTGGATGGTCGCCGACGACCTCGCCACCTGCCGCCTGCTGCCACTGCTCCAGGAATACAGCATGTCCCCGCTGGGCTACGACGAGCCGATCTGCGCCGTTCACGCCGCCGCCCCCCGCGTGCCCGCCAAGATCACCGCCTTCATCGCCCATCTCCGCGCGTTCTGGCCGGATTGATGCCCAATCGGGGACAGTGAGTTCCCAAGTTTCCATCTAGTCCCGAAATCGGGGAATCTGGCACTGAGATGGCCAGGGAGAACCGCCATGCTCACCATCGAACCAAAAGGCCCGCTACTGGGCGCCACCGTCACCGGGATCGACCTGCGCGCCGGGCTCACACCCGCCGAGGCGGAGGCCCTGCGCGCGGCCATCGCCCGCCACTCCGTGCTGCACCTGCCCAACCAGGCCGTGGACGACGCCGCCCAGGTCACCTTCTCCGAATTCTTCGGCACGCTGGAATCCACCCGCGCCGGGGCAGATGGCGAAGGCAGCAAGCTGATCGTGCTCACCAATATCGGCCCCGACGGCACGCTCGCCGCCCCCACCGCCCGCCAGGTGCTCAACAACCGCGCCAACCAATCCTGGCACCACGACAGCAGCTTCAAGCCCGTGCCAGCCCGGCTCTCCATCCTCTCGGCCCGCGAAATCCCGTCAGCGGGCGGGAACACCGAATTCGCCAGCATGCGCGCCGCCTTCGCCGCCCTGGCCCCGGCCGAACAGGCCCGGCTGCACCCCCTCCAGGCCCTGCACGACTTCACCTGGTCCCGCCGCCGCGTCGATCCCGCCCTGGTGACAGAGGCCGAAGCCGCCGCGAATCCGCCCGTGCCCCAACCCGTCGTGCGGTCGGAAAACCCCAATGGCCCCGCGCTCTACCTCGGCGCCCACGCCCGCGCGATCGAAGGCTGGGACGAAGCCGAAAGCCGGGCCCTCATCGAACGCCTGGTGGCCTTCGCCACCCAGCCGCACTTCGTGTATTCCCATCGCTGGGCACCCGGGGACATGCTGGTGTGGGACAACCGCGCCGTCATGCACCGCGCCACGCCGTTTGCCGCCAGCGGCGAGCGGCGGCGGATGGTGCGCACCACGGTGGCAGGCTGAGGACACGAACGATGCAGATGAACGACATCCCCTTCGGCACCACGGACTGGTCCGCCGTGCCGCGCACCGAACACCCCGGCGAAACCGGCATGGCGCACTGGCGCACCCACCAGTTCGGCGCCATCCGCGTACGCATGGTGGAGTATTCCGCCGGCTACCTCGCCGACCACTGGTGCGAAAAGGGCCACATCCTGCTCTGCCTCTCCGGCGAGCTCGAAACCGAACTGGCCGACGGCTCCGTGGCCATCCTCACCCCCGGCATGAGCTACCAGGTCGCCGACGGCGCAATGGCCCATCGCAGCCGCACCAAGGTGGCAACCACGCTGTTCATCGTGGATTGAGGCGCCGCCCTAGGCCTGGACGGTGGCCTCCATGCACAGCGCGCCATCGTCCCGCCGGATCCACAGCTTCGCCCCCCCGGCCTCCGGCGTGCCATGCACCGTGAACCTCGTCGTATCGAATACCGGCGACAACGCCCGGAAACTGAAGGATTTCACCCGCCGCGCATCGTTGCGCGCGAACAGATCCAGCAACAGCGTCGCCAGCAGCGGCCCATGCACGATCAGCCCGGGATAGCCTTCCTCGGTCGTCACGTAACGCCGGTCATAATGGATCCGATGCCCGTTGAAGGTCAGAGCGGAGTAGCGGAACAGCAGCACGTCATCCGGCGCGATCGCCCGCTGCCAGGCCGACTCCACCCCCGCCTGCTTCGGCACCGCCGGCGCCTCCCCGGGGGCCGGCGCATCGCGATACACGATGTCATGCTCCTCGGTGATCGCCACGCCCGCCGCGTTGGCAATCTCATGGCGCACCAGCACGAACACCAGATTGCCCGAACGCCCGGACTTGGCGTTCACATCGGCAATCGTCGAAACCCGCCGCACGTCCTCGCCCAGCCGCAACGGCGCGTCAAAGGTCAGCCGCCCCCCGGCCCACATCCGCCGCGGCAACGGCACCGGCGGCAGGAACCCGCCACGCTTCGGGTGCCCATCCGCCCCGATCTCCGACTGCCGGGCCCGCGGCAGGAAATACAGCCAGTGCCACAACGGCGGCAGCACATCCCCCTCGCGCGGCTCCGCATCATCCCGATCCAGCGTCGCCGACAGCGCCGCGGGCGGAAACAACCCCAGCCGATCCTCCAGCACCTCCTGGCGCCCGATCCATTCCCGCAGCACGGCGATGTCCATGGTCGTCTCCTCTCGCTCCGCCCCGAAGGGGCAGGGTGGGAGCCACGCTGTCAAGCAGGGTTGCGGCCGGCCGCGAATACTGCTGGCCTGCACCCCATATCTGGGGAGGATCGGCCATGAACGAAATGATGCGCGAAACCGTGGCGGCCACGGCCACAAGCACCGACACGCGCCCGGTGCGCGAGCAGGTCACCGCCGCCGAATGGCAGGCCCGCGTGGACCTCGCCGCCTGCTACCGCCTGGTGAACCACTATGGCTGGGATGAGATGGTGGCCAACCACATCTCCGTCTGCGTCCCCGGGGAGGAAGGCACCTTCCTGCTCAACCCCTACGGCCTGCTCTACGACCAGATGACGGCCTCCTGCTTCGTGAAGGTCAACGCCGCCGGCGAGGTGCTGTTCGATGCCACCGGCCTGGGCTGCAACAAGGCCGGCTTCGTCATCCACAGCGCCGTCCACATGGCCCGCCCGGATGCCGCCTGCGTCATCCACACCCACAGCCTCGCCGGCATGGCCGTCTCCGCCATGAAGGTCGGCCTGCTGCCGCTCGCCCAATCCGCCATGCGCTTCATCGACATCGGCTACCACGAGTTCGAAGGCCCCGCCGTCCACCTGGAGGAGCGTGAGCGCCTGGTGGCCAATCTCGGCGACCGCGAGGTGATGATCCTGCGCAACCACGGCCTGCTCGTCACCGGCACCTCCATCCCGGAAGCCTTCAACAACCTCTTCCGCCTGGAACGCGCCTGCGCCCTGCAGGTCATGACCCTGTCCTGCAACACCGAACTGCACATGCCCTCGCAGGAATCGGTGAACGAGACCAACCGCCTCTTCAAGCCCACCGGCATGCGCCGCCGCGGCCTGCTGGAATGGCCGGCCCTGCTGAAGCGCCTGGACGGGATCGACCCCAGCTACCGCGACTGACCCACGCGCGTGCCTTCCACCCCCCATCCTTCGGCGATCGTGTTCGACTGGGACAACACCCTGGTCGACGCCTGGGCCGGAATCGTGGGCGCCTTGAACGAGGTGTTCCGCGAGTTCGGCCTGCCGCCCTGGACGCTGGAGGAAGGCCGCCAGCGCATCCGCGGCCCGATGCGCGAATCGTTCCCGCCCCTGTTCGGCGACAGGTGGGAGGCGGCCGTGGCCGCCTTCGCCCCCGCCATGGCCCGCGTCCACCTCGATCACCTCGCGGTCCTGCCCGGCACGGTGGCAATGCTGGATATTGCGCGCCGCGTCCCCCTCGGAATCGTTTCCAACAAGGCCGGCCCTTTCCTGCGGCGCGAAGTGGAACATCTGGGCTGGCAGCCGCGTTTCCGCACTGTCATCGGCGCCGGCGACTGCGCGGCAGACAAGCCACACCCCACTCCGGTCTGGCATGCACTCTCCACGATCGGTGTGCAGCCGGGCCCCTCGGTGTGGTATATTGGCGATACGGCGCTGGACATGAAAACGGCCCACGCCGCCGGCTGCACCGCGGTGCTGCTGGGCGATGCCGCACACGATGGCGGCCTCGCCTTGATGCAGGGAAGCGACTGCCCGCCGGGACTTCACTTCGCCGACGCCGATGCGCTGGCCCACTACCTGAAGGAGAACCTGCAGGAGGGGTGAGCGAGCGGTGAAATGCCCCTTCGCTCGCACGCGGCCGCGCCACGTCCGCCACGGGAAGAGGGGGAAAAACAACAACACCGCCCGCCGGCAGAACCCCTGCGGGGCGACATTGAAGGATTCCACCCGTGGCCAACGAAAAGTCGCAGAACGTTCAGGATGTCTTCCTGAACCACGTGCGCAAGAACAAAACCCCCGTCACCGTCTTCCTGGTGAACGGCGTCAAGCTCCAGGGCATCATCACCTGGTTCGACAACTTCTCCGTCCTGCTCCGCCGTGATGGCCACACCCAGCTGGTGTACAAGCACGCCATCTCCACCGTCATGCCGGGCGCCCCGATCTCGCTGTTCGACGGCCCGAAGGTCGAAAGCGCTGCCGCACCCACCGGCGGCAACACGCTCACCCTGGGCCATCGGGAGGTAGCCGCTGACCGTGCCGAGTAAGCCTGAAGACGAAGACTTCTTCGAGGATGAGGATCGCCCGGCGCAGGATGGCGCCGGGTGGACCGCCAAGCCCACCACCGTCATCACCCGCGCCGCGGTCATCCTGCCATGGGAGAAAAGCGGCGATTCCGGCATCCGTGCCGCCGAGGCCCGTCTGGCCGAAGCCGTGGGCCTGGCCGCCTCCATCGGCCTCGTCATCGTCCACACCGCCATCGTACCCCTGCGCGCCCGCCGCCCGGCCACCCTCATGGGCTCCGGCCAGGTGGAGGGCCAGGCCGCACCCATCAAGGCGGAGCACGTGGACGTCGCCGTGGTCGATGCCCAGCTCACGCCCGTCCAGCAGCGCAACCTGGAGAAGGAATGGGGCTGCAAGGTCATCGACCGCACCGGCCTCATTCTCGATATCTTCGGCGAACGCGCCCGCACCCGCGAAGGCGCGCTGCAGGTGGAACTCGCCCATCTGGAATACCAGCGCTCCCGCCTCGTCCGTTCCTGGACCCATCTGGAACGCCAGCGCGGCGGCTTCGGCTTCCTCGGTGGCCCCGGCGAAACCCAGATCGAGGCGGACCGTCGGCTGATCGGCGACCGCATCGTCCGCCTCAAGCGCGAGCTGGAGCAGGTGCGCCGCACCCGCGGCCTGCATCGCAGCGCCCGCAAGCGCGTGCCGTACCCCATCGTCGCCCTGGTCGGCTACACCAATGCCGGAAAATCAACGCTGTTCAACGCAATGACCGGCGCCGAGGTGATGGCCAAGGATCAGCTCTTCGCCACGCTGGATCCCACCATGCGCGGCCTCAAGCTGCCCAGCGGCCGGCAGGTGATCCTGTCGGATACCGTGGGCTTCATCAGCGAGCTCCCCACCGAACTCGTCGCCGCCTTCCGCGCCACGCTGGAGGAAGTCGCCGAGGCCGACGTGATCCTGCACATCCGCGACATCGCCCACCCCGACAGCGCCGCCCAGCGCGCCGACGTGATCGCGGTGCTGGAAGGCATGGTGAAGGAAGGCACGCTCGATGAAGCCTGGACCTCGCGCAGCATCGAGGTGCTGAACAAGGCGGATCTCATGGGCGGCGTCGATGCCGTGTCGATCCGCCCCAACTGCATCGCCGTCTCCGCCGTCACCAGCGAGGGGATCGATGCGCTGAAGGCGGAGATCGACCGCCGCGTCTCCACCGGCATGGAAGTCGCGCAATACGACCTGCCGCACCAGGATGGCCAACGCCTCGCCTGGCTCTACCAGCACGGCGAAGTGGTGGCGCGCGACGATGGCGAGGAAACGGTCCAGGTCACCGTCCGCCTGCGCCCGGAAGACCGCGCCCGTTTCGAAAGGCTCGACCGATGACAACCCTCACCCGCACCGATGCCTTGCGCGTCGCCGCGATCCTGCGCGCGGCCGCGGCGGCGGAAATCACCCCGCGCTGGCGCAAGCTCGCCACCGGCCAGGTGCGCGCCAAGACCGGGCCGCTGGATCTCGTGACGGACGCCGACGAAGCCGCCGAACGCGTGATCGAGGCCGCCCTGCTCAAGGCGTTCCCCGGCTGCGCCATCGTCGGCGAGGAAGCCGCCTCGGCGGACGAATCGGTCCTCAAGCGCCTCAAGGGCGCCGAACTGGCCTTCGTGATCGACCCGGTGGACGGCACCGCCAACTACGCCGCCGGCCTGCCGCTGTTCGGCTGCATGGCCGCCGCCGTGGTGCGCGGCGAAGTGGCACTCGCCGTGATCCACGATCCCCTGGGCGACGACAGTGCCATCGCCGTGCGCGGCGAAGGCGCCTTCACCCTGGCGGCCGACGGGCAGGAAGCCGCGCTGCACGTCTCTGCCCCGGTCCCGCTGGCGGAAATGAGCGGCTGCGCCAGCTGGCGCTATCTGCCCGAACCCCAGCGCCGCCGCGTCCATGCCGGGCTGCTCGATGTCGCCGCCAGCATGTCCTACCGCTGCGCCGCCCACGAATACCGCCTCGCCGCCGGCGGCCACGTCCATTTCCTGCAATATGGCCGCCTCTACCCCTGGGACCACGCGCCGGGCTGGCTGCTGCACAAGGAGGCCGGCGGCTACTCGCGCCGCTTCAACGGGTCCGAGTATGATCCCACGGAAACCGGCGGCGGGCTGATCTGCGCGCCAGACCGCGCCAGCTGGGAAGCCCTGCACGCCGCCCTGGTCGCCTGATTTCACGGAGCCGCACGATGGCCGCCACAATCTTCCTGATCCGCCACGGTCAGTCCACCTTCAACGCGCATTACGAGGCGCACGGGGAAGACCCCGGCCACGTCGATGCCCGCCTTACCGAACTCGGCCACCGCCAGGCCGCCGAGGCGCGGGACCGCATGGCCGCGCTGATGGCCGAAATCGGCCGGCCGGAGCTGGTCATCTCCACCCCGCTCACCCGCGCCCTGCAAACCACCCAGGCGATCTTCGGCGGCACCGGCATCGACGTCGAAGTCACCTGCAAGCACCGGGAAATGCTGGAAAGCTACTGCGACATCGGCCGCTCCCCGCGCGAGCTGGCCGAGGAATTCCCCGGCCTGAAGTTCGACCACCTCGAAGATCCCTGGTGGCACAACGGCCCGCTGAACGAGCTTGGCCTGCCGATCGAACCGCACGAGGTCTTCCACGGCCGCGTCACCCATTTTGGCCAGTGGCTCGCCGAGCACCCCAACGCCACCGTCGCCGTCGTCGGCCACGGCACCTTCTTCCGCCAGCTCACCGGCCGCGGTTTCGCCAATTGCGAGATCGTGCCCTGGGCCCCGGGCGCCTGAGTCCCCGCCTGCACGACTGGTCGATCCCCGACCGCGAAGATGCGCGCCACGCCTACGCACACCAGCCCAAACGGCGCTGGTGGTGATCCACCTGGCGCCCTTGGTCCTGCCTGGCCGCCCGCGGCGTGGGCACGGTCCTGAACGCCGGCAGCGTCATCACTGTCTGCTGCGAGTCCTCCGCCCGGAAGGCCGCCGCGCAAAACAAGGCCGGGGCAGGGCGCACTAGGAAAATAATTTCCTTACACCCCTTGCACCGGCGCCACTAGCGCGTTATCTAACTAACGTGTTATCCCTCACGGACCACCTCACCCACATCGTCGCGACCATCCGCGCCGTCATCGGTCTCCTCATCCCGCCCGTACCGGCGCGGGAGTCGCACGCCCAAATGGTGCAGCTGCTCTTCAACCGCGTTGGCCGCGCCGCCCGCCTCTTCGCCCGCCTGCACGCCCTCTGGCTGGCAAACCGCCTCCCGGCTCCGCGCCCCCGCCGCGCCCGTACCGCAAAGGCCCAAACCGCGCCCACGCGCCCGCCCTCGATCCCGCGCGCCAAGGCCTGGTTCCTGAACGCCGGCCAGCACCACGCCGGCCTCGCGCATTTCCAGCTCAACACCTTCCTCGAACGCGCAGACCTCCCGGCATTCCTCGCCGCCGTCCCCCAGGCCGGCCGCTACCTGCGCCCGCTCTGCCGCCTGCTCGCCGTGCCCCAGCCGGGCTTCCTCGCCCTGCCGCCCCGGCCGCGCGCAAAGCGCACCCCGCGCCCCCACGCCCCCCGTCCCCGTGCCCCCAGTCTGCGCAACCCGCAACTCCCGCCCGGCGACCCGCCCTTCCGCCCCTACGTCCTCGCCGCCGCCCGCCACTTCCGAAAAAGATTCGGCGAGAACTTCTAGCCGCCGCATACCCAAACCATTCCGAATTCAGTCCGTTCCACCACAAGCGAACCGTTGCAACCACAACCCCACCCCCGGCATCATCCCCCCATGCGCCGCCTCCTTCTCCTCGCCATCCTCTTCGCCCCGCTCCCCGCCATGGCCCAGGCCCCGGCCGCGCCGCAAACGCGCCCCGATGGACGCAGGGGCGAAACCGACGCCCTGCTCGATGCTCTGAAGAAAGCCGACTCGGAAATGGCCGCCGCCTCCTTCGAGGCGAAGCTGCGCGAATCCTGGCTCCGCGCCGGCGCCCCGGTCGCCGCGCTCCTGCTCGGCAAGGGCACCCGCAACCTGCGCAACGACGCCGACGACGAAGCGCTCGATGATTTCGACGCCGCCCTGGTGATCGACCCCGACTACATGGAAGCCTTCAACCGCCGCGCCATGGCCCGCGCCACCCTCGGCGACTACCGCGGCGCCCTGGCCGATATCCAGGAGGTGCTGAAGCGCGAACCCCGCCACTTCGGCGCCTTCCAAACCCTCTCCCGCATCGCCGAAGCCCGCCAGGACTACACCGGCGCGCTGCGCGCCTGGGAAAAGGTCCTGGACCTCGCCCCCAAGCTCCCGGGCGGCGAAGAACGCCTGAAAACCCTCAAGCTCAAGGCCCAAGGCGAAGAATCGTAGGGCGGGTCGCCAAAGGCGGACCCGCCACCCCGCCACCCCGCCACCCCGCCTACCGCGCCCCCGCCGCCCCCGGGAACAACACCACCCGCAAGGTCTGCACAATGATCAGCAGATCAAACAACACCGAGAAATTCTTCACGTAGTACAGGTCGTAGCCCAGCTTCGCCCGCGCATCCTCGATCGTGGCGCCATAGGGGTAGTTGATCTGCGCCCACCCCGTCAGCCCCGCCTTCACCGCCAGCCGCTCGCCGAACAGCGGGATCTTCTCCGAAAGCTCGCCGATGAATTCCGGCCGCTCCGGCCGCGGCCCCACCAGCGCCATGTCGCCGCGCAGCACGTTGATCAGCTGGGGAATTTCGTCGATCCGCGTATGCCGCAGGAACCGCCCGAACTTCGTCACCCGCGCATCGCCGGCCGCGGCCCATTGCGCGCCCGCCTTTTCCGCATCCACCCGCATCGTCCGCAGCTTCAGGATGCGGAACTGCCGCCCGCCCTGCGTCACCCGCGTCTGCGCATAGAAGATCGGCCCGCCATCCTGCAGCTTCACCGCAATCGCCGCCGGCACCAGCAGGAAGGACCCGAAGAACAGCCCCAGCAGGCTCACCGCCACGTCCATCGCCCGCTTCAGCATCCGGTCCATCGGCCCGAACCGGAACCCGTCGGAATACAGGAACCACCCCAGCTCCATCCATGCCAGGTCCACCCGCCGTGCCTCGTGCTCGATGAAGGCCAGATGCTGCACCACCGGAAATCCGGCCTTCTTGCAGTCCAGCAGCTTCTCCAGCTTCATCCCGCGCCGCTCGTCGGGCGCCACCACGATCTGGTCCACATCATGCGCCACCGCCAGCGCCAGGTAGTTGTCCTCCGTCGCCACCACCACGGTCTGCCTCGCCGCCCGGCCGAGCTCCGGATGCCGCATGCCCAGCGCCTTGTCGTGCACGAACAGCAGGTCGAACTGCGCCTCGCCCACCATCGCCACCAACTGCGCCGCCCGCTCACCAGCCCCCACCACCATGATCCGCCGGCGGAACACCCCGCGATGCAGCAACGCGTGCAGCACCAACCGCGCCAAGGCGCCGCAAACAGTGAAGCCCACCGCCGCCCCGGCCCACAAATGGCTCAGGTCCACGCTCTCGCTGGGCGGCAGCACGGCCTGCCAACCCCATTGCAGCGCCGCCGCGGCCACCAGCGCCAGCCCTGTGGCCAGCGGCAGCCGCGCAATCGCCCCGCGCGTCCCCAGGATCGCATCGCGGCGATACAGGCCAAGCGCATAGAGCAGGATCAATTGCAGAACGGGATAGGGCGCCAATGCCGGCTCGCCCAGCAGCACCCACCACGGCCCTTCGTCCAGCAGCGCCAACAGCACCGGCCAGAATCCGGCAAGCAACACCACGTCCAGCGCGAACAGCGCCGCACCGGTCCGTGGCGCCCTCAGCCGGCGCACGTTGTCATCCCATCGCATGCCCCGGAGTCTAGGGGATGAAAGTTGAACAACAGGTTGCTTTCCAGATCCATCGACCCGCCCGTGACACCACCGTCAGGCAGTTCACGCAGCTATGGAACGCTCGGAAACGAAGTGCAACACCAGGCGAGCCTCAGCGGTCGGTCAGCCGCAGCTCGATCCGCCGGTTGCGCGCATAGGCCTCCGGTGTATCCGCGGGGTCCAGCGGCTGGTTGTCGCCGAACCCTGTTGCCGCCAGCCGATTGGCGGGAATGCCCGCCAGCGCCAGCAGCCGCACCACCGTGATCGCCCGGCTGGCCGAAAGCTCCCAGTTGCTGGCGAATCGGGCCCCACTCACCGGCTGCCGGTCGGCATGCCCGTCCACCCGCAGCATCCAGTTCACATCGCCCGGAATCGCCTTGGCCACATCGCGCAGCGTATCGGCCAGGCGGAACATCTGCTCCACCCCGGCCGGCGTCAGCTCCGCGCTGCCCACGGGGAACAGCACCTCGCTCTGGAACACGAAGCGATCGCCCACCACCTGCACGCCGGGCCGCCCGGCCAGCACCTCGCGCAGCCGGCCGAAGAACTCGCTGCGATAGCCCTGCAGCTCCTCCACCTTCTGCGCCAGCGCCGCATTCAACCGCTGGCCCAGGTTCACGATCACAGAATCCTTGTCACGCGCGCTGGCCTCGCTCGCCTCCAGCGCGCGCCCCACCGCGGCGAGCTGTCCGCGCAACTCCTCCATCTGCCGGTTGAGCAGGGCGATCTGCGCCCGCGCACTCTCGCCCAGCCGCTGCTCCTCGGCCAACTGTGCGGCCACCGCCGCCCGCCGCTCCGCCTCCGTGGTGGCCCGCACCGCCGCATCGCGTGCCTGCTTCTCCAGCTCGTCGCGCAGCGCCGTCAGCGCCCGCATCTGCTCGGCCATGCGCGCCAGATCCGAAAGCCGCGCCTCGATCGTCGCCCGGTCCGCCCGCACGGTGCGGTCCAGCTGCTCCATCTGCGCGCGCAT
>CANHKG010000087.1 GCA_947460455.1 Rhodospirillales bacterium | reverse complement strand
ATATACCCGAAGCCGTTGCCAAAGCCGCCGCGCAGTGGGGCGGTTTCGGCCGAGAGGTCGAGCACGGCGGTGTCTTCGCCGTCCTGGCCGGAGAGGGTGTATTGCGCGCCGTCCGGCAGGGTGTAGGCGGCGCCCAACAGGTCGTTGCCTTTGCCGCCCCAGAGCTGGGCGTAGGCCTCGATACCACCGACATGACCGTGGGGCGTGCCGCCGACCAGGGGCGAGAGCTCAGCGCCGGGCACGAGGGCCACGAACTCCACCGGCAGCGTGGCGTTGAGGAAATAGAGGCTGGCGATGTCGGTGCCGGTGCCGCCGAACATCATGTTGGCGCCGGATGTGCCCACCAAGCGGTCGTTGCCGGGGCCGCCATCGAGGAAGTTGCCGTCGGTGCCTTCGGGGTAGGGCGCGTTGCCGAACAGCTCGTCGTCGCCTTCGCCGCCGAACAGGTAGTCCCAGCCATCGCCGCCGTTGAGGTAGTCGTTGCCGTCTTCGCCCGCGAGGAAATCGGTGCCGGTGTCTCCGGCCGCATAGCCGTCGCCCTGCAGGATGTCGTTGCCGGTGCCGCCATGCAGCGTGTCGTTGCCGTCGCCGCCGCGCACGATGTCGTCGCCCTCGTCGCCCCAAAGCGTGTCGCCGAG
Source organism: Rhodospirillales bacterium (assembly GCA_947460455.1). Lineage (GTDB taxonomy): Bacteria > Pseudomonadota > Alphaproteobacteria > Acetobacterales > Acetobacteraceae > CAMDGX01. Next base: position 18,888 of record CANHKG010000087.1, on the reverse strand, counting down.
GAAGTAGCCGTCGATCGTGTCGTTGCCGGCCAGGCCGAAGATCTCGTCCACGGTCGGGGCGCTGACGAACTGGCCGAGATCCTCGCGCCATTCGATGTCGCCGCTGAGGATGTTGGGGCCGGTGGTGCCGGTGATGGTGGGCATGGGGGGCTCCTTCGCGCGCACGGTGCGTTGGTTAAGGGAGCGCTAATGTATGGTTTGAATGCGTTAGTTGCCTTGATGCCGGTCAATGCGCGGGTGGCTTGGCGGGGCGGGCGGGGCGGGGTAAGGCCGGTGCAACGAAGGGGAGGATGCTGGTGCGGCTGACGGAGGAGCAGGAGGCGCTGCAGGCGCGCGCGCGTGCGTTGGCCGATGGTCTGGTGCGGGCGCGTGCGGCGGAGATCGACGCGAGCCGCGCGTATCCGTGGGACATCGTGGAAGCGCTGAAGGCCGAGGGGTTCATGGGGATGACGATCCCCGTGGAATTCGGCGGGCAGGGGCGCAGCTTCTTCGACACCGTGCTGGTGGTGGAGCAGCTGGCGCGGGCCTGCACCGTCACGGCGCGCATCGTGGTGGAGGCCAATATGGGCGCGATCTCCACCGTGATGGCCTATGGCAGCACGGCGCAGAAGCGCATGGCGGCGGCGCTGGTGCTGGCGGGCGACAAGCCGGCGATCTGCATCACCGAGCCCGATGCGGGCAGCGATGCCGGCGGCATGACCACGCGGGCGGATCGGCGCGGCAATCGCTGGGTGGTGAACGGGCGCAAGCACTGGATCACCGGCGGCGGCATCTCCCGCCTGCACCTGATCTTCGCCCGCGCCTTCGATGAGGACGGCACCGATCTCGGCGTGGGCGGCTTCCTGGCGGTGCGCGGGGAAACCGAGGGGCTGAAGATCGTCCGCCGCGAGACCACGATGGGCCTGTGCGGCATGCCGGAGGCGGAGCTGGCCTTCGAGGAGATGGAGGTGACGCCCGACCTGGTGCTGGAGCCGCCGGGCGGGTTCAAGCGCGGCTTCGCGGAGCTGATCAACGCCTATAACAGCCAGCGCGTGGGCGCCGGCACGGTGGCGATGGGGATTGCGCAGGGGGCGCTGGAACAGGCCGTTTCCTGGGCGAAGTCGCGCGAGCAGTTCGGCCGGCCGATCGGGGAGTTCCAGGGGCTGCAATGGATGCTCGCCGATATGCAGGTGCAGCTCACCGCCTCGCGGCTGATGCTGTATGCGGCCGCCGAATCGCGCGGCCCCGGCGGCAGCGCGTTTCCGGACCCGGACCTGGCGGCGCAGGCGAAGATCTTTGCCTCGGAAGCCGCGATCAGGATCGTGAACGACGCGCTGCAGGTGTTCGGCGCGCGCGGCTACTCGCGTGATTTTCCGCTGGAGCGGATGGCGCGCGACGTGCGGATGTTCACCATCGGCGGCGGCACGGCGCAGGTGCTGCGCACGCTGGTCGCAAGCAAGGTGCTGGGCTGGAAGCTGCCGCAGACGCGGGATGGCTATCTCAACCGGGGGTGACAGGCATGGCCTATGAATTCGTGCGGGTGGAGATCGAGGGCCCGGTGGGCACGCTGGTGTTCAACCGGCCAGAGGTTCTGAACGCCTTCCACAACGAGGCGATGGACGAGTGCCGCGCCGCGCTGAAGGAACTGGCCGAGAACGACCAGGTGCGCGCGGTGCTGGTGCGCGGCGAGGGCCGGGCCTTCTCGGCGGGGTTCGACATGAAGGCCTCGGCCAACCGCGACCAATCCACCGTCGATCTCGTGCGCAAGCAGATGGAACGCCAGTTCGACTTCATCATGGCGTTCTGGGATTGCCCGAAGCCGACCATCGCGCTGGTGCACGGCTTCTGCATGGCCGGCGCCTTCGAGGTGGCGCTGGCCTGCGACATCACCATCGCTGCCGAGGGCACGCGCTTCGGCGAGCCGGAGGTCCGGTTCGGCACCGGGATCGTGGCGATGCTGCTGCCCTGGGCGGTGCTGCCGAAGCACGCCAAGGAGATGCTGCTGACCGGGAACGACAAGATGGATGCCGCCCGCGCCCATGCCATTGGGATCGTGAACCACGTGGTGGCGGCGGATGAGCTGGTGCCGTTCGGCCGCCGCATGGCGCTGGATATCGCCGCGGCGGCGGGGCCGAGCGTGTTCTTCACCAAGCGGGCGATGAACCGCACCTACGAGATCATGGGCATGCGCCAGGCGCTGCTGGCGTCCCTCGATATCGACATCATCCTGAATTCCACGCCGAGCGAGGAGAAGGCCGAGTTCGGCCGGCTGCGGCGCGAGCAGGGGCTGAAGGCGGCGCTGGCGTGGCGGGATTCGCGGTTCTCGGACGGGTAGCTGCGGTGCTGCGCGCGCCAGCCTGACCCGTGACCGGGGAGTGGTGTCGATTCCCTCAAGCGAAGGGGTCACAGAGGACACCGAGGGCCACAGAGAGCACAGAGAAGCAGGGCAATTTCAGCCGCGTCCTGCGTTTGGGGCGGGATACGCCACGCCCCTCCGTGCTCTCTGTGGCCCTCTGTGCTCTCTGTGACCACTTCGCTTTGGGATGGTGCCGCGCGCTTCGATGTGGCGATCGCTGGCGCGGGTTTGCAATGACGGGGGCTTGGGAGCAGGGCTGTGCTGCTTTCCTTCCCTTCCGCTTCCTCGGGGTGTATCTGCCCGCGCCATGAGCACCGATGCCATTGCCGAAATCTCGCGCCGCCGGACGTTCGCGATCATCTCCCACCCCGATGCTGGCAAGACCACGCTGACCGAGCGGCTGCTGCGTGCCGGCGGGGCGATCCAGCTCGCCGGCAACGTGCGCGCCAAGGGCGAGCGCCGGCGCACGCGGTCGGACTGGATGGGGATCGAACGCGAGCGCGGCATCTCCGTGGTGACCTCGGTGATGACGTTCGAGTACCGCGATTGCGTGTTCAACCTGCTCGATACGCCGGGCCACGAGGACTTCTCCGAGGACACCTACCGCACGCTCACGGCGGTGGATTCCGCGGTGATGGTGATCGACGCGGCGAAGGGCATCGAGGCGCGCACGCGCAAGCTGTTCGAGATCTGCCGCATGCGCGACATCCCGATCGTGACCTTCATCAACAAGTTCGACCGCGAGGCGCAGGACCCGTTCGCGCTGCTGGACGAGGTTTCCTCGGCGCTGGCGCTGGATACCGCGCCGGTTACCTGGCCGGTGGGCCGGGCGGCGACCTTCGTGGGCACCTACGACCTGCGCAAGCGGGAGATCCATGTCTCCGAACCGCTGCCGCAATCCGACGAGCGGATGGTGACGTTGGGCGAGGAGCTGGAGCTGGTGCAGGCCGCCCTGCCGGAGTTCGACGTGGAGAGCTTCATGGCCGGGCACCTGACGCCGGTGTATTTCGGCTCCGCGATAAAGGAGATCGGCGTCTCCGACCTGCTCGATGGGCTGGTGGAATACGGCCCCCGCCCGCGCGCGCAGCCGGCCGATACGCGCGTTGTGGAGGCCACTGAGCCCGGCCTGACGGCGCTGGTGTTCAAAATCCAGGCCAACATGGACCCGAACCACCGCGACCGCATCGCCTTCGCCCGCGTGTGCTCGGGCAAGCTGGTGCGCGGCATGCGGCTGAAGCAGGTGCGCACCGGCAAGCTGATCCCGCTGCACGCGCCGCAATTCTTCTTCGCCCGCGAGCGCCAGACGGCGGACGAGGCCTTCGCTGGCGACGTGGTGGGCATCCCCAACCACGGCACGCTGCGCATCGGCGATACGCTGAGTGAGGACGAGGAGATCAACTTCGTCGGCGTGCCGTATTTCGCGCCCGAGATCCTGCGCCGCGTGCGGCTGGATGATGCGATGAAGGCCAAGAAGCTGCGCCAGGCGCTGCAGGAACTGGCCGAGGAAGGCGTGGTGCAGCTGTTCCGCCCGCAGGACGGCGCCCAGCCGATCGTGGGCGTGGTCGGCACCCTGCAGCTGGACGTGCTGATCGCCCGCCTGGCCGGCGAGTACGGCGTGAAGATCGGCTTCGAGCAGACGCCCTATTCGCTGGCGCGCTGGGTCTCCGGCGAGAAGCTGGCGCTGGCCAAGTTCCTGGCGGACAACCGCACCGCCATGGCGGATGACGTGGACGGCGACCCGGTGTTCCTCTCCAGCTCCGCCTTCATGCTGCGGCGCACGGCGGAGCTGAACCCGGGCCTGACCTTCCGCGACATCAAGGACTTCAAGGCCGAGCGGATCGCGGTAGCCTGAGGGAGGTCAGGCCCGCACAGTCCGGTCCACGCCGGACCACGCGGGCAGGGTGGCGCCGATCTTCTCCGGGTTGGCGCCGATGCGGTGGGCCACGGCCTGGCGCTCGAAGGCATACATCACCGGGATCAGGGTGAAGCCGCACAGCGTGGCGATCAGCCAGAAGCGCGCCTCGCCCACTTCCTGCAGCCAGAGATTCTGGGTGAGCAGGACCACGCCGGCGGCGGCGAGGCAGAGCAGGTCGAAGGCGATGTTGACCGCGGCGAGCAAGACGATGCGGGGATGCATTTTGCGTCCTCCTGAATATGTGCCGGAAAATGAGATGCGTCGGTGGCCCCCGTGGTATGGCGATGTGCCGAAACGCGCAACGAGAGACTGCGATTGGGACGCGGGCGAGGCGCAGAATTGAACTTGTTTGCAGCATTGAAAGGATTTCGCGGCGGGCTGTCACGCCGTGTTGTTCCCCGTGATTGATCGGAATCAACGCGGCGCGGGGCAAGCGGGCGTAGGCAGGGCTCAGGCATTCGAGACGAGGAGACGCCTGATGACTCAGCAAGGACAGCCCAAGGTGTGGGTTCTGGTGGCCGATGGGGAGCACGCCCGCGTGGTGGTGCCGATGCCCCGGGAAGGGCAGTTCGCCACCCGCATCGCCTTCGATCCGGCAAGCGCGCGGCTGAAGCGCGATGCGGCGGCGGGCGAGGTGGAACAGCGATATGAGGCAGCCGAGGCCGGGCACCACGCCCAGGCCCCGGCGCGCGACCCCAAGGTGCTCGGCGAGCAGGGCTTCGCGGTTTCCGTGGCGGAACATGTGAGCGCCCATGCGCAGAAGCATGATTTCGACCAGCTGGTGCTGGTGGCGCCGGGCCGCACGCTGCACCACCTGCGCGAGGCGCTGTCGCCGCAGGCCGCGCGGCTGGTGGTGGGCTCCATGAGCAAGGATTATGCGGCGCTGGCGGACCACGATCTTTCGCCGCATTTGGCGCAGTGGTGGCTGGCACCGCCGGCGGCGGCCTGAGCGGCCAGAAGCGGGGGGCATTTCGAAAGATTGCCCCTCGTATCTCGCATGTCCGCGCGTTCAAAAGTGTAACCCCGGGCGAATCCACCCCCGCTTGAAAGGTCTTGTTCAACTATTCCGCCCATGGTGGCCGTGCGGCGCCAAAACCGGCCGTGGAGGCCTAGGGTGCGACTCCGAACGCCTGCCATAGCTCCGCGCAAAAGGTGGATGACCACATGACGCGAGACAGACGGGGTGTTGCCATGAAGGTGGTTCTCCGGCCGCACGGGCTGCTGCGAGGCCTGGCGATGGCGGGGTTGCTGGCGATGGCCGGCTGCGGCTCCCTTCCCACGCTGGGGCGGTCCGAGCCGGATTCATCATTGCGGCTGGCGACGATCTTCCTGAGTGCGGGCGCGCCCGACGCGGCGCTGCGCGCGGCCGATGAGGCGCTGGTGCGCCGGCCCCGCAATGCCGAGGCGATGGTGCTGCGCGCCGATGCGCTGGTGGCCCTGGAACGCGCGGACGAGGCGCAGCAGGCCTATATGGCGGCGATCGCCGAGGATCCGCGCGCGGTGGGGCCGCGCATCGCGCTGGGGCGGATGCTGGTGCGCCGCAACCCCGCGGCGGCGGAAGCGATGTTCGCCGACGTGCTGGCCCGCCAGCCGAACAATGCCATCGCACTGAACAATATCGGCATCGCCCGCGACCTGCAGGGCCGGCACCGGGAGGCGCAGCCTTCCTATCGCGCCGCCCGCACCGTCGATCCGCGCATGACCGGGGCGAGCGTGAACCTGGGCCTGTCGCTGGTGCTGTCCGGCGACATGGCCGAGGCGGTGCGCGAGCTGACACCGCTGGCCGCAGCCCCCGATGCCTCGCCGACCGTGGTGGAAAATCTCGGCGTGGCCCTGGCGGCGAATGGCGAGGCCGGCGAGGCCTCCCGCGTGCTGGCACGGGTGATGGCGCCGGCGGAGATTGCCGAGGTGCTGGCGCAATATCGCGGCCAGCCCGCGCGCATGGCCGCGGCCCCCGTTGCCGCGCCCGCACCGCCCCGTGCCGCGGCGCCCATGGCTGCCCCCATGGCCGCACCCGTGCTGCCGCCCGCGAGCATTCCGGCCCCTTCGGTTCCCGTGGCGGCACGCGTGGAGCCCGCGGCCCCGGCCGTGGAGCCGGCCAGCGTGGAGGCAGCGAGCGTGGTGATGGCCAGCGTGGTGGCGCCGCCGCCCGTGGCCCCGGTCTCCGTGCCGGTGGCACCGCCGGTGGTTCCGGCGGCCGTGCCCCAGCCGGTCGTGCCTGCCGCGCCCGCACCGCGCGCACAGGTGGCGGCTGGGCCTGGCGCATTCGCGCAGCTTGCGGCTTCCGAGACCGCTTCGGGCGCGCCTGAGGAATGGGAGCGGCTGCGGCGCCGGCTGGGCGGGCTGTTGCAGGCGCGCACCACCCTGACCATGCCGGCGGAAGTGGCCGGGCGCACCGTGTGGCGGCTGCGCACCCCCTTCGCCAGCACGGCCGAGGCGGCTTCGTTCTGCGCCGAGGTGCGCGCGGCCGGCGGCGGATGCTGGGCGGCGGCCGGAAGCTGAGCGGCTAGGCCTTCGCGGGCCAGGTTTCCAGCAGCGCCTTCATCGGCATTGGCCGGCCGTAGCGGTAGCCCTGGCCGGCCTCGCAGCCGGCTTCGCGCAGCAGCGTCTCCACCTCCTCCGTCTCGATCCCCTCGGCAACGACGCTGAGGCCGAGGGCGTGGCCGAGCCGGATGGTGGCGCGCACCAGCTTGGCGGCTTCCGGCAATTCGGCGATGCGGGCAACGAAGCTGCGGTCGATCTTCAGCTCCGTGAACGGCATGCGCAGCAGGGCCGGCAGGGTGGCGTAGCCGGTGCCGAAATCATCCATGGCGCAGCCAATCCCCAGCTTGCGCATGGCGGTGAGCACCTCTGCGGCGCGATCCGGCTGGGCGAAGGGGTGGCCTTCGGTGATCTCGGCGATCAGCACCTCGGCCGGCAGGGCGGCGGCGTCCAGCGCGGCGGCGATGGTGGCGGGCAGGGCCAGGTCGTCCAGCAGCACCGGGGAGATGTTCACGGCCACCGTGGCGGCGGGGTGCAGCCGGCGCAGGCAGGACACGGCATCAAGCGACTGGCGCAGCACCAGCATGGTCAGTGGGGCGATCAGCCCCTCGGCTTCGGCCAGCGGGATGAAGCGGTCGGGCGGAACCGGGCCCAGCTCCTCATCCGTCCAGCGCGCCAGGGCCTCCATGCCGATCAGCGTGCCGGTGGCGAGCGCCACCTTGGGTTGATACTCCGTGCGGATGGCCCCGCGCGCGATCGCGCCGGCCAGCTGCGCGGCGGTGGGGTGGGCACGGTCTGCGGGCGGTGCGGGTGGGGCCAAGAGGAACTCGGGACGTGTGAACGCGCGGGCAACCTAGGCACGCAAAGATGAGAACTCCATCAACGCGTGTGCGGAAAGCACCATCTTGTTCACGAATCGGTGGCGATGTCGCGCCCGGACCTATTGCGCCCGAACCTATTGTGGCTGGATCGGCGCGCAGTTGCGGCGCCCGGCCATGAGGCAATCCTCCGTCCGTGCGACCTGGGCCAGATGCTGGGCCAGCAGCCAGCCGCCGCCCACCAGCGCCAGCAGCAGCAGCAGGGCAACCAGCGCGCGGCCGCGCGAGGGGGGCGGTTCCTCCTCCGTCATGCGCGCGGGCCGGCGGCCGGGGTGCATTCCGGCGTTGACTTCGGGGCGGCGGGCTCGTCACTTCGGGGCATGAGGCGTTGGCTGCCGTTGCTGTTCCTGGTGCTGTTCTGGTCCGGGCCCGTGGGGGCCGCCGGGCAGAGCCGGTATTTCACCACAAGCGACGGCGTTCGGCTGCATTACATCGAGGCAGGGCAGGGGCCACGGACGCTTGTGTTCGTGCCCGGCTGGACCATGCCGGCCTGGATCTTCGAGCGCCAGGTGGCCACGCTCAGCCGGCACTACCGCGTGGTGGCGCTGGATCCGCGCAGCCAGGGCGAGAGCGAGATCGCCCGCGCCGGCCACGACCATGTGCGGCGCGGCAAGGATATCGCGGAGCTGGTGGCGCGGCTGGGCCCGCAGCCGGTGGTGCTGGTGGGCTGGTCGCTCGGCGTGCTGGATACGCTGGCCTATGTGCGCGGCCATGGCGACCGGCATGTGGCCGGGCTGGTGCTGATCGACAATTCCGTGGGCGAGGAGCCGGCCCCGGTGGCCCCGCCCGCCGCCGCGGGGCCACCGGGCCCGAAGCCGCCGCGCGAGGTGGCGGTGCGGGCCTTCGTGAAGGGCATGTTCGCCAAGCCGCAGCCGGCGGCCTGGCTGGAGCGCCTCTCCCAGGCGGCGCTGCGCACGCCGGAGATGATCGCCCAGCAATTGCTGGCCTATCCCGTGCCCCGAACCTGGTGGCGCGAAGCGCTCTATTCCACTACCCGCCCCGTGCTGTACATGGTGCGGCCAAAATGGACGGGACAGGCGGAAAACGTGCGCGCGAAGCATCCGAGCGCCGAGGTTGTGCTGCTGGACAACTCGGTGGGCCATGCCCTGTTCGTGGATGACCCGGCGGGGTTCGAAGCCCGGCTGAGGGATTTCCTGCGCCGTCGCGTCTGGCCCTGATGCCATGACCCCCAGATTGTCCGTGGCGGCGCTGCTGCCGCTGTTCCTCGTGTCTGCCGCCATGGTGGGCATCCAGATTGCGCTCACGCGGTATTTCGCCGTCGCGAAGTGGTCCGAGTATGGCTACTGGGTCATCTCCATCGTGCTGGCGGGCTTCGCCCTGTCCGGCACGGTGATGGCGCTGGCGCGAGACTGGTTCGCGCGCCACGGCCGGGTGCTGCTGGATTGGCTGCCGGCCTTCCTGATTGCCGCTGCCGCGCTGGGCTTCCATTTCGTGGCAACGAACCCGTTCAACCCCTTGCAATTGCAGAACCCCGCGACGTTCGAGGGGCAGATATGGAACATCGCGCTCTACTACGTGGTGCTGCTGCCGTTCTTCTGCGGCGGCGGCGTCTATATCAGCCTGTATTTCGTCCTGAACGACCGCGAGATCGGCCGGGTGTACGGCTACGACCTCACCGGGGCGGGCGCCGGCTCGCTGCTCGGGCTGCTGCTGATGTGGGTGCTGCACCCGTTCATGCTGATGCCGGCCTTGCTGGTGCCGCTGGCCCTGGCCGCGCTGTTCACGCGCCGCGCCTGGGTGCGGCCGGGCACGATGCTGGTGCTGGCCGTGGCGATGGCGCTGGGCGTGTGGGGCAGCGAGGCGCGGTTCAACGAATTCAAGGCGATCTACGCGCCGATGAACGTGCCCGACAGCCGCGTGCTGGCCGAACAGCGCCTGCCGCGCGGCCTGTATCACCTGCTGGAAAACTTCACCGAGCGGGTGGACACCGACCTCTCCAACAACGCCGGCACCATGGGCATTCCCGGCCCGCCGGGCGCGCTGGGCCTCTACCGCGACGGCAACCGCCTCGCCGCCCTGCCGAAACCCCATACCTTGCAGGGGGGCGCGCTCGATGCCCGCTACGCCCCGGCGACGCTGGCGGCGCTGCCGTACGAAATGCTGGACAAGCCGCGCGTGCTGCTGGCCGGCGCCTCCGGCGGCTTCCGCATTGCCGAGGCCCTCGCACTCGGCGCCGGCCGGCTGGTGGTGGTGGAGCCGGAGCCGGTGCTGCTGCGCATCCTGCGCGAGGGCATGGGTGAGGTGCCCGCCTTCCCCGCCGATCCCCGCGTGACCCTGCGCGGCGACAGCCCCATCGCCGCCATCGCCGATGGCCCGTTCGACCTGGTGGACATCTCGCTGGACTTCCTCGATGCCGCCGAGGCCAACGGCCCTGCCTTCGCGGCAGAGGCGCTGGCCGCCTATCTGCGCGGCCTGTCGCCGGGCGGCATGGTCTCCATCCCGGTCTCGATCCGCGAATTCCCGGCCTACGCCCTGCGCATGCTGGTCACGTCCCGCCAGGGCCTGTTGCAGGCCGGCATCACCGACGTGCCGGCCCATGTGCTGGTGGTGCGCAGCGCCTGGAACGTCCGCATCCTGCTCTCCAACCGGCCCTTCGACGCCGCCCGAATCGCCGCGGCCAAGGCCTTCGCCGATGTGCGCAGCTTCGACGTCTCGTGGTTCCCCGGCATGGACCCGGCCGCGAAGCGGGAGATCTACAACGACCTGCCGGCGGTATCCTTTGCCGACGGAGCCGTCACCTCCTCCGGCGACACGACGCATGATGCGATCGCGGAGGAAGCGCCGGCGGTGCTGCGCGGCCAGGGCAGCCTTTCGGTGGATGCCTTCGACCTCGCCCCCATCACCTATGACCGGCCGTTCTTCTACGCCGTGCTGCGGCTGGCGGAGCTGGGCACCATCATCAAGCGGGTGGAGTTGCTGCCGCAGGCGGAAATCGGCCCGCTGGTGAACGTGGCGGTGCTGGGCCAGGCGGTGGTGATCGCGCTGGTGGTGCTGCTGCTGCCGCTGGCCGGCGGCGCCCGTGTCCGCACCGGCGAGGGCTGGGGCAGCACGGCCCGCGCGGTGCTGTATTTCTCCTGCCTCGGGCTCGGCTTCCTGTTCGTGGAGATGTTCCTGATCGAGCGCGCCAGCTTCTGGCTGAACGACCGCTCGGCCGGCTTCGCGCTGGTGCTCACGGGGATGCTGATCTTCTCCGGCCTCGGCGCCATGCTCACCGGGCGCTATGCGGCTGTGGCCGCCCGCGCGAGCCTGTGGTGCACCGTGGCGATCGTGGTCTGGGCGGTGCTGGTGCTGCTGTTCCTGCAGGACATCATCCTGGCCACGCTGGGCCTGCCCTGGCTGGTGCGCGCCGGGCTGGTGCTGCTGGTGGCGGCACCCGTCAGCATCGCGCTGGGCCTGCCCTTCCCGCTCGGCCTCTCCCGCGTCGGCTCCGGTGGGTTCCTACCCTGGGCCTGGGGGCTGAACGGCGCCTTCTCCGTGGTGTCCACCCCGGCTGCGAACCTCATGGCGATCGGGTTCGGCTATGACCGGGTTCTGTTGTTCGCGCTGGTGCTGTATGTGACGGCCTGGTTAACCTTTCCCCGACCGCATTCCGGAGCGACCGCGTGACCCTGACCCTTCCCCGCCGCGCCCTGCTGGCCGCCCCCGTCGCGCTGGCTGCCCCGGCGATCCTCTCCCGCCCCGGCCATGCCGCGGTGAATGCCGGCAGCGGCTGGACGCGGGCGGCCTTCATGGAGGCGATGGCGAAATCCGGCCGGCCGCTGGATATCTCCGAGGCGTCGTTCAACGCCATCCAGGCGCGCCGCCCGGTGGCGCTGAAGCGGATCGAGAGCTACCTGAAGGAACGCCTGGGCAGCGCCGACCCCGAGGTGATGCGCGCCTTCGCCGAGCTGCCGCGCGAGTATTTCCACTACCAGTACGAGGCCAAGGCCGCCTCGCCCTCCAACGCCTATGAGTCGGAACCCAAGCCCTGGGGCCTCGGCTTCGGCTCCGCGCTGTCCGATTATCTCGGCCAGGCCTACATGACCCAGGTGGCCAAGCCGAAGGAAGGCGACGTCACGCTGGAGATCGGCACCGGCAGCGGCTACCAGAGCTCCATCCTCTCGCGCATCTGCAAGGCGAGCTACTCGATCGAGATCATCGAGCCGCTGGGCCGCGCCGTCGGCAAGATCTTCTCCCCGCTGGGCTACGACAACGTGCAGAGCCGCGTCGGCGACGGCTATTTCGGCTGGCCGGAAGTCGAAGGCGGGTTCGACATCATCATCATCACCTGCGCCGCGCAGTACGCCCCGCCGGAGCTGTTCAAGCAGCTCAAGCCGGGCGGCCGCGCGCTGATCCCCATCGGCCAGCCCTTCAAGCGCGGCCAGTTCCTCTACGTCTACACCAAGGACGCCGACGGCAAGATCCACTCCCGCAAGGACGTCGGCGTGTTCTTCATCCCGATGACCGGCACGATGATGAAAACCCCCGCCCCCGCGGCACCTGCGGCGGCCCCCGCCCAGCGCACCTGATGGTCCGGCCGCGCGCGGGGATCGAAGGCACACTCAGCTTCGGCCCCGAGCGGCTGGAGGACATCCCCGCGATCGCGGCGCTGCACCAGGCAGCCTTCGGCGACACCTACGAAGCCGCGGTGGTCGATGGCCTGCGCGCCGGCGGCTGGGCCTTCGCCTCCCTCGTCGCGCGCCTGGGCGACGAGGTCGTCGGCCACGTCATGTTCAGCACCCTCTCCGTGACGGTGGACGGCCAAACCGTGCCCAGTGCCGCCCTGGCGCCGCTCTCCGTGGCCGAGGGCTATCGCGGCGTGGGCATCGGCACCCGCCTGGTGCAGTTGGGTCTGGAAGCCGCCCGCGCCCATGGCAGCTACGCCGTGCTGGTGCAGGGCGACCCCGCCTATTACCGCCCCTTCGGCTTCGATGCCGCCGTGATCGCCCATCTGCGCACGCCCTACGACCCGGGCAAGCTGATGGCGCTGGAACTCGTCACCGGCGCGCTGGCCGGCCGCGCCGGCGAGGTGCGCTACCCGCCGCCATTCACCCGCGCGCAAAGGTAGCGCTATCCTCCCACCCAGGGAGGATCACAGCATGAAAATCGGCTTCATCGGCGTGGGCAACATGGGCGGGCCCATGTGCCGCAACATCATCAGGAACACCAACCACCAGGTGGTGGTTCACGACCTCGACCCCGCCGCGGTCGCCCGCTGCACGGCGCTGGGCGCCACCTCCGCCGACAGCATCGCGGCCCTGGCGGGGTGCGAGGTGGTGTTCACCTCCCTGCCCATCCCCGAAATCGTCGAGCGCGTCATTGCCGGCCCCGGCGGCCTGGCCGAAACGGCCCTGGCCGGCACGGTGGTGATCGACCTCTCCACCAACTCGCCCGAAACCGCCCAGGCCATGGCCGCCGCCCTGGCGGCCAAGGGCGTTGCCATGCTGGAAGCCCCTGTCAGCGGCGGCGTCGCCAAGGCCGAGGAAGGCACCATCGCCATCATGGTGGGCGGCGACGAAGCCACCTTCGAGGCGCAGCGACCCCTCTTCGCCAGCTTCACCGCCAACGCCTTCCACGTCGGCGCCGTCGGCATGGGCTCGGTGGCCAAGCTGATCAACAACATGCTCGCCTTTTGCAACATGGCCGCCGCCGCCGAAGGGCTGATGATGGGCGCGGCAGCCGGGATCGACCTGCAGAAACTCGCCGACGTGGTCTCCGTCAGCTCCGGTGCCTCCGGCGCCTTCACCTCCATCGCCACCAAATCGATGGCCGGCACCTTCGCGCCCGGCTTCGCGCTGGACCTCGCCCACAAGGACCTGCGCCTGGCCGTCCAACTGGCCGACAAGACCGGCGTGCCCGGCATGGTGGCGCCCAACGTGCTCAACCTGCTGCGCGCGGCGCGGGCGCAGGGGCTGGGGGGCGAGGATACCTCGGCCATGATCAAGGTGTATGAGCGGATTATGGGAAGAGAACTAAGGAAGTAAGCGGTTCTTTTTTGAAAAAAAGAACCAAAAAACTTTTATGAATTTGGTGCGGCACTATCCGCATCAAACTCATAAAAGTCTTTTTGCTTCTTTTTCTTCAGAAAAAGAAGAGCCTTGCTTACTCCGGCTCCGCCACCTGGGTATAGAACGCCGCCTCCGCCCCCCACACCAGCGCCCACTCCCGGTCGCCATGGGAGAAATGCCACCACTCGCCGTTGAACGGCGCGAACCCGGCCGCCACCATCGCCCGGCGCAACAGCGCCCGATTGGCCGCCTGCGCCGGCGTCAGCCCCTCGGCGAAGGTGAAGATCAGCGGCGAGGCCCAGTCGCCATAGAAGGTGCCCATGTCCAGCGGCACGCCGTGGCGCAGGATCGTCACGTCCACCGCCCCGCCGGTGGGGTGCCCGGCCACTTCGGGCAGGGCGGCAAACAGATGGGCTTCCTCATCCAGCGCCTCGGCCGACCAATCCGGATGCGCGGCTGCGGCGCGGGCGCGGGAGGCGGCGAAGCTTTCGCGCTGGGCGGCCAGCGAGCGGTAGCCGTAGAGCAGTTGCAGCGTGGCGATCGGGTCTTCGGCACGCAGCGCCCGCACCGCCTGGCGCAGGCGGGCGAGCGTGCCCTGGCGCAGCCAGGCGAAGGGCAGTGGCGGGCCGAAGACGAGGCCGGGCTCCGGCACCAGGCGCACCAGGGGCTCGCCGCTGTCCCGCACTGGCACGGCACGCATGGCGGCGGCGGTGAAAATGCGACGGTCGTGCAGAACGTGGTCGGCGCTGTGCATCACGGCTCCTGGCGGGCGGTTTCGTCCTGTACCTCGGCAATGATCGCATCCAGCAGCCGGGCGGCGAAATGCGGTGGCAGGGCCTCCCCGATCAGCACGATGCGGGTGCCGCGGTCCTCGCCGGGCCAGCCGGGCAGGATTTCCGGCGCCGCGAAAACATGCTGCACGCCATGGATCACCGCCGGCCGGCCGGGGAACTCGGCGAGGTCGATCAGCCCCTTCAGCCGCAGCAGCCGCGCCCCGCAATGCTCTGCCAGCGCCTGGATCAGCAGGGTCAGCGCCAGCGCCGGCACCGGCTCGGTGCGGTGGATGATGGCCGAATTGATCCCCGCCGTGTGCAACGCAACGGGCGGGAATTCCTGCGGCAACCGCCCGGCCGGCGCCAGCAGCCAGCCGGCATCGATCGGTCCCGGCGTGGGCGTGGCGGCCGGATTGAGCGCCCCAAGCCGGGCCCGCAGCGCGGCGCTGGGCGCGGCACGGTCGGTCTTGGTCAGCAGGATGCGATCCGCCATGGCAACCTGGCGGCGCGCTTCCGGGTGGCGTTCCAGCGTGGCCTCGCCCAGCTCCGCATCCACCAGCGTCGCCACCGCGCCGATGGCAAACCGCCCCGCCAGCGCCCCGTCGCTCATCAGTGCTGCCAGGATCGGTGCGGGGTCCGCCAGGCCGGAGGTCTCCACCAGCACCTGGGCAAAGGCGATCTCGCCGGCCTCCCGCCGCCCCTCCAGCTCCAGCAGCGTCCGCACCAGATCCGTCCGCACCGCGCAGCACAGGCAGCCGGTGGTGAGCTGGATCAGCGATTCCGTGCTGCTGGCGATCAGCTCATGATCCAGCGCCACCTCGCCGAATTCGTTGACGATCACTGCCGTGTCGGCCAGCCTAGGGTCAGGCAACAGCCGGCCGATCAGCGTGGTCTTGCCGCTGCCCAAAAACCCCGTCACCACGGATACAGGTATCATGGACAATCCCGACCACATCATCCGCGACATCGCAAGCCTGCGCGCGCTGTACGGGGAACCGGCGGGAGCGGCCGTCACCAAGCAGGTGGACCACCTGCACCCGCACTACCAGGCGCTGATCAAGGCCAGCCCGTTCTGCGTGCTGGCGACCATCGGCGAAACGGTGGAGATCACCCCGCGAGGCGACGCGCCGGGCTTCGTGGAAATCGCGGACGCCCACACCCTGCTGCTGCCGGATCGCCGCGGCAACAACCGCATCGACAACCTGCGCAACATCGTGGAAGACCCCCGCGTCACCCTGCTGTTCCTGATCCCCGGCGTGGGCGAAACCCTGCGCGTGGTCGGCACGGCCCAGATCAGCGTGGACCCGGCCCTGCTGGCGCGCTTCGTGGTGAACAACCAGCTGCCCAAAAGCGTGCTGGTGGTGAAGGTGCAGTACTGCTTCTTCCAGTGCGCCAAGGCGCTGATGCGCTCCCGCCTGTGGGACCCCGCGGCCCAGATCGAGCGCACCGCCCTGCCCAGCAACGGGCGCATCCTGGAAGACATCACCAAGGGCGAGTTCGACGGCGCCGCCTACGACCAGATCGCCCCGCAGCGCCTGAAGGACACGATGTACTAGCATGGCGGATGCCGGCACCGCATTCTCCCTGGGCGCCGCGCTGGTCTCGGCCGGCGGGGCGCTCTGGGCGTTCTGGAGCGCACGCCGGCTGGAGCGGGACAGGGCGGACGCCGCCGCGCAGCTGAAGCGGCTGGAGGCGGAGCTGGGCGCCGAAGGCCGGCTGCAGGATGCCCGCACCCGCTACGAATGGGAGGCCCGCAAGCGCCTCTATGAGGAGGTGGAGCCGGTGCTGTTCCTCACCGGCGAGGTGATGGAGCTGACCTTCGGCCGCATCGCCAACATGGCGCAGATCGCCGCCGCCGGGCACATGGGCCGGGCGCCGGACTCCTGGATGACAGGGCCCGAGGACCACTACCTCATCACCACCATCTTCCGCGTGCTGCGCCCGTTGGCGTGCCACCGCATGATGATGGAAAAGCTCACCCGCCTGGATTTCTCGCTCGATACCCGCGCGCAGACCGCCTACGTCCTGGCCAAGATGTATCGCGACGTGCTGTCGGGGCCCTTCGATCTCGCCAAGCGGGCGCCGGCCTTGCCGTACCGCTACCTTCATCCGGCCGATGGCCACCCCTACCAGGTGGAAGACGAGCGGACGCAGCACATCCAGCACTTCTACACCGATGAGCTGGAAACCATCGTCGATGCCCTTCTGGTGCGCGATGCCGAAGGCCACCTGGCCCTGAAGCGCTATGGCGATTTCCGCACCGAACAGAAGAACCCGCACCACGCCACGGCCCGCCTGATGCGGCCGGCCCTGCGCCTGTTCGAGGGAATGGCCCCGGAAACCCGGCCGGTGCTGTGGCGCGCGCTGCTGGCCTGCGCCCTGCTGTCCAAGGCGATGCTGGATGTGCTGACGGAGCGCGCCGGCAGCGGCCGGTCCCTGGGCGGACGTCTGGCGGAGGCACAGCGCGGCGGCTGGGTGGCGGAGCTGCGGGCGGGCGGCAACGCCGACCCGGCGCTGGAAGCGGAGCTGGCCGCCTGCGTGGCCGCCCTGCGTGCGCGGCTGGAAGGCAACCGGGTGGCGCATATCCGCCTGGCCTGAGGCGGCCATGCTACGGGAGGGCGCTGTCGCCCACGGCGTCCGGCGATGCCTCCGGCAGCCACAGGGTCACGGTGGTGCCCTGGCCCGGGATGCTGTGCAGCTGCATGGCCCCACCCGCCCCTTCCACGAAGCCGCGGATGGAGGAAAGGCCAAGCCCGGTGCCCCCGCCCGGCTTGGTGGTGAAGAAGGCATCGGTGGCGCGGGAGAGGGTATCCGCATCCATGCCGATGCCGCGATCGGTCACCGATAACTCCATGTAGCGGCCCGGCGCGAGGCCAGGGGCATCGGCGGTGGGGCGCAGCGCGATGATGATCTCGCCGCCCGCCGGCATGGCATCGCGCGCGTTGATCACCAGGTTCATCAGCGTGGAATCCAGCTCCGCCGGGTGGCCGGCGATGCAGGGCGGCAGGCCGCTCAGCACGTCCACGCTCAGCCGATAGGCGGGGCCGAGCGTGGCGCGCAGCAGCGTGCCGGTGGCGGAAACCACCTCCGACGGGTCGCAGCTGCTGCGGCCATCGCCGGATTTGCGGAAGGAGAGCAGGCGCTGGGTCAGCTGCCCGCCGCGCGTGGCGGCCTGGCGCAGCATCTCCGCCACCTCCCGCACGCGGGCGAGGTTGCCCCGCATCGCGGCGCGCTCGATCAGGGAGGCGCCGGCATGCACGGTCTGCACCGTGTTGCGGAAATCATGCACCACGCCGGCGGCGATCTGGCCCAGCATTTCCACGCGCTGGCTCTGGCGCAGCATCGCTTCCGCATCGGCGCGGGCGGCTTCGGCGGTGGCGCGCTGCTCCGCGGCGATGCGGGCCTGGTCGCGCGCCTGCAGCTCCCGCGCCGTTGCCTCCCGGCTGCGGCGGGTGAGGTACAGCAGCAGGGCGGAGGACAAGGCGGCAACGGCCAGCACGGCGAGGCTGCGCTGCAGCCATTCGGTGTGCACCGAGGAGAGGGCGCGGCCATACACCAGGGCCGCGCCGGCGCCCGGAATGCGGCGGGCGGCGTAGAGGCGTTCCAGTGCGTCCATGGGCGAGGCGCCGATCACGTGCGGGGTCGCGCCGGGCCCGGTCGGCGCCGCGGCGATCGCCTGCATGGGTGCCGCACTCGCCGGGAAGGGGGACAGGGTGGTGGGATCGATCCAGGGGAAGCGGGCCAGGACCACGCCATCCTCGCGCACCAGCATCACGGTATCATCCGGGCCGAGGGCGTGGCGGTGAAACAGGTCGGCCAGTGAGCGGGGCAGGAAGGTGGTCCAGATGATGCCGCCGTCGCTGCGCCCACCCGGCCCCAGGCGCGGGCGGGAATAGGGCACCACCAGCATCTCCGTGGTGCGCGAGACGATCGGGCGGCCGAACATGGCGCGGTCTGTTCCCGGCTCGGCCAGCGCGATGACATGGTCCCGATCCCCAAGGGGGATCGGCGGAAGGGGCAGGGGCTGGCGCGACAGCTGAACCAAGAAGCCCGCGGGATCGATCATGCCGATGCGGTTGGTGTTGGGGGCTGCTTCGTCCAGCCCGGCGAGAAGGGCGGCGAGCTCCTGGCTGGCGGCGATCTCCAGCCAGGACATGCCGGCAGCAGAGATGCGGATGGCGGCGATGATGGCGTCGTTCACCTCCAGCGCGCGGGCGACGTGTTCAGCGAGCAACTCGGTCGCGTAGGTGGTGCGGGCCTTTGTCTCGGCCTCCACCTGGCGCCAGATCCAGCCAGAGAACGCGATGGCCAGCAGGAAGGGCAGCACGAGGGAGGCGATATGCAGCGCGGTGAACGGCGCACGCAGCTTCATGGTGGCCGCCGGTGCCGGCGCAGCTGCGCGTGGGTAGGACAAAATGGCGTCCTGTCGTTGCCGCATGCACGACCCTCCCGGGCGGGAAGGTTGCATTATCGTTAAAACGATGCAAAAGTCGAGGCT
>CANHKG010000086.1 GCA_947460455.1 Rhodospirillales bacterium | reverse complement strand
GACCCCTCGACCTTTTCCGCCTTCGGCGGGAGGGGCCGACCCGGTCTGTGTCGCGCGCCGAGACGGCCCCTCCCGCCGAAGGCGGAACTCATGTGGGTCCAGGGACCTCAGGTCCCTGGCGGGTCCAGGGCAGAGCCCTGGCCTTCCTTTCCTTCAGTGCCTGAAATGCCGCATGCCGGTCAGCACCATCGCCACGCCGGCCTCGTCCGCCGCGGCGATCACCTCGGCGTCGCGCATGGAGCCGCCGGGCTGGATCACGGCGGTGGCGCCGGCGGCCACGGCGGCTTGCAGGCCGTCAGCGAAGGGGAAGAACGCATCGGAAGCGACCACGGAGCCGATGGCCAGCGACTGCGGCAGCCCGGCCTTGTCGGCGGCGTCCTGCGCCTTCCAGGCGGCGATGCGGCTGGAGTTCACGCGGCTCATCTGCCCGGCGCCGATGCCCACCGTGGCGGCGTGCTTGGCGTAGATGATGGCGTTGGATTTCACGTGCTTGCACACGCGGAAGGCGAAGAGCAGGTCGGCCAGTTCCTGCTCGGTGGGCTGGCGCTTGGTCACCACCTTGAGGTCGGCGGCACCGATGCGCCCGGCATCGCGCGATTGCACCAGGAAGCCGCCGGC
Organism: Rhodospirillales bacterium; assembly: GCA_947460455.1. Lineage (GTDB taxonomy): Bacteria > Pseudomonadota > Alphaproteobacteria > Acetobacterales > Acetobacteraceae > CAMDGX01. Next base: position 19,193 of record CANHKG010000086.1, on the reverse strand, counting down.
GACGGATTTGTAGGCCATGCCGGCCGCGGCCGGATCGGGCAGCCCGCCGGTGAGCAGCAGGCGCAGGTTCTTCTTGCGGGCGAGTGCCGCCTTCGCACCCTCGGTGGCATCCGGCGCGATGATCACTTCGGAGAAGATGGCGGCCATCTTCTCGGCGGCGGCTTCGTCCAGCGTGCGGTTCACCGCGATGATGCCGCCGAAGGCCGATTCCGGATCGCAGCGCAGCGCGCTGTCCCACGCCTCGGCGAGGCTGCCGGCGGTGGCCACGCCGCAGGGGTTGGCGTGCTTCACGATCACCACAGTGGGCGCGGCGAATTCGGCCACGCATTCGAAGGCGGCATCGGTGTCGTTGAGGTTGTTGTAGGACAGCTCCTTGCCCTGCACCTGCGTGGCGGTGGCGATGCCCGGGCGGGATTGCGTGGTGTAGAAGGCCGCCTGCTGGTGCGGGTTCTCGCCGTAGCGCAGCGTCTGCCGGCGCGTGCCGGAAATGGCGAAGCGGCTGGGCAGCGCGTCGTTCCGCTGGCCGGCGAACCAGGCGGCGATGGCGGCATCATAGGCAGCGGTGCGGGCATAGGCCTCGCCAGCCAGGCGGCGGCGCAGGGCCAGCGTGGTGCCGCCGCCCTCCAGCTCCGCCAGCACCTCGGCGTAATGGGCGGGGTCGGTCAGGATCGCGACGTGGTCGTGGTTCTTGGCCGCGGCGCGGATCAGCGCGGGGCCGCCGATATCGATATTCTCCACGCAGTCGTCGAAGGCGGCACCGCGCGCCACGGTGGCCTCGAACGGGTAGAGGTTCACGGCCACCAGGTCGATCGGCGCGATATTGTGCTGCGCCATCTGCGCCAGGTGCTCCGGCAGGTCGCGCCGGCCCAGGATGCCGCCATGGATCTGCGGCACCAGCGTCTTCACCCTGCCATCGAGGATCTCCGGAAAGCCGGTGTGCTCCGACACCTCCACCACCGGAACGCCCGCCTCGCGCAACGCCTTGGCGCTGCCGCCGGTGGACAGGATCTCGATGCCTTTCGCCGCCAGCGCCTGGCCGAAGGCGACAAGCCCGGCCTTGTCGGAGACGGAGATCAGCGCGCGGCGGATCGGAACGATGTCGGACATGCTGGGGGCGCCTTTGCCGTGGCCGATGGGTGCGCCCAGATACGCGCGGCGCGGTAGCCGGGCAACCCGCGGGGCAGAAAGGCAGCAGTGCGGGCGGCTACAGCCCCATCAGCGCGATGGTGTGGGCCACAACGCGGGTCTCGTCATACAGCGCGCGCGCCCGTGCCAGCCCCGCCGCGCCCATCTCCGCCCGCAGCGCGTCATCTTCCGCCAGCCGCCGCAGCGCCACCGCCAGCGCGGCGGGGTCGCGCACCGGCACCAGCAGCCCGGTCTCGCCCGGCACCACCTGCTCGCGCGGGCCACGGATATCGGTGGCGACCACCGGCAGACCGGCCAGCATGGCCTCGATCACCGACATCGGCAGGCCCTCGAAATGGCTCGGCAGCACGAAGATGTCCGCCGCCGCCAGAATGTCCGCCACATCGGTACGGTAGCCCAGCAGGCGCAGCCGGCCGGTTTCGGCAAAGCTGTCGAAATGCGGGCCCAGCGCCTCGCCGCGGTCGCTCGCCAGCCGCTCGCCCACCACCCACAGCTCCGCCGGCACGTCGCGCATCGCTGCCAGCAGCTCGATATAGCCCTTGGTGGCCACGATGCGGGAGACGATCACCACCGCCACCGTGCCCGGCGCCACGCCCATCGCCGCGCGCAGCCTGGCCCGCACGGTGGGATCGGGCCGGAACAGCGCCGGGTCGCGCCCGTTGCCCACCGCCACCGCCCCGCGATGGATCCACCACCGCCGCGCCTCCACCGCCTCCTCGCGGGAGACGTTCATGTAAACGTCGGTGAGTTTCCCGCCGATCCACTCCATCGCGAACCCGCCCACCCGCCGCAGCCAGGAGCCGGATTGCCGGTGCAGGTAGCCATGGCAGGTGAAGGCCACCTTCGGCACCCCGGCGATGCGGGCGGCCACCCGCGTCAGGAACGCGCTGATCGGCATATGCGCGTGCACCACATCCGGCCGTTCCGCGCGCATCAGCCGCACCAGGGCCGCCAGCGCCCGCCAATGCGCCACCGGTGAGAGGGAGCGCGCGAAGGGCAGCGCCACCACGCGGAACCCCTCCGCCCGCACGTCGTCCAGCAGATGCCCCTCGGCGCAGGCGCCGATCACCTCGTGCCCGCGCGCGCGCAACGCCCGCATCGTCGGCAGCAGGAACTGCCGCAGCGAGAAATCAACGTTCGTGACTTCCAGCACCTTCACGGGCGCGGACCTAACCCACCCGCGTGATTGCCCAGCGCACCTGCTGCGGCCCGTCCTGGTGGCCGGTCAGCACCACCTGCTCGGTCTGCCGCGGCGCAGCACCGCCCAGGTACACGCTTTCCTCCAGGCTCACCCGCGCGCCATCGGCCCGCAGCCGCCAGCCACTGCCGGAGGGCAGGCGCAGCAGCACCGCCTCGCCATCCTGCTGCAGGCTGGCCTCCACGCCGGGATGCAGGTGGAAGCGCACCACGAAGGGCTGCGGCTCCTGCGATTCCACCGCGTCCTCGCCGCGGATGTCCTCGCCGGATTCGGCGATGTAGATGCGCCGGCGATGAATGGCGCCGAACGGAATGCGCCAGCCATCGTGGCTCGCATGCAGCCAATGCGCGCTGCCGGCCTCCTGGCGGGAGACCTCCACCTGCTCCGGCCGGCGCGGCCCCAGCCCCTCCGCCCGCAGGTCGGCGGAGCTGGTCTCGGCGATCACCAGCGTGGAATGCGCCGCCGTGGCCCGGCAGGCCTCGCGCCATTCCGGCCCGGCGCCCGGCGCGGCACCGCAATTCACGATCAGCCGCTCCCGCCCGATCGAAAGCTCGAAGGACAGCGTGCCGGCATGGGCGCAGCGATCCAGCTTCGGCGCCGCCGGCGGGCCGCAATCCATGATCAGCACGGTGCGCCCGGTCTGCAGCCGGTGGAACCCGCCTTCCGCGAGCTGGGAGGGCATGCGCCCCGCCCGCCCGGCCTGCGCCAGCACCGCCTCGATCCGCGCACCCGTTTCCTCGGCCGAGCCATTGAACAGCGCCAGCCCGCCATCGCCATGGCGCATCATCCGCAGCGCCGGGCCCATGCGCTCGATCGCGCGCGCCAGCGGCTCCGGCGGCGGCGCCTGGGCCGCCTGCAGCAGGGCGCGGATTTCGACAAGATCCATCAGCACGCCAAGCTGCTGCGCCGGGGAGCGCTCGCAATGGCAGCCATCGGGCAAAATCTGGCGGTTCAGCTCCTGCGGCAGCACGCGCAGCGCCCGCGTCAGGAACGCCGAATGCTCCGGCAGCGCCACGGCGGCGGCGATCAGCCCCTTCACCGCCGTCAGCGCGCGGGCATCCAGCTCCTCCGCCGGCAGGGCGGCGGCCAGCACGCGGGCATCGGCCACCAGCCGGGCCATCAGCCGCTGGCGGAACCCGTCATCCGCAGAGGCGGCGAAGAAATCGTAATGCCCGAGCCAGGCGGCGATGCGCGCGCCCACCACATCCGGCCGGTCGGCAATCCGGTCCGGCTCCGCCTCGCCGATCCAGTCCGACACCAGGGCGCGGGCCCGCATGCGCGCGGCATCGGTGCCCAGCGCGCGCAGGTCGCGCAGCCAGGTGAAGCCATGCAGGGCGGCGCGCAGCAGCGGGTTGGCCGGGCTCGGCCCGAAGGCGCCCGGCCGCAACGGAATACCACCGCCAGACAGCACCAGCTCCCCGCGCATCACCTGCGCGCCGGCCTCCAGCTCGCCCAGCCAGGGGTCGCGCACCGGCTGGGCCGGGGCGTCGGGCACACGGGTCATGCGCAGGCTGGGCAGCCGGGCCAGCTGCCGCCGCGCATCGCGCAGCCAGGTGCCAGGCGGCTTCATGCCGGAACGCTCCGCAGCGTGGCGATGGCCGCGGCATAGTCCGGCGCGCCGAACACCGCCGTGCCGGCCACCAGCACATCCGCCCCCGCCGCGATCACCTTCGGCGCCGTCTTGGCCGTGATGCCGCCATCCACCTGCAGATGGATCGGCCGCCCACTGGCCCGGATCGCCGCCCGCATCGCCGCAATCCGCGGCAGCTGGCTTTCCAGGAAGGGCTGGCCGCCAAAGCCCGGGTTCACCGTCATCATCATCACGGTATCAACCATATCCAGCACCGGCAGCACCGCCTCGATCGGCGTCGCCGGGTTCAGCACCACCCCCGGCGCACACCCCAAGGAGCGGATCAGCTGCAACGTACGATGCAGATGCGGCCCCGCCTCCGGATGCACCGAAATCCGGTCCGCCCCCGCCTCCACGAACGCCGCCACATAGGCATCCACCGGCGCGATCATCAGGTGAACGTCGAACGGCAGCGCGCAATGCGGCTTCAGCCGGGCAATCACCGGCGGGCCGAAGCTGATGTTGGGCACGAAATGCCCATCCATCACGTCAAGATGCAGCCAATCGGCGCCGGCGGCGGCCATGGCGCGCACCTCCTCGCCGGCACGGGCAAAGTCGGCCGCCAGAAAGCTGGGGGCAATGAGGATGGACATGGCCTCTTCTAGCGAGGTGACTCCGGCGTGGGCAAGGGAAGGCCAGGGGGGTCTGCCCTGGCCGTGCCGCCCCTATCGCGCCTTCACCGGCCGGTTGCCATGGCTCGCCTGCGGCACGCCGCGGTTGAGGGACATGTGGGAATGGGCGCAGCGCCAGCCGGCGGCATCGCGCGCGAACACCATGGTGGCCCGTCCCGGCCTGTCGAACGGGGCTCCGTCCTGGGCATATCCGGTGCTGGTCCACGGCGTCACCGCCACGGCCATGCTGCCATCGGCGGCGGCGAGCACATGGGTGCCCACCAGGTTGAACGCGAACTGCGCCGTGCGTGGCCACACATTGTCCCACTGGGTGGCGATTGCGGTTTCCAGCCCCTGGATCACGTCGTTATAGGTGCCGAACGCCAGCAGCTCCGGGTGCCACATCGGCCGCGCACCGGCGTAGTCCACCTCGCGCACGAACCCCGAGAACACCTCCAGCCACTGCAGTATCTCCGCGCGCACCTGCGCCCCCGCCAGCGGAAGATCACCCATGTCCACACCCCCAAACGTCCGGAATCCAGCCATCGGCGTGCCACGATCTGCGTTCACACTTCAAGCATGAGTTCCAAGTGCCTGTTGAACCGGCGCGCCCACGCCCGCTATGCAGCGCCACACGTCACGGGAGACCGCCCCATGATCCGCTTCCTCCTCGCGGCACTGCTGGCCTTCGCCGCCATCCCCACCGCCCGCGCCCAGAGCGAGCAGCAAACCCTCGTCGACCGCGCCACCCTCACCGTGCAGGAGATGTTCTCCGACCAGGTGAACCCCGAGGGCCGCCGCCTGCTCAAGAACGCCAAGGGCATCATGATCTGCCCGCGCGTCTTCAAGGCCGGCTTCATCATCGGCGGCCAGGCCGGCAGCTGCGTCCTCGTCGGCAACCACAACGGCGCCTGGACCAACCCCGCCTTCTACGGCTTCGGCAGCGGCAGCATCGGCTTCCAGATCGGCGTGCAGGATGCGCAGATCGCCTTCATCGTCCTCACGGAAAAGGGTCTCACCGCCCTGATGGACAGCCAGTTCAAGGTCGGTGCGGATGCCTCGGTCGCCGTGGCCACCTATGGTGCCGGCGTCTCCGGCGCCACCACGGCGGCCCTGCGGGCGGATATCGTCGCCTTCGCCCAGGCCCGCGGCCTGTTTGCCGGCATCGCGCTCGATGGCTCGCTGATCTCCCAGCGCACCGAATGGAACCAGGTCTATTACGGCCAGTACCTCGCCCCGCAGCAGATCATCCTCAACCGCCAGGGCAACAACCCCGGCGCCGACCCCCTGCGCGAGGTCCTTGCCCAGCTCGCCGCCCAGCAGCAGCAATAGCCCACCCCCCGTAGCGGCCAGCCCCGCATCGGGCTAGTTTCCGCGCCAATGAGCGCGCCCGCACCCTTCTGGCAAACCAAGACCCTCGAGGACATGTCCCGCGAGGAATGGGAATCCCTGTGCGACGGCTGCGGCCGCTGCTGCCTGCACAAGCTGCGCTACGAGGTCACGGAAGAGCTGGGCTTCACCAACGTCGCGTGCCGCCTGCTGAACCTCGACACCTGCCAGTGCACCAAATACGCCACCCGCCACCGCTACGTGCCGGATTGCGTCACCCTCACCCCCGCCGAGGTCCGCAGCATCGATTGGCTGCCCCCCTCCTGCGCCTACCGCCTGCTCGCCGAGGGCAAGCCCCTGCAATGGTGGCACCCCCTCGTCTCCGGCACGCCCGAAACCGTCCACGAAGCCGGCATCTCCATCCGCGGCCGCGCGGTGGGCGAACGCCACGCCGGCCCGCTCGATCACCACCTCGTCGACTGGCCCGGCAAGATGCCCCGCGCCCGCAAGCCCTCCACAGCCAAGCCAGCCGCAAGATCCAAACCGGAGTCTACCTGAATGCTCAAGGATGCCCTCTTCGGCGGCGTGAACGCAGCGGTCCTCACCGCCTACCACGCCGACCTCTCGATCGACCTCAACCGCATGGCCGCCCATTCCAAGTGGCTGCTGGCCAATGGCTGCAACGGCCTGGGCATCCTCGGCACCACCGGCGAGGCCAATTCGCTCGGCATCTCCGAGCGCATCGCGGTGATGGAAGGCATGGTCGAGCGCGGCATCCCCGCCGCCACCCTGCTCCCGGGCTGCGGCACCACCGCCATCCCCGACACCGTGCTGCTCACCCGCCGCGCCGAGGAACTCGGCATCCGCGGCGTTCTGCTGCTGCCGCCCTTCTTCTACAAGAACCCCTCGGAAGACGGCCTGTTCGCCTACTACTCCGAAGTCGTCCAGCGCGTCGGCGGGAACATCAAGCTGTTCTTCTACCACTTCCCCGCCCAGTCCGCCGTCCCCATCACCAACACCCTCATCGAGCGCCTGCTCCGCGCCTACCCCGGCAAGTTCAAGGGCATCAAGGACTCCACCGGCGACTGGGCCAACACCAAGGGCTACGCGGATGCCTTCGCGTCCGAAGGCTTCGAGGTCTATTGCGGCGACGACAGCCTCCTCCACGCCACCCTGAACGCCAACGGCGCCGGCTGCATCACCGCGGCCTCCAACGTCGGCTGCTCGGTCAGCCAGCGCGTCTATTCCAACTGGAACAACGCGGAAGGCGAGGCGGCCCAGGCCACCCTCACCCTCATCCGCCGCGCCGTCACCTCCGTCCCGCTCATCCCGGCGCTGAAATCCCTCGTCGCCCGCAACACCGCCAACCCCGCCTGGACCATCATCCGCCCCCCGCACACGAAGCTCACCGCGGAGCAGGACTCCAAGCTCTTCACCGCCTTCGACGCCGCCGGCGTCACCCTCGCCAAGGCCGCCTAGCCAGCACCCCGGCCGGTAGCCTCGCGCTGCCGGCCGGCCCCCACCCGAAAGCCCCCACCATGCGTGTTGCCCCCCAAAGAGTGGCTATCGGCCTGGGCCTCGCCGACTACCCCTTCGCCACCGCGTCCGATTTCTGGCGCTGGGTCGATCTCTGCGAACACGGCGGCATCGACAGCCTCTGGCAAACCGACCGCATCGTCTCCGCCACCCCCATCCTCGAATCCATCGCCACCATGGCCGCCCTCGCCGGCCGCACCAGGCGCCTCAAATTCGGCGTCAACGTCATCTCGCTCGCCATGCGCGATCCCGTGCTCCTGGCCAAGCAGATCGCCACCATCGACGTCCTCTCCGAAGGCCGCCTGCTGCCCGCCTACGGCATCGGCTCCCCCCGCGCCCCGGAATGGCAGGCGCTCAACCTCAACACCACCACCCGCGGCCGCGTGACAGACGAGGCGCTGGAAATCCTCGCCCTCCTCTTCACCGGAGAGCCCGTCACCTACGAAGGCCGCCACTTCCAGCTCCAGGCCGCCCAGATCAGCCCCAAGCCCGTCCAGGGAAACCTCCCCCTCTGGATCGGCGGCAACTCCGAAGCCGCCATCCGCCGCACCGCCAAATACGGCACCGGCTGGCAGGCCGGCGCCGAAACCCCCGCCCAGCTCGCCCCCCTCATCCAGGCCATCCGCGAAGCAAGCGCCGAAGCCGGCCGCCCCATCGACGAAGACCACTACGGCGCCGCCTTCCCCTTCCGCTTCGGAAACCCCGACGACCCCAGCCTGGCCCGCCTCAAAGCCGCCTACGCCAAGCGCACCGGCCAGAACCCGGAAGACCACTTCGCCATCGGTACCGCGGAGACCATCCTCGCCCGCCTCGCCGCCTACATCGAAGCCGGCGCCCAGAAATTCATCCTCCGCCCGCTGGCCACCGGGGGCGAAGAAACCCTCCACCAAACCCGCCTCCTGATCGAGCAGGTCCTCCCGGAAGCCACACGCCGCTGGCCGAAATCCAAATCTCCCACCTCGTAGCGCGGCTGCAACCCGCCGCCGCCCTTAGGCATTCAGCAGCCGGAACCCCTCGGGAAACACCGGCGGCAGCGGCCGCTTCGCCATCCGCGCCGCCACAATCCGCACCCCGGCCACAATCCGCTCGCTCGTATACGGCTTGCTGATGCACGCATCGCCCACCGCATCATCCAGAAGAGGATGGCGCGAGTTGCCGGTTGCGTATAGAATCCCGGTAACCCCCTGTTCGCAGAGGGCAGCCGCTACCTGCGTCCCCTGTTCGCCATTGGAAAGCTTCAGGTCGATCACGCCAAGCGACGGATGATGCCGTCGCGCCAAGGCAATCGCCTCGGAAATCGTGCGCGCAATTCCGCACACTTCGAACCCGGCGTCCTGGAGCGTCTCCTCCAGATAATCGGCAATGATCAGGTCGTCCTCAACAATTAATATAACAGGGCCAGGTTTCATGTTTCTCCGTAATACCCACTCATGGGAATTGGCTGACGGGTTTAGTATGCGCCTCGTTCGTTGTTCTTTACAACACAATTCGTTAATTTCGCTTAAGTCATGACCGCAGACGAAGTCTCCAAACTTCTTCGCCAGCAGGCCGCCCTGGCCGCCTTCGGCTCCTTCGCCTTCCGCGAACGCGACCTCCAGAAAATCCTCGCCGAAGCCGCCCGCGTCTGCGCCGATGGCCTGGGTGCCCCCTACTGCAAGGTCTGCCGCTACCGCCCCGCCGAGAACGACCTCCTCATCGTCGCCGGCTTCGGCTGGCACGAAGGCATCGTCGGCCAGGTCGTCTCCGAGGCCAACGAAACCTCACCCCAGGGCCGCGCCTTCGCCACCGGAAAGCCCGTCATCATCTACGACCTCCAGCAGGCCCGGGATTACGACTTCCCCCCCTTCTACGCCGAGCACCACATCATCTCCTCCGTCGACGTCCTGATCAGCCGGCTCGACGGAACCCCCTTCGGCGTCCTCGAAATCGACAGCGCCGAACAAACCACCTACGACATCCACGACATCAACTTCCTCACCGGCTTCGCCAATATCCTCGCCGAAGCCGTCGCCACCGGCGAACGCAACGCCCTCCTCCAGCGCACGATCGAGGCGATGGAAGCCGCCGTCACCGAAAAAGACCGCCTCATCGCCGAACGCGATGTCCTGGCCGAAGAGCTGAAGCACCGCGTCCGCAACAACCTCCAGCTCGTCTACTCCATGCTCTCCCGCCACATGAAGCTCCCCGCCTCGGCGGAATCGCAGGGCTCCATGCACAGCATCATCCGCCGCGTCATCACCCTATCCGAAGTCTACGAACAGCTCCTCGGCACCGGCCTCGGCCGCGCGATCGACCTCGGCGTCTACCTCACTGCCCTCTGCCAAAGCCTGCCCGGCCTGCAAAGCCAGCAGCACGACGGCATCAATATCTTCTGCGACGTCCAGAACATCGTCGTGGACCTCGATACCGTCACCGCCATCGGCATGATCGCCGCCGAAGCCATCGCCAACAGCTACGACCACGCCTTCCCCGAAGGCACCGGAACCGTCACCATCCGCCTCACCCAAACCCCGGGCACCACCGCCGCAACCCTCACCATCGCCGACACCGGCATCGGCTTCACCGAACAACCCGACAGCAAACGCCACGGCGTCGGCCTCGTCCGCCGCCTCGCCCAACAAATCGACGGAACCGTCACCCTCAACGCCACCAACGGCACCCTCTGGACCCTGAACTTCCCCATCCGCCCCGCCCCCCAGGACCTCCCCCGCAGCCTCACCTGAACCACCCCACCCCGTAGCCCGCATCTCGATGCGGGTGCTTCGCCACCGTATGGCAAGCAAAGGCCAGGGCTCTGCCCTGGACCCGCTGGGGCCTGAGGCCCCAGACCCCCCATTCCCTTAGAGCGCGAATCTTCTCTCCCCTTGGCGAAGGCGGGGGATTGAGCCGCAAAGCGGATCAATGAGGGGGGCTCTTGCCTACCCGCCACCTATTGCCCAGGCGCGTACCTCGGCCCGTAGGGCGGACGAAGGCCCGCCACCCCCGTTCCACGTTCCGCCGCCGACACCACCAACCCAAAGTCAGGGCTCTGCCTGGACCTGCACCACTCGACCCGGTTGGGGGATTGGGGGAACCTGCATGTTGGAGATTTCTGAAATGCTTATGCGGGTTGCCGTGATCGAAGGCTGATATGCGATCTGGAACTGGCATGGCACTATGCAATCCCAGACCTCAATTGGCCTGGTTGCAACGGCATAAGCTAGCGCGTATCCGTTACAGTGATGATTAGCACTGATGCCGATTCCCTGGCGGTTGCACGATGAGATCAACCAACACTGAAAGCGATGGAAGGCTCGTTGCCTATGCACGCCATCTGGAAGGAATAATTTCAGAGTACTGGGTTATTGCTTTAGTGGCGAGTTCCACTATTTCTTTAGCCTTCACCAATGAGTATTTCACGAAACCACCAGAAAATGAAGAAATAGCATATCTTTTGCTGAGATATTTTTTGATGGCGGTCACTGTGGGCGCTGCGTTTGCTGGCATCCTGGGGTAGTATAAAAAGACTGGTCAGGTGCGTGTATTGAAGGAAAAGAAAAGATAGATTGAGTTGAAAGTTCAAAAACTTGAAGAAATTATAAGTCAAAATGGACAAGATTATTTCCATATGATGAAGTTTCGTCTCGCTAGGCTTCATTCGGAGTTGGGGTTGGATGGCTCTTTCCGGATAAGTTTATACCGGTTCAATCGTGCAAATCGTGTATTCTATATGATCGGCCGGTATGCCGAGATAGAGGCGCACAGTCATCGGGGGCGAAGCGTTTACCCCGCGGAGGGGGGGGGCATTGGGCGCGCTTGGGCGAGTCCTGACGGAGTCGCGTATGTCGACGATTTGCCCCAACCAGCCAGCGCAGATTACGTACGCCGTAGTTGCGCCGAATGGGGGCTGGATGAGAGGACGGTCCACGGCATTCGAATGAAATGCCGATCAATTTACGCATTTGCGGTCAGGGATTCACGGAACATAGACCGCATAGCCGTCATTGTGTTCGAAAGTTTGGACGACAAGGCCGGAAACATGGTACGATTCCGTGATGCGATCCAGGGAGGAGTTGGTCGCGAGTTGGCCAGCACGCTTGAGTCCCTTCAGGCACTCGAGCCGTCGCCTGACCTCGCGAAGCAGGGAGGCTTCTGATGGCAACCATAAGGGACGTGGTTGGCTTCTTGTGTCAGAACTATAAGAATAAGGGTGACCTTTCAAAGGCGCGCCTGACTAAGATGGTCTATCTTGGTGACTGGAAGTCATGCATAGATCGAGATCGTCAAATCACGGATATTGATTGGATATTCAATAATTACGGACCATATGTCGAGGATGTTGCTCGCATGGCGCGTCAAGATCCAAATTTTGCTGTAGTTTCTGATTTGAACATGTATGGGAGCTACAAGGAAACCATAGTTATAAAGAATTCATTCAAATTAACTAGCCTGTCTCGTGATGAAATAAGGATATTGTCGCATGTCATAACAATGACAGAAAAACTCTCGTGGAAGGAGTTTATGCGGCTGGTATATTCTACATTCCCAATATTAGTGAGTGACCGAAATACCAGTATGAATTTGCCGAAATTGGCACGTAGATATAAGAGAGAAATGCGGTCGGAAAAAGAGCTAGCTTAGCAAGCGTAGGGTGCAATGCCGCCTTCGGCATTGCACCACTCAGTCGCCCCTACGCGTCACATGCCGAGCCTCTCCGCAGCAGCCTACGCCGCCCGCCGCCGCCGCGCCGCCAGCCCCAGCGCCCCGGTCGCCAGCAGCAGCCAGGTCGCCGGCTCCGGCACATCGAACACCAGATCCACCGCGCCAAGCCGGTTGGGCCCATATCCCGCCCCACCCGCAACCGAATACCCGAAGCTCTGCGAAAGCCGCAGCACCACCGTCGGGTCGCCGGCAGAGGGGTAGGTCACCGCATTGTAGGTCAGCCCCGCGATCGGCCCCACCAGAAGCTCGTTGGGAATGCTGAACTCGATCACATTCCCATCCCCGCTCACCAGGTAGCTCAGGGACGGCGTCGCCACATAACCCGTCGTCCCCGGAATGAACGCCCGCTGGTTGGTGATCTCAAACCCAATGTCGGACCCTGGGTTGTTGTCGATGTCGAAATACAAATTCGCGAACGTAACCGTCGCCGCGCTCCCCCCCCAGCCCCGGCTGGGCCTCCAGCAGCCCGAACACCCCCGTCGGCGTCGCCGCCAGGTAGATGTCGTAGCCCACGGAAGCATTCTGGTTCCCCGGGCTGCCGAAATTGCTGGTCGGCGCCCCCGCGTTGTAGGTCACCGTCGCCGTCGCCGCGCCATACTCGCCCAGGCTGCGCACCGCATCCACCACCGGCGCCGCCTGTGCCGATGCCATCCCCACGCCAAGCACCAAGCCGGCGCCAAGAAAACGCAAACCCCGAGAAATCAAACGATAAGACATGACGGCACCTCGTCGCGAATGAAGGAAGCAGACGAACCAGCCAAACGGCATCGCCAGGCACCGGAACAGACCGATGCCGCAAATGCTGACTGCACTGAAACATGTTGTTTAGGAATTAGCAATAAATAGTTTCAAAATTCACGTGTTTTGCACATTTCAGATTCAAATTGAAAGCGGCCGTTTAGTTCATTGAATCAACAATGAATCTCGGTCTGCTCCGATCGTCGTCCACCCCGCCCCGGCGCCGCGTGGCCCCCTTCGCTCACCGCCGAGCGCCCCCGCCTCGCTCCAGAACCGCAACAACCCAAGGTTGTGCAATCCCGCCAACCCAGGCACAATTCTTGCTAAGCACCCAGCCACAAACCGCTCATTCTAAGGCCCCGCCCCATGCGCCTAGGCGTCTTCCTCTTCCACGAATCCCGCAACCCCGGCGCCGACCACGCCACCATTCATGAGGCGGTCGCCGAGGCCCAGCTCGCCGAGCAGCTCGGCATGGATGCCGCCTTCCTCGCCGAACACCATTTCGACGGCAACTGCGTCTACGTCGACCCACCCGCCTTCGCCGCCGCCTTGGCCATGGCCACGAAGCGCATCAAGATCGGCTTCGCCGTCCTGCAAACCTCGCTCTACCACCCGCTGCGCATGGCCGAGCAGCTCTCGCTGATCGACAACCTCAGCAACGGCCGCCTCATCGTCGGCCTCGGCCGCGGCTCCATGGTCAACCTGCACGAATACGCCGGCTACCAGATCGACCCCGCCACGGCGCAAGACCGCTTCGAGGAGATCGAGCAGATCCTCCTCAAGTGCTGGAACGGCGAAAAGGTCAGCCACCAGGGCACCTACTGGAACTTCGATATCCCGATGCTCCGCCCCCGCCCCTACACCAAGCCCCACCCGCAGATCCTGCGCTCCGTCGCCTCGGAAGCCTCCCTCGCCGCCCAGGCGCGCCAGGGCCGCCCCGTCATCATGGCCGCCGCCACCGCGAAAGGCGCCGCCCGTAACATCGCCGTCTACCGCGAAGCCGCCAGCGAAGCCGGCTTCACCACCCAGCAGATCGACCACGCCATCTCCCAATGCTGGGTCGCCCGCACCGTCATCCTCGCCCCCACCGATGCCGAAGCCAACGATGTCGGCCTGCCCTATTTCAGGCAGATGCAACAATACCGGGCAGCCCAATCCACCGCCTTCGAAGCCCGCGTCGCCGAGCAATCCACCAAATCCGCCCCGCCCGTCCTCTGCGGCGCGCCGGATACCATCCGGGAAGATTTCACCTCGCTCGCCGCCACCGGCATCGGCGGCTGCATCATCCGCTTCCGCACCGGCCCCATGCCCGCCGAATTCTCCCAGCGCGCCCTCAGCCTCTTCATGTCCGAAATCGCCCCCGACCTCACCCGCGAAGCCGTCCCCGCCTAGCCCCTGGGAAGAACGTCATTGCGAGCGCAGCGAAGCAATCCATCTCTCCGCGCGCTCGCCCTGCCGCCTCTCGCCCACTCCCCTCTCCGAAGACAGAAGCCCGGCAGGCCTCCCCCAATCTGAAAAAAGTCAGAAAAATTTTCTAACATAGACTTGCATCACCCCGCCGCTGGGCATATATTCCCACTAATGACATGGGCATGGCACAACCCCGTACCGGTTGCACACGACCACCCACCCCACCCGGGGCTGGATTTGATCGCGCGCCTGGAATCCGTCTTCCGCCCCCTCTTCCTCGCCATCGCCACCTTCGCCAACCTCCTCCCCACCCCCCCCCACCTCGCCATCCTCACCCCGGCACCGCTGCTGATGGCCCGCCTCCTTTTGGCCCGCACCCGCCTCGCCCGCGCCCATGCCCGCCTGGCCGCCCTCCTGCATCGCCTGGCCGAAGGCACCTGGCAGCCCCCGCGCCCGCACACCCCCCGCCCGTCCCGCAAACACAGCCCCTCCCCCTATCTCCCCCGTCGCCCTGGCTGGCTCGGCCACGTGACGGACCACCACGTCCGCGCCCACGCCAGCCAGCTCACCCATCTCCTGAACGACCCCGGCACCCAGGCCATCCTGTCCCGCGCGCCGGCCCAGGCCCGCGCCACCTTCGCCCGCACCCTCCGCGGCCCCACCCGCCTGCTGGCGCTCGACCTCCCCAACTCCCTCCAGTTCCAAGGCCCCCCGCGCCCGCCGCGAATCCGCAAGCCGCGCCCCCGGCCCGCCGCCCCGCAAGGCGTCCTCCCCACCGACCGCCCGATCCCCCGCAACGTCCTCGCCTTCGCCCGCTACAACCGCCGAAGATTCGGAAAAGGCGCCTGAGCCCCCCCGCCAACCCGCGACTCAATCATTCCACTATCAAAATTACCCCACAAATTCCCTCGCCAACCGCCCTCCAATGCCCCAAATCCCAGGGCGGGAGGCCCCAATGACCGATATCCTCATCGCTGCCGGCGACGCGCCCTGCCTGCTTCATCTGCCCACCGCCAACCGCCACGGCCTCATCGCCGGCGCCACCGGCACGGGCAAAACCATCACCCTGCAAGTGATGGCCGAAGCCTTCTCCGCCGCCGGCGTCCCCGTCGTCTGCGCCGACATCAAGGGCGACCTCTCCGGCATCGCCATGCCCGGCAAGCCGAACCCAAAACTCGAATCCCGCGCCGCGAAACTCGGCGTCACCGATTTCGCCTACCGCGCCTCCCCCGTCGTCTTCTGGGATGTCTTCGGCCAGCAAGGCCACCCCATCCGCGCCACCATCGCCGAAATGGGCCCCACCCTCCTGGCCAGAATGCTGGACCTCACCGAAGCCCAGGAAGGCGTCCTGAACATCGCCTTCGCCCTGGCCGACGACGAAGGCCTGCTCTTGCTCGATTTCAAGGACCTCCGCGCCGTCCTAGGCCACGTCGCCGAACGCGCCAGCGAACTCGGCACCGAATACGGCAACGTCAGCAAGGCCAGCGTCGGCACCATCCAGCGCAAGCTGCTGATGCTGGACCAGCAAGGCGGCGAAACCTTCTTCGGCGAGCCGGCCCTGGAACTCGCCGACCTCATGCTCCTCACCCCCGATGGCCGCGGCGCCATCAACGTCCTGGCTGCCGACAAGCTCATCCACTCGCCCCGCCTCTACGCCACCTTCCTGCTCTGGCTGCTCTCCGAACTCTTCGAGGAACTGCCCGAAGTCGGCGACATGGAAAAACCCAAGCTCGTCTTCTTCTTCGACGAAGCCCACCTCCTCTTCAACGACGCCCCGAAGGCCCTCGTCGAAAAGGTCGAACAGGTCGTCCGCCTCATCCGCAGCAAGGGCGTCGGCATCTACTTCGTCACGCAAAACCCGCTCGACCTGCCCCAGACCGTCCTCGCCCAACTCGGCAACCGAGTCCAGCACGCGCTCCGCGCCTTCACCCCCGCCGACCAGAAGGCCGTAAAAGCCGCCGCCGAGACCTTCCGCACCAACCCCCGCCTCAACGTCACCAGCGCCATCACCGAGCTCGAAGTCGGCGAAGCCCTCGTCTCCCTGCTGGATGGCAAAGGCATCCCCGGCATCGTCCAACGCGCCAAGGTCGCCCCGCCAAGAGGTCGCATTGGCCCCGTCACGCCAGAAGAACGCGCCGAGCTCATGCAGCGCTCCCCGCTGGCCGGCCGCTACGAAGCAGCCCTCGATCGAGACTCCGCCTACGAGATGCTCAACGGCCGCGCCCACACCGTGGCGGACGCTGCGCCCCGCCCCGTCGCCTTCGATCCCTCCAACCCCTGGGGCACCATGAGTGCCCCAGCCCGGGAATCCTCCCCCTGGGGTGCGGCCACCGCCCCGCCGTCCAGCCGCGCGCCCTACGAACCCCCCGCCCGCCGCGCCCCGGCGCAGCAGCAGGATCCGCTGATGGCCATGCTTCTGGGCGACGGCAGGCGGGAGGGCATCGCCCAGGCCTTCGCCAAATCCGCCGCCCGCTCCCTCGGCGGCAGTGTCGTTCGCGGCCTGCTGGGCAGCATCCTCAAGCGCTGACCAGCACGCCCTTCCCCGCCAACGCCGCGATCTCCGCGGCCGAGAACCCGGCCTCGCCCAGCACCTCCGCGTTGTGTTCCCCCACACGCGGTGGCTGGCGCTGCAACGTGCCCCGTGCCCGCTCTGCGCCGAACTCCACCGGCAGTGCGGGAATGCCCGCCTTCACGCCGGTCTCCCCGCCGATGCGGCTGACGAACACATCGAGCAACCCGCCAGTGGCGAGCAGATGCGCGTCCTCGAACAGGTCGCCAGGCTTGCCCACCGGCGCCCACGACACCCCGCACCGCTCCAGCCGTGCTGCCACCTCGGCGGTCGTCAGCTGCGCCACCACCGTCTTCAATTCCGGCACCAGCCAGCCGCGCTCGGTTACCCGCATCACGTTGGTCGCCAGTCGCGGATCGGCGGCCAGCGCCTGCAGGCCGAACTCCTCCGTGAACCGCGCCCATTGCTGGTCACTGGTCACGCCGATGAACAACTGCCCGTCGCTGGTGGGGAACACCTCATAGATTGCCCAGGCCCCACGTCGCTCCGGCATCGGCGGCATGTCCTCGCCGGTGATGGCGATGCCCGCCATGTGGGAGGCCATCAGGAACGCCGCACTCTCGAACAGCGCGCTCGAAACCCGCTGCCCCTTGCCCGTCACGTCCCGCTCCCGCAACGCCGCCTGCACCGCGACCACGCCGAAGACAGCGCCCAGAATATCAATCACAGACGCCCCCGCACGTAGCGGCCGCCCATAAGGCCCGGTCATGTGCGCGAGCCCCACATGGAACTGCACCACCTCATCCAGCGCCGGGCGATGCGCATACGGCCCCGCCAGATACCCCTTCAACGCCAGGTAGATCAGCCGCGGGTTACGTGCCGCCAGTGCCTCGTAGCCGCAGCCGAGCTTTTCCATCGTGCCCGGCCCGTAATTCTCCAGCACGATATCGGCGCGTTCGGCCAGGCGGTGGATCGTGGCCTGGCCCTCGGCCTGCTTCAGATCCACCGCGAGGCTGCGCTTGTTGCGGTTGAAGGCGGCGAAGAACCCCGCCGCGAAGCCGCCGAGGCCGCGGGTGTGGTCCCCTTTCGGCGCCGGCTCCACCTTCACCACGTCGGCGCCGAGATCGGCCAGCACCAGGCCCGCCGTGGGGCCCATGATGGTGTGGCTGAACTCCAGCACCCGGAGCCCCGCGAGCGGAGCAGCGGAAACGGTCATTCCGCGGCCACGCGCCGGAAGGCGCCGAGGCTGCCGGCGTGGATCAGCTCGCTGGGCAGCACGTGGCCGACGATCTCCTCGGCCATGCGGCCCACCTCGATCAGCGCATCGAGATCAACGCCGGTTTCGATGCCCATCTCCTCGCAGAGCAACACAAGCTCCTCGGTGCAGATATTGCCGGCGGCGCCCTTCTGCCCCGCGAAGGGGCAACCGCCGAGGCCGCCCACGGTGCTGTCGAACTGGTCGATGCCCATCTTCAGCGCCGCATGCGCGTTGGCCACTGCCTGGCCGCGCGTGTCGTGCAGGTGCAGCCCAATCCGCATCTCCGGCCACTTCGACCGCACGGTGCCGATCACCCGCTCGATCCGCGGCGGGATGGCCCAGCCCATAGTATCGGCCAAGGAGAAGAACTCGATCTTCGCCCCGGCTTCGGCGGCGATCGCCATGCCGTCTTCCAGGGTTTTGACCACCTGCTCCGGCGAGATGTCGCCCTGGTAGTTGCAGCCGAAGGCGGCCATCACGCCGATGCGCTTCACCGCGATGCCGTGGGAGAGATGCAGCGCCGTCTGCTTGCGCATGGCCGCCAGGTTCTCCTCATGGCTGCGGTTGAGGTTCTTGCGGGTGAAGCCCTCGCTGGCGGTCAGTGAGATGGAGCCGGTCATGGTCAGCTTCTCGCGGTAGGCGAGCGCGCGTTCCAGCCCGTTCGAGTTGAACCACAGCGCGGTGTAGTCCACGCCCGGCTTGGGCTTGAAGCCTTCCACCACTGCCTCGGCATCCGCCCAGCCGGGCACGAGGCGGGTGTTGACGAAGGAGCAGGCCTGGATGTGGTGCAGGCCGGTTTCGGCCAGGGCCTCGATCAGCTTGATCTTGTCGGCGGTGGGGATCGGGCCGGGCTCGATCTGGAAGCCCTCGCGGGGGCCTTCCTCATGGACATCCACGTGGCGGGGCAGGTCGGACATGGGTGGCGCTCCTCTTTGGGAAGGAGTTTACCGGGGGTGGTTGGCCGCGCCAACAGGGAAGCAAGGGTCTTCTTTTTCTGAAGAAAAAGAAGCAAAAAGACGGCGGTTTCCAACTCCGGGTGCAACGCCTTTGATGTTTGCGTTTGCTCGGAGGATGGGATGGCTGGCTATCACGAGTTGAACCTTGCCGAGCGTCTGTCGCTTCAGCGT
>CANHKG010000085.1 GCA_947460455.1 Rhodospirillales bacterium | reverse complement strand
TCACTCCGGGGGGGATGCTACCTATATCTGCGCCCAGGGCGGAAGCATTCTCTGTCCCGGGGTATGCAACGTGAATGAACTGATCCAACCAGAACCCGGCCGGCAGGCAACAGCGGCGCATCGCCCCGGCGGGGGGCCATCCGCCGCCCGATCGCCGCACGACCATGGAACGCTGCCATTCGTGATCCGGCGCGACGGGTCGTGGTGGTATCGCGGCAGCACGATCGGGCGGAAGGAGCTGGTCTGCCTGTTCTCCTCCGTGCTGAAGCGCGATGGGCGCGGGCAGTTCCTGCTGGAGACGCCGGCCGAGCGCGGCGTGATCGAGGTGGAGGACGCACCGTTCGTGGCGGTGGAGCTGGGCTGGGCCGGGGTGGGCCGCGACCAGGTGCTCACCTTCCGCACCAATGTGGACCAGGTGGTGACAGCGGGGCCGAAGCACCCGATCCGCATGGCGTATGACGTGGTTTCGTGCGAGCCGACCCCCTACGTGCATGTGCGCGACGGCGCCGGGCGCTTCGCGCTGGAGGCCCGGATCGGCCGGGCGGTCTATTATGAACTGGTGGCGCTGGCCGAGCCCGGCATGGTGCAGGGGCGCCAGGTTCTCGGCGTATGGAGCAGCGGGGCGTTCTTCCCGCTGGGCGACCTGCCGGAGGAGAGCGCACACGACGAGGACGACGCCGAGGGTTGAGCTTCCGGCTTCGCCCGGCCGGGCGTAGGATGGCCGGGTGAATCGCGATCTCCTGCGGGCGCGCCTGGCCGCGCCCATTCCCGCACCCGGCACCGGCCTGGAACCGGCCCGCACGATGGCGGACCCGCCCTCGATCGGCGCGCCGTTGCAGAGCAGCGACGGTGAGGACCTGTCCACCGGCAAGCTGGTGCCGGCCGCCGTGCTGGTCTCCCTGGTGCTGGGCGCGCGGCCGGGCGTGCTGCTGACCAAGCGCACCGCGCATCTCAACAAGCATGCCGGCCAGGTGAGCTTCCCCGGCGGGCGGATCGACCCCGGCGACGAAAGCGCGGAACACGCGGCACTGCGCGAGGCGGATGAGGAGGTGGGGCTGGCCCCGCGCCACGTGGAGCTGATCGGCCGGCTGGAGGATTACGTCACGGGCACCGGCTATCGCGTCACGCCGGTGCTGGGCCTGCTGCCGGATGGTGCGGAGCTGCACGATCTCGGCCTGGTGCCCTCCCCGCATGAGGTGGAGGCGGTGTTTTCCCTGCCGCTGTCGGTGCTGCTGGACCCTGCCTCGCCGGAGCGTCGGCGCTCCCATTTCCGCGGCGCGTGGCGGGAATTCTGGGTCTGGCCGCATCCCGAACACTACATCTGGGGCGCCACGGCGGCGATGCTGGTGCATCTGGCGCACCGGCTGCGCGCGGGTGGTTAGGCGATGATCCGGCTGCTGGAGGTGGTGCTGTTCCTGATGCCCTTCGCCGGCTACGGGCTGTGGCTGTGGAGCGGGCGGCGCTACACCAACCAGGTGCTGTGGGGCACGCTGGGCGCCATGTTCGTGCTGCTGTTGGCCGCCGGGTGGCTGGAGCTGAGCGGCGCGGTGCCACCGGAGATGAGCTACGTGCCGCCGCATATGGAGGATGGCAGGATCGTACCGGGCCAGGCGGTGCGCCGGACCTCTCCGTGACGGAGAGCCCGGCCGCGCGGATCGACCCCCTGCCGGATTTCCTGGCCGAAGCGGGCCTGCGCGCGGTGCTGGCCGCCCTGCCACGGGCGCGCATGGTGGGCGGCTGCGTGCGCGATGCCCGGCTGGGCCGCCCGGTGGCGGACGTGGACCTCGCCACGCCGGATGCGCCAGAGGCGGTGATGGCCACCCTGCGCGCGGCGGGGCTGAAGGCGGTGCCCACCGGCCTGGCACACGGCACCGTGACCGCGGTGGCGGCGCATCGCGGCTTCGAGGTGACAACGCTGCGCCACGACCTGGCCACCGACGGCCGGCACGCCGTGGTGGCATTCACCGAGGATTGGCGGGCCGACGCGGCGCGGCGCGATTTCACCATCAACGCCATGTCCATGACCGCGGATGGCGCGGTGTTCGACTATTTCGGCGGGCTGGCCGATCTCGCGGCCGGGCGGGTGCGCTTCGTCGGCGACGCAGCCACGCGGATCGCCGAGGACTACCTGCGCGTGCTGCGCTTCTTCCGCTTCCATGCCCGCTACGGGCGCGGGGCGCCGGATGCGGCGGCGCTGGAAGCGATCCGCGCCGGCGTGCCCGGCCTCGCGCGCCTGTCGGCGGAGCGGGTGTGGAGCGAATTGAAGCGCATCCTGGCCGGGCCGGAGCCGGCGGGGACGGTGGCGCTGATGCGCGCGTGCGGCGTGCTGGCCGCCGTGCTGCCGGAGGCCGGCCAGGCCACGCTTTTGGCAAACGTGGTGGCGGCGGGCGCGCCCGCGGACCCGGCACTGCGGCTGGCGGCGCTGATCGAAGGCGATGGCGTGGCGGCGGCGGCCCGGCTGAAGCTCTCCGGCGCCGAGGCGACTCACCTCGTGGCGCTGCGGGCAGCGGCCGCGCCTTCAGACATGGCCGATGACGACGCGCTGCGGCGCGCCCTGGCCGATGTGCCGAAGCCGGTGCTGGTCGGTGCCTCCTGGCTGGCCGGGCGCGGCGATGCGTTGCGGGCACGGCTGGCGGCGATGCCGGTGCCGGTCTTCCCGCTCGCTGGGCGCGATCTCGCGGCGGCCGGGGTGCCGGCAGGCCCGGCGATGGGGGGGCTGCTGCGGGAGTTGCGGGCCTGGTGGCTCGATGGCGGGTGCCGGGCGGATGCGGGCGCCTGCCGGGCGGAATTGGCGCGCCGGCTGGCCGGCTGATACACGGCGCGCATGGCCGAACGCATTCCGATCTCCTCCGACACCACCCAGGCGCTGGTGCGCCGGCTGTGGCGCGAACACGTGCGCGGCCATCGCGGGCTGCTTTCGCTGATCATGGTGCTGACGCTGGTGATGGCCGGCACCCAGGCGCTGTACCCGATCGCGATCGACCACGCGTTCTCCATGTTCGAACGCAAGGACCAGCGCATCCTCTACCAGCTGCCGGTGCTGGTGATCGTGATCACCTCCGTGAAGGCGCTGGCGCAGTATTTCCAGAACGTCGCGGTGCAGAAGGTGGTGCTGCTGGTGATCCGCGCCTTGCAGGAGCGGATGTTCGGCCACCTCTCCGCCGGCGATCTCGCCCGGATGGAGCGCGAGGCGCCCGCCTCCTGGGCCGCGCGCTTCACCACCGATGCCACCATCATCCGCGAGGCGCTGACCCGCGCGGTGAACGGCATCGCCGATGCACTCACGGTGGTGGGGCTGGTCGGCTCCATGCTGTGGCTCGATTGGAAGCTGAGCCTGATCGCCGCGGTGCTGTACCCGATCGCCGGCATTCCGATCCAACGCATCGGCAAGCGCATCCGCCGCCAATCCGGCGGGATGCAGGAGCAGATCGGCGTGACCGCCGCGCTGCTGAACGAAAGCTTTGCACAGGCCCGCACCGTGCGCGCCTACCGGCTGGAGGGCCAGGAAACCCAGCGCGCCGCCGGTGCGTTCGAGGCGCTGTACCACGCGCTGATGCGCATGGCCCGCAGCCGGGCACGCATCGACCCGCTGCTGGAGGTGATCGGCGGCGCCGCGGTGGCCGCCGTGATCGGCTTCGTCGGCTGGCGCGCGGCCCAGGGCGATGGCTCGCTGGGGCATTTCACCGGCTTCGTCACCGCCCTGCTGATCGCCTCCCGCCCGCTGCGCGCGCTCGGTTCCCTCAACGCCGCGTTGCAGGAAGGCCTGGCCGGCCTGGTGCGGGTGTTTGCGGTGTTCGATGAGCCGACGGCCATTGCCGAGCGCCCGGGCGCGCGGGCGCTGCCGCCGGGCCACGGCCGGCTGGAGTTCGAGCACGTCGCCTTCGCCTACCCCGATGGCCGCGCCGGGCTGCACGACCTCTCCTTCACCGCCCAGCCCGGCCTCACCATCGCGCTGGTCGGCCCCTCCGGCGCCGGCAAATCCACCGCGCTGGCCCTGATCCCGCGCCTGCATGATGTGGCGGCGGGGCTGATCCGGCTGGACGGGGCCGATATCCGCGAAGTGACGTTGGCCAGCCTGCGCGACGCGATCGCCTATGTCGGCCAAGACACGCTGCTGTTCGACGACACCGTGGCGGCCAATATTCGCATGGGCCGGTCCGGCGCGACCGAGGCGGAGGTGCAGGCCGCCGCCCGCGCCGCGGCGGCGGAGGGGTTCATCACCGCCATGCCGGAGGGCTACGAAACCCGCGTCGGCCCCGGCGGGCAACGCCTGTCGGGCGGTCAGCGCCAGCGCATCTGCATCGCCCGCGCCCTGCTGCGCGACCCGCGTATTCTTCTGCTGGACGAAGCCACCAGCGCGCTGGACGCCGAAAGCGAGGCGCTGGTGCAGGAAGCGCTGGGCCGCCTGCGCGCCGGCCGCACCACGATCATCGTGGCGCACCGGCTCTCCACCGTGCGCGATGCCGACCTGGTGGTGGTGTTGGCCGATGGCCGGGCGGTGGAACAGGGCACGCACAGCGAACTGCTGGCACGCGACGGCGCCTATGCGCGCCTGGTCCGCACGCAGGCGCTGGCGACATAGGAACAAAGGCCAGGAACGCAGCACCCCCCAAGGCCCTGCAACAGTTCCCACCGCCGGCGGCAAAACTATCGGGGTCTGGGGCCTAAGGCCCCAGCGGGTCCAGGGCAGCGCCCTGGCCTTTCGTCCTCCGCCCTATTTCGGCGCCTGTCGCGGGTCGAACGCGTCGCGCACCGCCTCGCCGACGAAGATCAGCAGGGTCAGCAGGCTGCCCAGCACGAAGAACGCCGTCAGCCCCAGCCACGGCGCTTGCAGGTTGTTCTTGCCCTGGCTCACCAGTTCGCCCAGCGAGGGTGAGCCTGGCGGCAGGCCGAAGCCGAGGAAATCCAGGCTCGCCAGGATCGTCACGGAGCCGGAGAGCGTGAACGGCAGGAAGGTGAGGGTGGCGACCATCGCGTTCGGCAGGATGTGCCGCCACATTACGCCGACGTCGGAGACGCCCAGCGCCTTGGCGGCGCGCACATAATCCAGGTTGCGGCCGCGGAGAAATTCGGCGCGCACCACGCCGGTCAGGCTCATCCAGCTGAACAGCAGCAGGAACACCAGCAGCACGGTGAAGCTGGGGGTGATGATGCTGGCCAGGATGATCAGCAGGTACAGCTGCGGCATGCCCGCCCAGATCTCGATGAAGCGCTGGAACAGCAAATCCGTCAGCCCGCCGCGGTAGCCCTGGATGGCCCCGGCGGCGATGCCGACGCAGGAGGAGATGATCGTCAGCGTGAAGCCGAACAGCACGGAGATGCGAAACCCGTAGATCACCCGCGCCAGCACATCCCGCGCCTGGTCGTCCGTGCCCAGCAGGTTCATCGCCGAGGGCGGGGCCGGGGCCGGCACTGGCAGGTTCTTCACCACGCTGCGATGGCTGAACGGGATCGGTGGCCACACCATCCAGCCCTTCTCCGCGATCAGCCGCGCCAGCACGGGGTCAGTGTAGTCCGCGGCGGTGGGCAGCAGGTCGGGCGAGAAATCCTCCTCCGCGTACTCCACGAACACCGGCGTGAACCACCGCCCGTCGTAGCGCACCAGCAGCGGCCGGTCATTGGCGATGAACTCGGCAAACAGGCTCAGCACGAACAGCGTGGTGAAGATCGCCAAGGACCAGCTGCCCCGCCGATTGGCGCGGAAGGCCGCAAGCCGCCGGCGCGTGAGGGGCGAGAGCGTCACCCGCGTGCCTCGAAATCAATGCGGGGGTCCACCACCGTGTACATCACGTCGCCCACGATGTGCATGATCAGGCCCAGCAGCGTGAAGATGTAGAGCGTGCCGAACATCACGGGATAATCGCGCCGAATGGCGGATTCGAAGCCCAGCAGCCCCAGCCCGTCCAGCGAGAACACGATCTCCACCAGCAGGGCCGACGAGAACAGGATGCTGATGAAGGCCGCCGGAAACCCCGCCACGATCAGCAGCATCGCGTTGCGGAACACGTGCCGGTACAGCACCCGCCGCTCACTCGCCCCCTTGGCCCGCGCCGTCACCACATACTGCTTGCGGATTTCCTCCAGGAACGAGTTCTTGGTCAGCATCGTCAGCCCCGCGAAACCGCCGATCACCAGCGCCGTCGTCGGCAGCACCATGTGCCACAGATAATCCAGCGCCCGCGCCGGCCAGGACCAATACTCGCTGCCGGCACTCGCCAGGCCACGCAGCGGAAACAGCGTCAGGAAACTGCCGCCGGCGAACAGCACCACCAGCAAGATCGCGAACAGGAACCCCGGCACCGCATACCCCACCAGCACCGCCGCCGAGGTCGCCACATCGAACCGGCTGCCATGCCGCACCGCCTTGGCAATGCCCAGCGGAATGGAGATCAGGTAGATCAGCAGCGTGGACCACAAGCCGAGCGAAATCGACACCGGCATCTTCTGCCGCACCAGCTCGATCACCGTCTGGTCGCGAAAGAAGCTGCGCCCGAAATCGAAGCGCAGGTAATCGCCGAGCATCTTCAAAAACCGCTCATGCGCCGGCTTGTCGAAGCCGAACATGCGCTCAATGTCCTTCACGATCGCCGGGTCCAACCCCCGCGCCCCGCGATACGCCCCATCCTGCGGCGGCGCCGCGGCAATGGATTCCGCCCCCGTGCCCGTCATCCGCATGGTGGCGTCGCCACCCTTGCCCTTGATGTCGGAAATCATCTGCTCCACCGGCCCGCCCGGTGCGAACTGAACCACCACGAAATTGATCGTGATGATCCCCAACAACGTCGGAATCACCAACAACAGCCGACGCAGGATGTAGGCGGTCATCCGAGTAAGGCCGAAGGAAGGAAGGCCAGGGGCTTTGCCCCTGCACCCCACCAGGGACCTGAGGTCCCTGGACCCACATCTTTGTCCCGCCTTCGGCGGGCAGGGGCCGTCTCGCAGGTTCGATCGGCCTCGATGGCCCCTGCCCGCCGAAGGCGGAAAAGGAAAAGGGGTCTGGGGCCTAAGGCCCCAGCGGGTCCAGGGCAGAGCCCTGGCCTTTCTCCCATCCGCCTCACCTCAGTTGACGCCGGCACGTCGGGCGGCGTCGGTGGCGTCGGCGCGGGCGGGGTCGATCCACCAGGCGTCGAAGGAGAAGCCGCTGCGGATGGGGATATCCACGCGGTTGAACCGATCCCAGTAGGCCACGCGCCAGGAGCCGAGGTGCCAGTGCGGCACCACGTACCAGCCCCACAGCAGCACCCGGTCCAGCGCGCGGGTGGCGGCTTCCAGGCTGGGCCGGTCCGGCGCGTTGATGACGGTTTCCACCAGCGAATCCACCACGGGGTCGCAGATGCCGGCGCTGTTGCTGCCGCCTTCATGAGTGGCGGCATCGCAGGTCCAGAACCCGCGCTGTTCGTTGCCGGGGGATTCAGACTGGCCGAACACTTCCACGACCATGTCGAAGTCGTAGGTATCGTTCAGCCGCTGGAACTGGGCCGGGTCCACGGTGCGCACGCGGGCTTCCACGCCCAGGCGGGCGAGCCATTGCACGTAGGGCAGCGCGACACGCTCGAAGGAGGGGTTGGCGAGCAGGATCTCGAAGCGCATCGGCTGCCCGGCGGCGTTCACCAGCTTGCGGTCCTTGATGGTCCAGCCCGCCTGGCGCAGCAGGTCCAGGGAGGTGCGCAGCGCATCGCGGTTGTTGCCGGAGCCGTCGGTGACGGGCAGGCGGAATTCCTCGGTGAACAGCGCGGCCGGCAGGCGCGCCCGGTGCCGTTCCAGCAGCGCGAGTTCGGCCCCCTGCGGCAGCCCGGTGGAGGCGAGCGAGGAGTTGGAGAAGTAGCTGCGCGTGCGGGTATAGGCGCCGTGGAACAGGTTGGCGTTGGCCCATTCGAAATCGAACACCCCGGCCAGGGCCTGGCGCACGCGAACATCCTTGAACACCTCGCGGCGGGTGTTCATCACGAAGCCCTGCATGCCGGTCGGCAGCCGGTGGCGGAACTCCTCCTTCTTCACCAGCCCGCGCCGCACGGCCGGGAAGTCGTAGCCGGTGGCCCACACCAGGGCGATGTTCTCCTGGCGGAAATCCACCTGCCCGGCCTTGAACGCCTCCATCGCCACGGTGGGGTCGCGGAAATATTCCACCCGCCGGCGGTCGAAATTGTTCAGCCCGCGCGCGGTGCCGAGGTCCTTCGCCCAGTAATCCGCCACCCGCGCCAGCACCAGCGTGCGGCCGAACTCGAACCGCTCGATGCGCCAGGGGCCAGAGCCCAGCGGCGGCTCCGTCAGCGGCTTGGTGAAGTCCCGGCTGGCCCACCAGTGCTTCGGCAGCACCTCCAGCTGGCCGAGGATGGAGGGCAGTTCGCGGTTGTCGCCGTGCTTGAAGCGGAAGGTGATGCGCTGCGGCGATTCCACCTTCACCTCCCCCACATCGGCCCAGTATTGCCGGTAGTGGGGTCGGCCATGGGCCATCAGTGTCTGGAACGTCCAGGCCACGTCCTCGGCCGTCATCGGCGTGCCGTCGTGGAAGCGCGCCTCGGGCCGCAGCTCGAACGTCACGGAGTGGCCATCGGCGGCGGTCTCGATGGTGTGGGCGATGTGGCCGTAGCTGGTCTGCGCCTCGTCCGCGCTGGGCTTGGTCAGCGTGTCGTAGATGGCGCTGGTGGCCCCGGCCGGCGTGCCGCGCACGATATGCGGCGAGAAGCTGTCGAAGGTGCCCACCGCGCCCAGCGTCACCTCACCACCCTTGGGCGCGTTGGGGTTGGCATAGGGAAAATGCGCGAACCCCGGCGGCAGGGCGGGCGCGCCCATCAGCGACAGCGCATGGCTGCGCGTGGGCGCCTGGGCGTGGCCGGCCATGGGCAGGAGGCTGGCCGAGATGGCGAGCGCGGCGGCGGCGATCAGTCGCACGTGGATCCTCCTCCTGTCGGCACGATGTGCGCCGCTACGTGGTGTTGCGGCGCGCTTGGTGCAGCCCTGCCTTGTGGCAGGCGACGGGCTCAGGAGGCAAGGACGGCCAGCACCTGCGGCAGCAATGCGGGGTCCCCCACCGCCAGGGTGCGCCCATCGCCATCCGGGCGCATCTTGTTGCCGTTCCAGTCGGTCACCCGGCCCCCAGCCCCTTCCACCACCGGCACCAGCGCCGCCCAGTCCCAGATCTTCATCGTGGCATCCACGCTGATATCCACCTGGCCCAACGCCAGCAGCCCATAGGTGTAGCAGTCGCCGCCGTAATAGGTGCGGCCAACCTGCCGCGTCAGGCTGGTCCATTTCGCCGCATCCGGCCCCTGGAACATGTCCGGCGTGGTCGCCCCCAGCTCCGCCTGGCCGATGGCGGGGCAGGGGCGGGTGCCGGCCGCGCCGCCAAACGGGCCGCGGAACCGCGTCATCATCCCCTTCGCGCCCACCCAGCGCTCGCCGGTGATCGGCTGGTCGATGATGCCCACGATCGGGGTATCGCCATCCATCAGCGCGATCAGCGTGCCGAAGCTCGGCCGCCCGGTGATGAAGGCGCGCGTGCCGTCGATCGGGTCCAGCACCCAGCGCAGCTCGCTGCCGGGGTTCTGCAGCCCGAACTCCTCGCCCAGGATGCCATGGCCAGGAAACCGCTCGCCCAGCACCGCGCGCATCGCCTGTTCCGCGGTGCGGTCGGCAATCGTCACCGGAGAGGCGTCAGACTTGATGTCAGAGGTCACGCCAGCCCGGAAGAACGGCCGGATCACCGCGCCGGCCACATCGGCCGCCGCCTCGGCGCCACGCACCAGCGCCAGAAGGGCAGCCTCGTTCATGTCAGTGGCCTGGGCTTAGGGCAGCGGGGCAGGGGTGGCGGCCAGGCTGCGCAGATAAACGATGATGTCGGCGCGCTGCTTCTCGTTGTTCAGCCCGGCATAGGCCATGCGCGAACCGGGGATGTATGCGGCCGGCTTCTTCAGCCAGGCGTTCATTTCCTCATACATCCACGGCCCCGGCTTGCCCTTGAGCGCGGCGGAGTAGGTGAAGCCCGCCGCGCCGCCATGGGCACGGCCGACGACGCCGTAGAGGTTCGGGCCGACGCCATTCTTCCCGCCCTCATTGAAGCTGTGGCAGGAAGCGCACTGCCGCTTGGCCAGCGCCTCGCCGGCCGCCACGTCCGCGCTGGCGAGCAACGGCCCGATCGGGGCCAACGGCTCTTCCTTGGCGGGGGCGGCGGCGGTCTCGGTGGCGGTCTCGATCTTCAGCACGGAGTGGTGCAGCGCATGCGGCTTCACCACCATGGACGCCACCACGCCCGACACCATGAACACGATGCCGGCCACGAGCACTGCGGCAGCGGCCTTGTTGAACTCCAGGTTGTCCATGCGGCGCAGTTCCTCGTCAGACGGCGATCCAGGGCCGGGTAGCCGGTGGGGCAGGCATGGCAGGCGGCAGCCCGCAATGCGCGACGCGGCCCGCCTACCAAAAGATGCGCTGCACCATAGGCAACAGACCCGCCTGCATCAACCCGCCCCCGGGCCGCACCCCCAAAAACCCGCAGCCGCACACGGCAGCCCCCTGGCGCACCGGCCCATCCTGCGGCATGACAACGGTTCCGATGGTCCTGATCCCATGAACCCGATCGTCCTCATCCCGTCGCGCCTGGCCGCCACCCGCCTGCCGGGCAAGCCGCTGGCCGATATCCATGGCCGCCCGATGATCCTCCACGTGCTCGATCGCGCGCGTGAAGCCGGCATCGGCCCCGTCGCGGTGGCCGCCGGCGATGCGGAAATCGTCGCCGCCGTGCAGGCCGATGGCGGCACCGCCGTGTTCACCGACCCCTCGCTGCCGCGCGGCTCCGACCGCGTCCACGCCGCCCTCTCCCACCTGGATCCCTCCGGCCAGCACGATGTGGTGGTGAACCTGCAAGGCGATCTGCCCACCATCCCGCCCGCCTTCATCCGCGCCGTCCTCGCCCCGCTCTCCGAACCCGGGATCGACATCGCCACCCTCGTCGCCCCCATCACCTCGGCCGAGGAAGCCGCCGCTTCCTCCGTGGTGAAGGCCGCCTGCGCCTTCGAAGGCGGCCGCGCCGTGGCCCCCGCGCTGTATTTCTCCCGCGCCGCCATCCCCTGGGGCGAAGGCCCGCTCTGGCACCACATCGGCATCTACGCCTTCCGCCGCGCCGCCCTCGCCCGCTTCGTCGCCCTGCCGGAATCCCCGCTGGAACGCCGTGAATCGCTGGAACAGCTCCGCGCGCTCGAAGCCGGCATGCGCATCGCCTGCGCCCGCGTCAGCCACGCCCCCTTCGGCGTCGATACCCCGGCCGACCTCGAACGCGCCCGGCGCGAACTCGGCCCCACCTGAGCCGATCACTGGAAGTACCGACATGACAGGCAAGACCGGAATCATCGCCTTCCAGGGCCGGCCGGGGGCCTATTCAGACCTCGCCTGCCGCAACGCCTACCCCACCTGGACCACGCTGCCCTGCGACACGTTCCAGGCCGCCATGGAAGCCGTCCGCGCCGGCCGCGCCGACCTCGCCATGATGCCGACGGAAAACACCCTCGCCGGCCGCGTGCCAGACATGCACATCCTGCTGCCGGAATCCGGCCTCTACGTCATCGGCGAAGCCTTCCAGCGCGTCGAACACTGCCTGCTCGCGCCCCGCGGCGCCACCATCGCCGGCCTCAAGCGCGCCCACTCCCACGCCGTCGCCCTCGGCCAGGTGCGCAACATCATCGCCGAGCTCAACCTCCAGGCCATCATCGAAGCCGATACCGCCGGCTCCGCCGAACTCGTGGCGAAATGGAACAACCCCGAGGATTGCGCCATCGCGTCTGACCTCGCCGCCGAGATCTTCGGCCTCGAGATCCTGCGCCGCAACGTGGAAGACGCCTCCCACAACACCACGCGCTTCTACGTCATGTCCAAGTCCAAGCCGACCGTCAGCGCCGACCGGCCGGACCTCATGACCACCTTCGTCTTCCGCGTCCGCAACGTCCCGGCCGCGCTGTACAAGGCACTCGGCGGCTTCGCCACCAACGGCGTGAACATGACCAAGCTGGAAAGCTACATGGTCGGCGGAAGCTTCGCCGCCACCCAGTTCCTGTGCGACGTGGAAGGCCATCCGGAACAACCCGCCCTGCGCCGCGCGCTGGAAGAACTCCAGTTCTTCTCCCGCGAAACCCGAATCCTCGGCGTCTACCCCACCGCCACCTTCCGCAAGGAACAGGGCGCGGGGGACTGAGGGCAGGAAGGCGAGGGGCTCTGCCCCTCGACCCCGCTGGGGCCTTAGGCCCCAGACCCCTCGACCTTTTTCCGCCTTCGGCGGGGAGGGGCCATCGAGGCGGTGGAGAGACCCGGATGGCCCCTCCCCGCCGAAGGCGGAAACTCATGTGGGTCCAGGGACCTCAGGTCCCTGGCGGGTCCAGGGCAGAGCCCTGGCCTTCCTGCCCTCAGATCCCCAGCGTCCCCGCCTTCGCGGCGGCGTAGCGGGTTTCGATGGCTTGCCAGTTCACGATGTTCCACCAGCCGGTCAGGTAATCGGCGCGGCGGTTCTGGTACTTGAGGTAGTAGGCGTGTTCCCACACGTCATTCCCCATCAGCACCATCTGCCCGTCCATGCGCGGGTTGTCCTGGTTGGGGCGGGAGGTCAGCGCCAGCTTGCCGGTGGCATCCACGGTCACGAACACCCAGCCGGAGCCGAACACCCGCACCCCGGCGGCGTTGAAGTCGGTCTTCATCTTCTCCATCCCGCCCAGGTCGCGCGTGATGGCCGCGGCCAGGTCGCCGGAGGGTTCGCCGCCCTTGCCGCCCATGATGGTCCAGAACATGGCGTGGTTGGCATGCCCGCCGCCGGAATTGCGGATCACGCCGCGGACGGCTTCCGGCATCTCGCCGATCTTCTGCAGCACCTGGTGCATCGGCATCGCCGCGATCTGCGGGAAGTCCTTGGCGGCGGCATTGAGGTTGCCGATGAAGGCCGCGTGGTGCCGCCCGTGATGGATTTCCATCGTCATCTTGTCGATGGAGGGTTCGTTGGCCTCCGGCGCATAGGGCAGCGCCGGCAGGCTGAACGGCCCGGCGGCGGCCTGGGCGAGGGCCGGGCTGCTGCGCAGGATGGGATACACGCTGGCCAGGGCGGCGGCGCCGAACAGCGCGCGGCGGCGGGTGATGGCGATCATCGGAAGGGGCTCCCCAGGATTTGTTGCGGCAACGCTAGCACGGGCACCAGCCCGGCACGAAGCGCTACGCCGCGTTAACCCAAATGGATGCACCCGAAGTCTTTGCCTTGCGCGCGGCCACCGGCCAGCCCCGCGCGCGATACCAACCCGCGCAACGGCTGAGAGAGTCAGCCTTTGCACGGGTTGGTATCAGCTGGATACGATTCCGCTCTCGTCCGCTTCCAGGCTGAAGGCGGCTGCCATCAGCGCCCGGGTATAATCCTCGCGCGGCCGGGCAATCACGTCTTCGGCCGGCCCCTGCTCCACCACCTGCCCGCCGCGCAGCACCACGATGCGGTGGGCCATGGCGCGCACCACCTTCAGGTCGTGGCTGATGAACAGGTAGCCCAAATCGTGCTCCGCCTGCAGCCGGCGCAGCAACTCCACGATCTGCCCCTGCACAGACATGTCCAGCGCGCTCGTGGGCTCGTCCAGCACCACGAAGCGCGGCTTCAGCACCATGGCGCGCGCAATGGCGATGCGCTGGCGCTGCCCGCCGCTGAACTCATGCGGGTAGCGCTCCACGCTGTCCGCCGGCAGCCCCACCTCCGCCAGCGCGTTGGCCACCCGCGCCTCGCGCTCGGCGGCCGGCAGCGTGGGCTCATGCACCGCCAGCCCCTCGGCGATGATCTCCCCCACCGAAAGCCGAGGGGAGAGGCTGCCGAACGGGTCCTGGAACACGATCTGCATGTCCGCCCGCAGCCGCCGCAGCGCGGCGCGGTCCAGCGTGGAAAGATCGGTCCCCACGAAGGCGATCCGCCCCTCCGCCGGCTGCAGCCGCAGCAGCGCATAGCCCATGGTCGATTTGCCGGAGCCGGATTCGCCCACCAGCCCCACCGTCTCGCCCTGGCGGATCGAAACCGAAACCCCATCCACCGCCTTCACATGGCCGATGGCCCGGCGCAGCACCCCGCGCCGGATCGGGAAATGCACCCGCACATCGTCGCCGCGCATCAGCACCGGCGCGTCCGGCGAAAGCGGTGCCGGCGCCCCCCGGGGCTCGGCGGCCAGCAGCATGCGGGTGTAGGGATGCTGGGGCCGCGCGAACACCTCCGCCACCGTCCCGGCCTCCACCACGTCGCCGTCCTTCATCACC
This sequence comes from Rhodospirillales bacterium, assembly GCA_947460455.1. Lineage (GTDB taxonomy): Bacteria > Pseudomonadota > Alphaproteobacteria > Acetobacterales > Acetobacteraceae > CAMDGX01. Next base: position 5,617 of record CANHKG010000085.1, on the reverse strand, counting down.
ACCACGTCGTCGGCGTAGCGCCGCACGATCGCCAGGTCGTGGCTGATCAGCAGCAGCGCCAGGCCCCGCGCCGCCTTCTCGGCCGCCAGCAGCTTCAGGATCTGCGCCTGGATGGTCACGTCCAGCGCCGTGGTCGGCTCGTCCGCGATCAGCAGCGCGGGGTCGTTGGCCAGCGCCATGGCGATCATCACGCGCTGGCGCTGCCCGCCGGAAAGCTGGTGCGGAAACGCATCCAGCCGCTGCGCGCCATCCGGGAACCCCACCTCGCCCAGCAACTCCACCGCCCGCGCCCGCGCCGCAGCGGCGGAAAGCGCGCCACTTGCCCGCGGATGCAGCTGGATCGCCTCGACCACCTGCGCCCCGATCCGCGCCAGCGGGTTCAGGCTGTTCATCGGCTCCTGGAACACCATCCCCGCGATACCGCCGCGCAACCGCCGCAGCGTCTCCGGCGCCGCCCCGATCACATCCTCCCCGGCAATCCGCACCCGTCCGGTCGCCGCCGCCCCCGCCGGCAACAGCCCCAGCAAGGACAGCGCGCTGAGCGACTTGCCAGAGCCCGATTCCCCCACCAACGCCAGCGTCGCCCCGCGTGCGAGGCGGAACGAAACGTCGCGCACCACACGGCGCGCCCCGAACGCCACGCACAGCCCCTCCACCTCCACCAGGGAAGATGCCGCCGGCGCGCCGCTCATTCGGTCAGCTCGATCACCGTCACCCGGCGCTCCGCCAGCGGCCAGGACAGCCCGGCCAGGCGCTCGTTGTTGTGCACCACCTGCATCGGAATCTGCGTATCGGCTGGCCCGATCGCGCGCAGCATGTTCTCATGCGGCACGTCCGGCGGGCCGCCAACCACCTGCCCGCCGATGCTGATCCGGTCCCGCCCGGCATCGAAGAAACCGCGCGGGCGGCTCACCAGCACCAGAGATCCCTCCTTGGGGTCATCCGCCGAAGGCAGATAGGGCCGCAGATGCACATGCTCGCTGCCGCGCGGAAACGGCGCGCGATAGATGTGGGTGATCGGATAGCCACGCACCGTCAGCTCGAACTCGCAATGCATCTCGGGGTCGACATCCAACGGCCCCCAGGCGCCATCCATGCCCGTGATGCGCTCATGCAGCAGCGGGCCCGTCCGCCGGCCGGTGGCGGCTTCCACCGCGAACACCCGCACCCGCGCGCCCGCCACGCCGATATTCGTTGGCGCGCCGTTCTCCCAGGCGCTCACGCGGCCACTGATCGTGGGCTTCACCTCCGGCCGGATGCGGCTGTTCGTCGGCGCCTCGCCGGTGGCCATGCGGTGGATCTCGGTGAAGGCATCGGCGGAATACCCCACCTCCAGGTGGTCCGCCCCCGGCAGCACCACGTTGGTCGCCCCGCGCAGCGCCGGTCCCAGCCCGTCGATCCCCGTCGGCACGCCCGGCAGCCCCAGGAACCGCCCATCCGGCTGCGCCCACTTGTCCCGGTTGTCGCTGGAAAGCGTGAACACCGGCACCCCCGCCGGCACCTCCCCCGGCATGGCGTTCAGCGCCCGCAGGAACGGCGAGGCCCCGTTGAACTCGCTGCCCACCAGATGCTTGTCCGACACGATCAGCCCATGGCTCGGCGCGGCAGCCAGGATCGCGACCTTCATCTTCTGGCCCGGGTTCAGCCGCAGGAAATTGCGGATGATGTTCCCCCCGCGGCCATGGCCCACCAGCACCAGCCGCTCCACTCCCGTCACGCGGCGCACCCGCGCCACCTCCTGCGCCAGCTGCGCCGTCGCCTCCTCGGCGGAGGACCGGCCGGCCTCGCGCACCGTATCCACGCGCCGCGCGGTGGGCAGGCGCATGTCCAGCGCGAACAGCCGGGCGCGGGAGTAGAAATTGGATTCGAAGCGCCAGATCGTCGGCATCCACAGCGCGGCGCTGTCGCCGTTGCCATGCACGAACAGGATCGGCGCCACCTCCTGCCCGGCGGGGCGCTCGCGCAATTCCTGCGCCCCGGCGCCGCGCGCCACCGCACCCGGCAGCGCCGCCGCGCCGGCCAGCAACAGGCGTCGCCCTATCCGCATGGGAATCCCATCTCCGTCACCCCAGCCCTCCTCCTCCTGCATATAGCGGGATGCGTCCGCCAAGTCGCGCCCCCGCGCCATGCCTTGTGCCCGGTCTGCGCCACCCCCAGCTTTCCGCCATGAAACTCCTGTTCTGGCGCAAGCCGCGCATCCCCGTCCTGGTGCTGCACGGCATCCTGGCCCGCCGCGCGGCCCTCAACATCGCCGCCTACGGCCCGCTGATCGACCGCGCCTGCGCCGCCGCCAAAGGCGCCCACCTGGTGCTGGACATCGAAAGCCCCGGCGGCTCCCCGGTGCAGTCCGACCTCATCGCCCGCCGCATCCGCGATGGCGCCGCCTGCCACAACGTCACCGTCATCGCCGTCATCGGCGAGGTCGGTGCCTCCGGCGGCTACTGGCTCGCCTGCGCGGCGGACCGCATCCTGGCCAACCCGATGAGCATCGTCGGCTCCATCGGCGTCGTCAGCGGCGGCTTCGGCTTCGACCAGGCCCTGGCCCGCCTCGGCATCGCCCGCCGCTTGCGCATCGCCGGCGCCAACAAGGCCCGCAACGACCCCTTCTCCCCCGAACGCCCGCAAGACACCGAATTCACCCAGGCCCTGCTGGACGATTTGCACGAACGCTTCAAATCCTGGGTCCGCGACCGCCGCGGCACGAAGCTCAAGGGCGACGAATCCGCCCTGTTCGACGGCGGCTACATGCTCGGCGCCCGCGCCCTGGAACTCGGCCTCATCGACGGCCTCGGCGACACCGCCACCCTCATCCGCGACCTCGGCGGAGACCGCGCCCGCCCACAAACCTTCGCCCCCCGCCGCCGCGGCCTCCTCTCCCGCCTGCCACGCATGCTGGCCGAAGCCGAAGCGGAACTGCACGCCCCCCGCCTGCGGCTGTAATCCGCCCCGGCGCTGGGCTATAGCGGCCCGGCCTCGGAGACCGCCTGATGCCCCGCCCCACCTTCCCCAGCTACGCCGATCGCTGCGGCTGGAACGCCATGCTCCCCCCGCGCACCCCGCGCCCGGCCCTGCACGGCAACCACCGCGCCGATTTCGCCGTGGTCGGCGCCGGCTTCACCGGCCTGGCCGCCGCCCGCCGTCTCGCCGAACTCCACCCCCAGGCCCGCATCATCGTCCTCGAAGCCACCGAGGTGGGCGAAGGCTCCTCCGGCCGCAATTCCGGCTTCGCCAGCCCCACCGACATCCCCGGCGGCACCTCACCGGCCGCCCTGGCCAGCGCCGCCGCGCAAGACCGCTTCGGCGAGGAAGGCTTCAACTGGCTCGTCGCCCTCACCCAGCAGCACAACATCGACTGCGGCCTCCACCTCAGCGGCCGCATCAAGGGTGCGGCCACCGAACGCGGCGAAGCCATCGTCCGCAGCATGCTCGCCACCGTCCAATCCCTCGGCCTGCCCCACGCCCTGCTCGGCCCCGACGAAATGGAACAGCGCATCGGCACGCGCTACTACCGCCTCGGTCTCTTCACCGAAGGCGGCTACCTCCTGGACCCCGCCGCCCTCATCCGCGGCCTGGCCGACTCGCTCCCCGAAAACATCCAGCTCCACGAAGCCTCCCCCCTCCAAACCCTGCGGCGAGACGGCCCGCACTGGCGCCTGGAAACCCCCGCCGCCACCGTCACCGCACCCACGGTGGTGATGGCCACCAACGCCGCCATCAAGCAGTTCGGCCACCTGCGCGACCGCATCGTCACCATCCACACGTACGCCGCCATCAGCGCCCCCGTCGCGCCCAGCACCTTCGGCACCCAATCCAGCTGGGGCCTCCTGTCCTGCCACCGCCTCGGCACCACCGTCCGCCGCGTCGGCCCAGACCGCCTGATGGTCCGCTCCCTCTACGCCTACGAAAACGGCCTGCCCGAACCCCGCGTCCGCGACGAACTCCGCCGCCGCTTCCACCGCCGCTACCCGGCCCTCGCCCATATCGACCTGGAACACGTCTGGGGCGGCACCACCGCCCTCACCCTGAACGGCGCCCCCTGGTGGGGCCAACTCGACCAAGGCCTCTACGGCTTCGCCGGCTGCAACGGCTCCGGAATCGTCAAAGGCACCGTCCTGGGCAAACGCCTCGCCGAACAAATCGCCGGCCAAGACAGCACCGCCGACATCCTCGCCGCCTTCGGAACCCCCAACCGCATCGCCCCAGAACCCTTCCGCACCCTCGGCTTCCACACCATCGCCGCGATCGAACGCCGGCGCGCTGGGGCGGAGTCTTAGGAAGGCAAGGCCAGGGGCTTTGCCCCTGGACCCCACCAGGGACCTGAGGTCCCTGGACCCACAATAGTTCCGCCTTCGGCGGGGAGGGGCCGTCGAGGCGGTGGAGAGACCCGGGCGGCCCCTCCCCGCCGAAGGCGGAAAAAGGTCGAGGGGTCTGGGGCCTAAGGCCCCAGCGGGTCCAGGGCAGAGCCCTGGCCTTGCCTTCCTACGTCTTCATCGCCCCCAGCGCCCGGGCGAACCGGTCGACGGCGGCGAGGCCGAAGGCGTTGGGGGCCAGGCCCGGCCCCCGGTCGAACACGGTCAGCCCCAGCCGCGCCGCGGTCAGTCGTTTGCCGTAGCAGATCAGGTGATCCACGGACTGCATCACGAACACGATCGCCGGCAGGATCTCCCGGTACAGCCGCTCCGCCTCGGCGTCATCCCCCCGCCGCATGGCGTCGTAGATGGCGATCTGCGCCTCGAAGCAATCGGGCGCCGGGATCAGCCCGGCGCAGCCCGCGCGCAGATTGTCCGGCAATTCCAGCCCGCCGCGCCCGTTGAACACCGCGAGCTTGCCGTCCGTCTCCTCCACCACCCGCGCGATCAGCGTCGCCGGCCCTTCGCCCTTCAGCACCGTGAAATTCGCACAGCGCCGCGCCAACTCCCCGATCGCCGCCGGCCCCAACCCGATCCCGATCAGCTCCGGCGCATTCTGGATCCCCGCCGGCACCGGCGACCGGTCGATCACCGCGGCAAAGAAATCCACCAGCGCGGCCTCGGAAATCCCCGGAATCCGCGGCGGCTGCAGCACCACCCACGCCGCCCCGCACGCAGCCGCCTGCGCCACCGCGGCACGCTGCTCCTCCACCGTCGCCCCGAAGATCGTCACCGCCAGCGGAATCCGCCCGCCGAGGTCCTCGGCCGCCCATTCCACCACCTGCCGCCGCTCGGCCGGCGAGAGCTTCCCCACCTCGGTGGCGAGCCCCATCACCGCCATCCCCGGCGCCCCGGCCGCCAGCACGGCACGCACCTGCAACCGCATCGCCGCACGATCGAGCCCCCCCTCGCGGGTGAAGAACGCATACAGGATCGGCCAGATGCCGGCGGGCGCTTGGGTCATCCCGCCCCGCTACGCCAGCATCCCCCAATCGTCAAACACCGCGGGCTGACCGCGCGCGATTTTCCCTCTACTGTCCGCCCCGCATGATGACCGACCTGCCCAACGTCCTGACGCTGTCCCGCATCGCCGCCATTCCGGTGATGGTGGTGCTCGCCTCCATCCGCAGCCCCGCCACCGATTTCGCCGCCTGCGTCGTCTTCGGCCTGGCCGGCATCACCGACTATTTCGACGGCAAGCTCGCCCG
>CANHKG010000084.1 GCA_947460455.1 Rhodospirillales bacterium | reverse complement strand
GTGCCGTATCGCGCACTGTACGACGCGCTGCATGGCGATGGGTTCCTCGCCGGGCAGGGGGAGGAGGGGTACCGGGCCAATGTGCGGGCGATGATCAAGCGAATCCGGCGCAAGTTCGCCGAGGTGGACCCGGGCTTCGATGCGTTGGGCACCTATGCCGGGTTCGGTTATCGCTGGCAGGTGGAATGAGGCTTCTGGGCTCCTTGCGGCTGAAGGTGCTGGCGTTGCTGGCGATCCTGGTGGCGTTGCCGGTGCTGGTGCTGGGCGTGCTGGGCGATGCGGATGCCGAGCGGCGGGCGCTGCTGCTGGCGGCGGTGGCCGATGCCGGGGGCGCGATCGGCACCGCGCTGGCCACCGAGCTGGAGGGGCTGGCGCCGGCGGATGTCGAACGGTTGCCGGCGGTGCTTGAGCGGTTCGCGGGGCCGATGCGCAGCATCCGGGTGCTGCTGCGGCCGGCGGGCGGGGCGGCCGATGGGTTCTTCCTGCTGGCGGCGGCGCCGGCGGTTGTGCCGGCGGCGATGGATGCGGAGCGGCGGATGCTGGTGGATCTCGGCATCCTGCCGCGGGCGGCGGACCGGTGCGATGCGCCACGGGGGGAGCCGATCCTGGTGGGGGCCGGGGATGAGGTGCTGACGGCAGTGGTGACGGTGGCGGGGCAGGCCGGGTGCTGGGCGGTGGTGATCGGCACGGCGGAGGCGCGGCTGCGCGGGGTGGCGGACCCGGCGCCCTACTGGCAGCGGCCGGAGGCGCGGGCGGCGTTGGCGATCTATGCGCTGGGGGCGGCGCTGGTGGCGCTGATCTTTTCCGGCGTGTGGCGGGCGTTAAGGCGGATGGAGCGGGTGGCGGCGGATCGGGGCGAGGGGTTCGCGGCGGCGGCTGGGGTGCCGGAGCTTTCGGGGTTGGCGGCGGCGTTCGATGCGATGGTGCTGCGGTTGCGGCGCAGTGCGGAGATGCTGCGCCAGGCGGCGGAGGCGAATGCACATGCGTTCAAGGGGCCGATCGGCACGATCCGCCAGGCGCTGGAACCACTGCGGCGCGATGTGCAGGCGGCGACCTGGCTGGCGCCGGTCGATGCGGCGTTGAACCGGCTGGATGGGCTGGTGCGGTCGGCCCGGGTGCTGGACACGGCGGCGGCGGAGTTGCTGGAGCCGGAGTTGGAGGAGGTGGATTTTTCCGAGCTGGCATCGGCGGTGGTGGACGGGATGGGGGCGAGCCATCCCGGGCGGGTGGCGGGGGCCATCGCGCTGGGGGTCGTGGTGCGGGGGCAGGTGGAGGCGCTGGAGACGGTGCTGGAAAACCTGATCGGGAACGCGCTGGGGTTCTCGCCGGCTGAGGCGGTGGTGCGGGTGGCGCTGCGGCGGGAAGGGGCCGAGGCGGTGCTGACGGTGGAGGACGATGGGCCGGGCGTGGCGCCGGAGCGGCTTTCGCACATCTTCGAGCGCTACTACTCGCACCGGCCGGGGACAGCGCCGGGGGCGCATTTCGGGATCGGGCTTTGGCTGGTGCGCCAGCATGTGCTGCTGCTGGGCGGCAGCATCGTGGCGACCAACCGGGAGGGCGGGGGGCTTTCGATGACGGTGCGGTTGCCGGTGGCGGGTTAGGTCCGGGCTTCGAAGAGCAAAACGCGGGCGGGCAGGTCGATCCAGGGGCCCTTGGCCAGCGGCGTGATGGCCTGGGCGATGGCGGTGGCGGCCTGGGTGCGCAGGGGCTCCGGATGGTCGCGCAGCAGGCGGCCGGTCTGGCCCATGTTGGAGAGGCCGGTGGCGGTGCGGGCGATATCGTCGGCGGGGAAGCGCATGTTGAAATCGAAGGGGCGAACGCGGGCGGTGGGGTAGCCGGCATCGTGCAGCAGGCGCAGCACGCGGGCGGGGTTGCCGAAGGCGAACTGGCCGGGCTGGTTGGGGTCGGAGGCCGGGAGCGGCGGCGCGGGCGGGGGCAGGACGGAGAGGGCGGCCTGGTAGGGGATGTCCATCCAGGGGTTCTCGGCCAGCGGTGCCCAGGCGGCGAAGGCGAAGCGGCCGGCGGGCTTGAGCGAGCGGCGCAGATTGGCGAAGGCGGCGACGGGGTCGCCGAAGAACATGACGCCGAAGCGGGAGAACAGCAGGTCCGCGGGTTCGCCGGGCAGGGACCAGGTGAGGGCATCCGCCAGGGTGAGGGTGACGTTGGGCATGTCCGCGAGGCGGGCGCGGGCGGCTTCGAGGATGACGGCGGAGACATCGAGGCCGGTGACGTGGCCGGTGGGGGCGACGGCCTGGGCGAGGGCAAGGGTGGTGCCGCCGGCGCCGCAGCCGACATCGAGCACGCGCATGCCTTGGGTGGGGGCGGCCCAGTCCATGAGGGCGGCGAGCACGGGGGCGAGGCCGCGTTCGGTGCGGGCCTCACTGGCGGCCCATTGCGCGCCCATCTGGCCGTTCCAGGCCTCGACCTGGCGGGCGTGGCGCTCGGAGGTTGAGTCGGTCATCCGCAATTCCAGTGCATTTCGGCGTTGTGTTGATGTTGGAACATCGAGCTTACGGGTCAGACTAGCACCGGGGCGCGATTTTTTCGCGAGGGGGTGGTGGGGCGCGGCGGGAGGGGGCGTGCTGCGGCTCAGCGCGGCCGCAGCGCATCCACCGGGACGGTGACGGTGACAACCACGGGAACGCCGCCGATCTCCGGCGGGATGTGGGCGGCCACGCCGGCATCGACGACGCCAACCAGCAACGCCTGCTGGCCCGGCGGGCCGAAGCCGATACCGACGGAGGTGACGCCGGGGATGGCGAGCAGCCTTGCCTCCTCCTGCGCCAGGACCTGCGCGGCCTGGCCGCGTGGGGTGGCCTCGGCCGGCCGGAACTCGACGGGGCCCGACCCCGAGAAATCCGGCCCGGCGTGATCGATGTCGCTCATCGTTCCTGCCCTTTCCAGACCGCGCGGAGATAGGCGGCCGGCTGCCCCGCGGCAAGGGCAGCCGGCGCCCTGGCTATGGCAACAGGCGGATGTTGAGGGCAGAGAGCACCGTGCCGATCGGGTTGGCGAAGGTGGTGCCGCCACCGCCGGCGAAGAGCAGGCCGACCGGCCGCAGGCCCGACGCCCAGTTCCAGATGAGCGAGCCGGAATCGCCGCCGGCGGAGAACGGGTTGGCGTTCACCGACTGGATGGCGATCTGGTTGCGGAACAGCGCCACGCGGCCACCGCCGTAGTTGACGTTGACCGACACGCCGATCTGGGTGACGCGGCCCTGGGTGAGGCCGGTGGTGCGCCCGCTCTTGCCCACGGTCATGCCCAGCCAGGCCGCCAGCGGCGCGGTGCCGGTGCGGTAGTAGGCGGGGCTGCCGCCGGAGAGATAGTACTGCTCGCCGCGGATGCGTTCGTGCCAGGCCCAGCCGAAGGCGCAATCGACCAGGTTGGCGGCGCCGCCGAAGCTGATCGGAACCCAGCGCGCCAGCACCGCGATCTGGTCTGCCGGGTGGTGCCCGCTATCGGCGGGGCCGGGCTGGACGATGCTGTCGCCCACGGCGGCAGCGTTGGAGTTGGCCAGCACGTGGTTGTTGCTGAGGATCAGGTGCCGGTTGGTCCAGGGCGCGGTGAGCCCGATGGCGCGGCTGCCGAGGGTGCCGGCCGTGACCTTGGTATGGGCCACGGAAACGCCGCCGGGGGCCGGGCGATGGCGCGCGCGGTGGGAGAAGGCATCCACCACGCCCACGGGAACCTGCTGCACCGGCACGCTGGCAAGGGCGCGGGTGCCGGCGCTCTGGGCCAGTTGGGCCAGCAGCTCCTCATGCGGCAGGGCGTTCTCGGTGAACAGGGTGAGCACCGGCTCGCCGGGGCCGCCGGGGCCGAAGCCGAGGCTGGTGGGGTCTGGCAGGCCGATGCCGACGCCCATGATGCCCTGGTTGGAGGGCCCTTCGGCGCGGGCCGACGCCAAGCCGGAGACGCCGAGCAGCGTGGCCTCCACCGCATCGCGCAGGGCGAGCAAATCGTCGGAGACGCCGGCTTCGGCGAAGACGGATTGCAGTTCGGCTTCCTGGCCGAGTGCCTCCAGGCCGGAGCTGCTGGCGTCTGGGTTCTCCAGGCTGGAGGCGCTGGGTGCGGGCGAGCCGCCGGTGGGGCCGGATCCGCCCCCATTGCCTGCGCCGGGATTGTCGATGCCGGAACCGGCGCGAGTCTTGTCGCTCATGATGATTCCCCTCTGCCGCATCGTGCGGCATGGGAACGAAGCGCTTGTTGGTGGACTGCATCAAGCGCAATTCAAATAATAAAAATCAACAAAACTTGATATATACAATAATATTCAATTATTTTGAGGAAAGAATGTAAGTTTATTTTTGTGTGTCGCAATCAATGGCTGGGGTGGCGCTGCGTGCCGGGCGGGTTGAGGCGGGGCCGTTGACGAAGCAGTTTGAACGCACAAGACGCGTTTCTGCGACATAGCTTACGCGCGCAACGCAGCTCGGCCAGGATGAGCACGCAAATCCCTGTGGGGAGGCCAAAACTCTCCACCTCGAACGTAACGCAGAAGGGAAGGCCGTAGGAGTGCCTGCAGCCTGACATATGGCACCAAGCGGGCAAGCACTCCGGGTTTTGGCTATTTCACGGCTTCGTTGAACATCATGCGCAAGACCCCGTCGGCGGCGCAGTTGGTTGCGTCGGCACGGATTTCTGCCTCTGCCGCCGCGCGCATCGTGGCCTTTTCGGCTGCCGTGATCCGCAGTGCCTGTTCCTGTGCCGCGATTGTCGCGTCAAGCTTTGCGGCGTTGGGCGCATCCTTCCAACCACACACAGCCGGAGCCATCTGCATTTGGTAAAAGGCACCCATCATTTCACGCTGCGCGAAAGCATCAGAGTGGATGGCGAGGCCGCCAATGAGGGCAGAGAATGCAAGCAGGGCTGTTTTCACGCTGTTTTTCTCGATCCAGGTTTCAGAAGGTCAGGATATCCTGACTTGGACGGCTTTCCGGCATGGTCAACAGCCACTCCTTTGCGGGACGACCGCAAAAGAGTGGCTGCGATATCAGTCGAAAGAAGCAGATGTGGTATCCGTGCTCTTGTTGTATTTGATAGTAATTTTCTCCACCACGCACAGATCGATATTCTGCCAAACGGCGCTGGAGCTATCTACAGTGTAGACGACCTTAAGGTCCCATTTGCAGGTTTTGGTCGCGCGATTGAACTTGATGTCAACCGTGGCTCCATCGGCAAGAGTGCCGCTTCCAAGAATGTCATTCTGCCAGTCGGCCGCTGTTGCTGGCGAGACATAAACTTCCTTCAATTCATAGCCTGTACTGTTGGACAGACTGAAGTCCTGCTTGGCCTCCTGCGCCAACGCTGGCACCACCAAGGCAACCGCAAAACATGCGGCAAGAAGAGTCGTTTTCATGTTGCAATCCCCGATCCAGGCTATTTTTCAGGTTCCACCCATAGGAACACCACGGTATGTAGATTGAAGTTTCAGATAGCCCTCTGCAAGCTCTAAATCGTAATATAATCTACAAATGATAATTTTGTATTTATTGTAAACAATATATTAATTTATGATTTTCATATATTGTTAATATATTATTCTATGCATTCTGCCCCGCGCGCGACATTCTGGCCGTGGCAGGCGCTCCGTAGAGGCGTTTTCGGGACCTTTGCCGGCACAAAGCGGCTTGGGAAGCTTTGGCGTTCCTGGCTTACAGCGGAGAGAGGGCCGTGGCGTAGGGGAATGCATCGCGAAGCGCGCCCAAGGATGGGACGGCACGTCGGGCATCAGAGGCTTGTCGCTTCTGGCGGCGACGCCATCCAGAAGAGACCGCGCAGGGCTAAGCGTCCTGCCAGGCACGCTGACAAGCGGTGTTCCTGAGACACCAACCGAGATCCTACGGCCGGCTCTCGAATGGAGGGCCAGGCGCAAGGTCGGAAAGTCTTTTTGCTTCTTTTTCTTCAGAAAAAGAAGGTCTTGCTTGCCTTCGTTTCATCCTGGGCGAGGTGAAGCGTGGGTCCTTCACTTCGTCAGGGATGACGCGGGCGGCTAGAGCGCCGCCGCCCGTTCGCGCAGGACGTATTTCTGCATCTTGCCGGTGCTGGTTTTCGGCAGCGGGCCGAAGACGACGGATTTGGGCACTTTGAAGCGGGCCATGTTCTCGCGGCAGAAGGCGATCAGGTCTTCGGCGGTGGCTTGGGCGCCGTCTTTGAGGGTGACGAAGGCGCAGGGGGTTTCGCCCCAGGTGGCATCCGGGCGGCCGACGACGGCGGCTTCCAGGACGGCGGGGTGTTTGTAGAGGACGTCCTCCACCTCGATGGTGGAGATGTTTTCGCCGCCGGAGATGATGATGTCCTTGGAGCGGTCCTTCAGTTCGATGTAGCCGTCGGCGTGCCAGACGCCGAGGTCGCCGGTGTGGAACCAGCCGCCTTCGAAGGCTTCCGCCGTGGCCTTGGGGTTTTTCAGGTAGCCTTTCATGACCGGGTTACCGCGCATGAAGACCTCGCCCATGGTGGTGCCGTCTTTCGGCATTGGCTGGAGGTTGCGGGCATCGGCGACCATCAGGCCTTCGAGCGAGTGGTAGCGCACGCCCTGGCGGGCCTTGATGCGGGCCTGTTCGGCCATGGGGAGGTCGTTCCATTCCTCCTGCCAGGCGCAGACGGTGACGGGGCCGTAGACTTCGGTGAGGCCGTAGACGTGGGTGATGTGGAAGCCGCGTGCCTCGATGCCGGCGATGACGGCGGCGGGGGGCGGGGCGCCGGCGGTCATGAATTCCACGGTGCGGGGCAGAGGCGGGAACTGCGCGTCGGGCACGTTGATGAGCATGTTGGCGATGATGGGGGCGCCGCACATGTGGGTGACGCCGTGGTCGGTGATGGCCTTCAGCACGGCCTGGGGTTCGACGCGGCGCAGGCAGACATTGGTGCCGGCGACGGCGGCCATGGTCCAGGGGAAGCACCAGCCGTTGCAGTGGAACATCGGCAGGGTCCAGAGATAGACCGGGTGCGGGGGCATGCCCCAGGTGAGCACGTTGGAGGTGGCGTTCAGGTAGGCGCCGCGGTGGTGATAGACCACGCCTTTGGGGTTCCCCGTGGTGCCGCTGGTGTAGTTGAGCGCGATGGCGTCCCACTCGTCGGCCGGGAGCTCGATGGGGAAATCGGGGTCGCCGGTGGTGAGGAAGGTTTCGTAATCGGTCTCGCCGAGGGTTTTGCCCGGGGGGGCGAGGTCGTCGATCACGTCGATGACCAGGGGGCGGTTTTCGGCGGGGATCTGGGCCAGGGCGGCTTCGATGGTGGCGCTGAACTCGCGGTCGGTCAGGAGGATTTTCGCCTCGCCGTGCTGCAGGATGAAGGCGATGGTGGCGGCATCCAGGCGGATGTTCAGCGCGTTGAGGACGGCGCCGGCCATGGGGATGCCGAAATGGGCCTCCCACATTTCGGGAATGTTGGGGAGCATGGCGGCGACGGTGTCGCCCTTGCCGATGCCGCGTTTGGTGAGCGCGCTGGCGAGGCGGCGGCAGCGTTGGCCGGCCTCGGCCCAGGTGATGCGGCGGCTGCCGTGGATGGTGGCGATGCGGTTGGGGTGCACGGCCTCGCTGCGGGCGAGGAAGGAGAGCGGGGAGAGGGCGGCGAAATTGGCCTGGTTCTTGGGCAGGTCGTAGTCGGTGGCGGCCATGGCGCGGGCTCCGTTGCTTGGCCGTGGTCGGCCTCGGGCGGAAGGTAGCGCCGGATGGCGGCGGGGGGAACGTATGGCGTGAAGGTGAGACAGAAGGTATCGTATTCTTCAACCAATTCCGTGCCAGAAAGGCGCGGGGGCGCCGCTGGCGGCCCTGGTCCCTGCTGCACTGGTGCCTTGGCATCCAGGCGGGTTCGGGCCTGGGTGACGTTGGCTGAAGGACAGAATGTGCATTCGGCGGGCATGAGCGCGGTGCGGGCGGGACGAGCCGGATGACGGCGCGGATTCTGATCGTTGACGACGTGGCTGCGAATCTGCGGCTTCTGGAGGCGCGGCTGAGTGCCGAATACTACCAGGTGGCCACGGCGCAGGACGGGCAGGAGGCGCTGCGGATGGCGCGGAGCTGGCAGCCGGACCTGGTGCTGCTGGACGTGATGATGCCGGGGCTGGACGGTTTCGAGACCTGCCGGGCGCTGAAGCGCGACCCGATGACGCAGCATATCGCGGTGGTGATGGTCACCTCCCTGGACCAGGGCGCGGAGCGGGTGCGCGGGCTGGAGGCCGGCGCCGACGATTTCCTGACCAAGCCGGTGGATTTCACCACGCTGCTGGCGCGCACGCGCTCCCTGGTGCGGTTGAAGCGGCTGCTGGACGAATGGCGGGTGCGCGGGGAGACGGCGCGCGCGCTGGGGCTGGGGGCGGATGGGGCGATGCTGCCCTCCGTGGCCGGGGCGCGGGCGCTGATCGTGGACGATTGGGAAGACTCCGCCGAGGCCATGCAGCAGGCGTTGCTGGAGGAGGGCATCCTGGCCGGGCGTGCCTCCAGCGAGGCGGAGATGCTGGCGCTGACGCAGGCGATCGCGTTCGACCTGGTGGTGATCAGCCTTTCGATGGTGGGGGATGATCCGCTGCGCCTCGCCTCCCGGCTGCGGGCCGGGGAGAGCACGCAGGCGGTGCCGATGCTGGTGGTGGCGGAGCCGGAGCAGCGCGACATGGTGCTGCGCGGGTTCGACCTGGGCGCCAATGACTGGCTGCTGCGCCCGCTGGATCCGATGGAGCTGCGGGCGCGGGCGCGCAACCAGATCCGGCGCAAGTTCTACCAGGACCGGCTGCGCAACGATATCGGCCATGCGCTGGAACTGGCGCTGACCGATCCGCTGACCGGGTTCTACAACCAGCGCTATTTGTCGCGGCATTTGCAGACGCTATTGGCGGCTGGGGCGACGAATGGCCTGGCGGTACTGATGCTGGACGTGGACCATTTCAAGCAGATCAACGACCGCTGGGGCCACCAGACGGGCGACCAGGCGCTGACGCTGATCGCGCAGACGCTGCGCAGCCGAATCCGGGTGTTCGATTCCATCGCGCGCTATGGCGGCGAGGAATTCGTGGTGGTGATGCCGGGGACCGGGGAGCTGGATGCGCTGAGTGCGGCGGAGCGGCTGCGCGGCGCGGTGGAGGAGATCCGCTTCGTGCCGGAAGCCGGGTTGGCGCATCCGCTGACGGTGAGCGTGGGGATTGCGTGCTGCGCGGCGGGAAGCCAGACGACGCCGGAGCGGTTGATCCTGGCGGCCGACCAGGCGCTGTATGCCGCCAAGCGGGCGGGGCGGAACCAGGTTAAGGTCGGCCAGATGGTGTAGGTCTTTGCTGGATCGCGTGATTCACGTCTCCGGCGATCCCGCACTAGGCGGGCTGGGCCGCGTACACGCAAAAAGGGGCGCTCGCGCGCCCCTTGCTCCGTGCAGCGATGCGCTGCGGCGGATTACTTGATCTTGGCTTCGCGGTACGCAACGTGCTTGCGCGCCACGGGGTCGTACTTGCGGAACTCCATCTTGCCGGTCTGGGCGCGGGCGTTCTTCTTGGTGACGTAGAAGTGCCCAGTGTCGGCGCTGGAGACCAGCTTGATCTGGATGGTGTTGGACTTGGCCATGGAACGGGATCCCAAGCGAAAAGCGTGATCGGCAGGCGTGCCGGCGGCAGGCCATGCGGAAAGTTCCGCGCGGCCGGGCAGGGCGAAGGCGGCTAGTTACGCACCACGGATGCCGGCGTCAAGCCCGGCGGTGGAGTCGCGGGCATCGGGGCGATGATCGGGCGCACGCCGAGGATGGAACGGGGCGGCAAGGGCGGCATGAGGGCGGCGGTGTAGGAGGCCGGGGAGCGGACCAGCTCGGCGGCGGCCAGCAGATCGAGGTCGCTGCCTTCGGCGGCGGGGCAGATGGCGCGCATTTCCAGCACCGCCGGTGGGGCCAGGGGCGCGCGGGCGGCGCGGTGGCGTTCCAGCCCGGCCTGCAGCGGCTGCTGGCCGCGCGCCAGGGTGGCGAGGTTGCGGGCCAGCGCATCCTGGCCGAGCGAGGTGCAGAGCTGGGGCAGCACGCCGAGCGCCTGCAGCGGCCAGCCGCGCGGGGCGAGCAGCCGCGCCCAGGTGAGGGACAGCTCGCCGCCATCGGGCAGCGGGGCGATGGTTTGCACCAGGCCCTTGCCCAGCGTGGTGCTGCCAACGACGACGGCGCGGCGCTGGTCGGCCAGGCCGGCGGCCAGCACCTCCGCGGCGCTGGCGCTGCGGCCATCGACGATGACGATCACCGGCAGGCCCGGCGCGAGGTCTCGCCCGCCATCGGCGCGGTATTCCACGGCGGCGGCGGGATCCCGCCCCGCGGTGACGGCAACGACGCCGCCGGGAACGAGCATGGCCGAGGCGGCGACGGCCTGGCGCAGCAGCCCGCCGCGATTGCCGCGCAGATCGATCACGATGCCCTGCAGCGGCGCGGCGCCGGCCGGGGGGGCGGTGGTGCCGGCGATCAGCTCCTGCCCCAGCCGGGCGGCGGTGTTGGCGGCGAAGCTGGTGATGCGGACGACAAGGAGCTCATCGCGCCGCGTGGCAGTGACGGTTTCCTCCGGCAGGGAGACGCGTTCCAGCACCAGGGTGCGGGTGCCCTCGCGGCCGCGCAGCGCCAGGGTGAGGCGGCTGCCCTCGGGGCCGGCGAGCAGGGCGTTGATGGATTGCAGGTCGGCCCCCTGCACCGGCTCGCCGTCGATGGCGGTGATGCGTTCGCCGGCGCGGATGCCGGCCAGTGAGGCGGGGCCGCCGGGCTGCACGCTTTCGACCAGCACCTGGCCGGTGCGCAGCTGCGGGCGCAGGCCGACGCTGGCGCGGCCGCTGCGCCGTGCGCGGTCGGCGGAGGCCTCCGCGGGGGTGGCGTAACGGGAATAGGGGTCCAGGTGGTTGAACAGCTCATCGAAGAAGCTGCGCAGGATGCCCTGGGTGCCGGCGCGGCGCACGGAATCCGACCCGTCCCACGCGGCGCGGACCATCTGGGAAACGGCCTCCCCCCAGGCGGCGGCGTTGTCGGGCGCCGGGGCGGGGCGGCTGAACAGCACGCGGCTGGGGCCGATCAGGCGCAGGGTGCGGCCGGACTGGAGATCGGCGGTGAGGCGGGCATCGAGCGTGGTGAGGCCGCGCAGCCCCCACATGGCCATCTGCGCCACCGGGATCGGCTCCAGCGTGCGCGGGGCCATGAAATCGAAGGCGGTGGCGGTGACCCCTGCGACGAGAACGGGGCTGAGGCTGGGGCCAACACCGAACGGCTCCGCGCGGGCGGCGCGTTCAGGCGCCACCAGGGCGAGCAGCAGCAGCAGGAGCCAGGAACGGTTCACCGGTGCCGCCGGGGCCCCCCATTGCGCGCGGGGGTGCGGGAGAAGCGCGGGTTCGCGCCGCCGCGGCCGCCAGGGGAAGTGCTGCCCTGCATGATCTGGAAGATCAGGCCGCCGGTGATCGGGCTCGCTTCGGCCAGCCGCGCCTCCACTTCCTGCGCGAGGCGGAAGGTGAGGCCGCTGCGGCGGCCGGTCAGCGTTTGTGCCGCTTCGTCGTGCATCCAGAAATCGTCCGGCAGGGAGGAGATCGGCACCAGGCCGCTCGCTCCGCTGTCTGACACTGTGACGAAAAGCCCGAACCGGGTCACGCCGGAAATGCGTGCGCCGAACACGGAACCCACCTTGTCGGCCATGAAGGCGGCCAGATAGCGGTCGATCGCGTCCCGTTCGGCAAGGGCGGCGCGCCGTTCGGTGGCGGTGATGTGCTCGCAGGTGTCCGGAAGGGCCGGAACCTCCTCCTCCGAGAGCCCACCCACGCCGAGTCGCAGCCCGGTGATGAGGGCGCGATGCACGCAGAGATCGGCGTAGCGGCGGATCGGGCTGGTGAAATGGGCGTAGCGCGACAGTGCAAGACCGAAATGGCCGATATTCTCGATGTCGTAGGCGGCCTGGGACTGGCTGCGCAGCATCACCTCGTTCACCAGCTGGGAATGCTCGGTGCCCTGCACCTTCTTCAGCACGCCGAGCAGGTCGCGCGGATGCACCTGGCCCATGGGCGGCAGGGAGATGTCGAACTGGCGCAGGAAGGTGCGGAGGTTGGCCAGCTTCTCATCCGTGGGCGGCGCGTGGATGCGATAGACGCAGGGGCGGTGCAGGCGCTCCAGCTCCTCCGCGGCGCACACATTCGCCAGCACCATGAACTCCTCGATCAGCCGGTGGCTGTCGAGGCGCGGGCGCGGGGCGACGGAGAGAACCTGGCCCTCGGCGCTGAGGATCACCTTGCGTTCCGGCAGGTCCAGATCGAGCGTGCCGCGGGCGAGCCGGGCGCCGAGCAGGGCATTGTAGGCGGCGTAGAGGCTGGGCAGCGGCAGATCGAGGTCGTCGCCGGCATCATGCGCCTGCTGGACCTGTTCGTAGGTGAGGCGCGCGGCGCTGCGCATCAGGCCGCGGCCGAAGCTGTGGGAGAGCTTCCTGCCGTCGGCATCCACGATCATCTCGACAAACAGGCAGCCGCGATCCTCGTGCGGGCGCAGGCTGCACCAGCCGTTGGAAAGCGCTTCCGGCAGCATCGGCACGACGCGGTCAGGGAAGTAGCAGGAATTGCCGCGGGTGCGGCCCGTACGGTCCAGCGCGGAGCCGGGCCGGACATAGTGGGCCACGTCGGCGATGGCGACGATTAGGCGGAAGCCGCCTTCATGCGGTTCGGCATAGACGGCGTCGTCGAAGTCGCGGGCGTCCTCGCCGTCGATGGTCACGAGTTGGGTGTCGCGCAGATCGGTGCGGCCGCGCACGGTCACGCCGCGGGCCTTCGCGGCCTCGGCCAGTGCTTCGGCCGAGAATTCCGTCGGGATGTCGTGGGTGTGGATGACGATGAGGCTGACCGAGCGGGCATCGCCCATGGCACCGAGGCGTTCCACCACCCGGGCCGGCTTGGGGCCATAATGGCGGCCGGGTGCCGACAGCGGCGCGCCCAGTACGATCTCGCCATCCTCGGCGCCGTTGTGCTCCCCGGCCGGCACCAGCCATTCGGCCTTGGCGCGCCGGTCGGTGGGGATGATGCGGGCCTCGTCGCGGCTGCCGCGGGCGGCGCGGAACACGCCGAGGATGCGGCCGGGCTCGTCCGACAGCCGCTTCATGGTGCGGCCTTCGTACTTGCCCTGGCCGACGGGCTTGAGGCGGGCGAGCACGCGCTGGCCCGGCGCCAAGGCGGGGCGGCCGGCGGGTTCCGGCACCATCAGGATCATCGGCGGCGGGCCCTGGCCGCGCCAATCCACCGGCTTGGCGATGGCGTCGCCGTCGTGATCGGTGCCGGTGACCTGCACGACCGTGACATCCGGCAGGCGGTTCGATTCCGAGCGATGCAGGGGGCGGTTGCGGCCGACGGGCGTGGTGTCGGCCTTGTCGCCGATCTGCTTCATCAGGCGGCGGAGCGCTACGCGGTGCTCGGGGCCGAGATTGAAATGGCGGGCGATCTCGCGCTTGCCGACATGGCCCGGCGAGTCGGACACGAACTGGCGCACCACGTCCAGGCTGGGCAGGCCAGCGGGCGCGGTGTCGCCCGCGCTGCCCTCGCCCTCTTCCGGCACGGCGCGGCCTCGCCTGCCACCGGGCCGGCCGCCGGGGCGGACAGGGCGCGCCACGCTAGACGGCTGCCTTGCGCGCGGCGGGTTTGGCAGCGGGCTTCTTGGCCTTGGCGGCGGGCTTGCGGGCCGGGGCCTTCTTCGGCGCGGCCTTCTTAGCGGGGGCGGCGGCCTCGGCGGCCGGGGCGGCCTTGGTGGTGCGGGCCTTGGCCCCCTTCTTCATGCCGCCACGCGGCTTCAGCGCCTTGCCCTTCTCGGCCAGCAGGGCGACGGCATCCGCCAGCGTCATGTCGTCCATGGTCATGTCGCGCGGCAAATTGGCCACCGTGTTGCCGTGCTGGGCGTAGGGGCCGAAGCGGCCCTTGCGGACCAGGATCGGCTCCTTGTCCTTCGGGTGCGGGCCGAGGGTGCGGACGCTGGCGAGCTTCTTGGCCAGGAGATCGACGGCGCGGTTGACGCCGACCACCAGCACGTCGTCGTCCTTTTCCAGCGAGGCGAACACGCCGCCCATCTTCACGAAGGGCCCGAAGCGGCCGAGCCCGGCCTCCATCGGCTCCTTGGTTTCCGGGTGGATGCCGATGAGGCGGGGCAGGGAGAGCAGGGAGATCGCCTGCTCCAGCGTGATCGTGTCGCCATCCATGCCGCGCGGCAGGGAGGTGCGGCGCGGCTTGATCTTGCTGCCCTCCACCTGCTCGCCCTGCTGGGCATACAGGCCATAGGGGCCGCGGCGAACGACGATTTCCTCACCGGTATCGGGGTGGTGGCCGAGGACGCGCATGCCCTCCTTCAGCGTGTCGTTCGCCTCCTCGCCGCCATCCACGGCCAGGCGGCGGGTGTATTGGCAGCCCGGGTAGTTGGAGCAGCCGATGAAGCTGCCATGGCGGCCAAGCTTGAGGCCGAGGCGCCCGGCCTTGCAGGAGGGGCATTCGCGCGGATCGGTGCCGTCATCGCGGGCGGGGAAGAAGTGCTGGCCGAGTTCCTCATCGAGCGCGTTGATCACGTCGGTGATCTTGAGGTCCTTGGTCTGCTCCACGGCCTTGGAGAAATGCGCCCAGAAGGCGTGCATCACCTGGCGCCAATCGGCCCGGCCGCCGGAGATGTCGTCGAGCTGTTCCTCCAGCCCGGCGGTGAAGCCGGTATCGACGTAGCGTTCGAAGAAGCTGGTGAGGAAGGCCGTTACCAGCCGGCCGCGGTCCTCCGGCACGAAGCGGCGCTTGTCCAGCTTCACGTATTGCCGGTCTTGCAGCACCGAGAGGATGGAGGCGTAGGTGGAGGGGCGGCCGATGCCCAGCTCCTCCATCTTCTTCACCAGCGAGGCCTCCGAGAAGCGCGGCGGGGGCTGGGTGAAGTGCTGCTCGGCGGTGACCTGGCCGCGCTTGAGCGGATCGCGCTCGCCCATCGGGGGCAGCATGCGGTTGTCGCTGTCGGCGTCGCCGCCCGGCTTTTCCTCGGTCACTTCCTCGCGGTACAGCTTCAGGTAGCCGTCGAAGGCCAGGATGGAGCCGTTGGCGCGCAGGCGGGGGCCGTTGGGCAGGGCGGGATCGGCGATTTCCACCGCCACCTGGTCGAACTCGGCCGACTGCATCTGGGAGGCGACCGCGCGCTTCCAGACCAGTTCATACAGGCGCTGCTGGTCGTGGGTGAGGTAGCGGGCGACGCTTTCCGGCGTGCGAGAGACATCCGTGGGCCGGATCGCCTCGTGCGCTTCCTGGGCGTTCTTGGCGCGGGAGGTGTATTCGCGCGCCTGCGCCGGCAGGTATTTGTCGCCGAAGCCTTCCTGCACATAGCCGCGGATCGCGTCGATCGCCTCGCGCGCCATCTGCACGCCGTCGGTGCGCATGTAGGTGATCAGGCCGGTGGTGTCGCCGTCGATATCCACACCTTCATACAGGCCCTGGGCCACGCGCATGGTCTGCTGGGCGCCCATGCCGAGGCGGCCGGAGGCATCCTGCTGCAGGGTGGAGGTGGTGAAGGGCGCCGGCGGGTTGCGGCGCACGCGGCGGCGCTCGACGCTGTCGACCGAGTAGCTGCCGGATTCCACCAGGGCGCGGGCGCGCTCGGCCAGGGCGGCGTTGTTGAGGTCGAACTGGTCGAGGCGCTTGCCATCCAGGTGCGTGAGGCGGGCGGTGAACGGGGCCCCGCTGGGGGTGAGCAGCCCGGCCTCGATGGTCCAGTATTCCCGGGCGCGGAAGATCTCGATCTCCGCCTCGCGCTCGCAGATCAGGCGCAGCGCCACGGATTGCACGCGCCCGGCGCTGCGGCTGCCCGGCAGCTTGCGCCACAGCACCGGCGAGAGGGTGAAGCCCACCAGGTAATCCAGCGCGCGGCGGGCCATGTAGGCCTCGATCAGCGGCTGATCCAGCTCGCGCGGGTGGGCCATGGCGTGGCGCACGGCGGTGCGGGTGATCTCGTTGAAGGTGACGCGCTCCACCTTCACGCCCTTGAGGACGTTCTTCTCCTCCAGCGCGGCGCGGACATGCCAGCTGATCGCCTCGCCCTCGCGATCCGGATCGGTGGCGAGATACAATGTTTTGGCGCCCTTCAGCGCCTTGGCGATCGCGGTAATTTGACGGGCGCCGCGCTCGTCGGCCTCCCAATCCATCGCGAAATCCTCGTTCGGGCGCACGCTGCCATCCTTGGGCGGCAGGTCGCGCACGTGGCCGAAGCTGGCCAGCACCGTGTAGTTGCCGCCCAAGTACTTGTTGATGGTCTTGGCCTTGGCGGGCGATTCGACGACGACGACGTCCGACATCCGAAATCCTCGAGAAGGCGGCGGGGATCAGCCCCCGCCCAGCAGCGCCACCCGGTTTCCCGGCAGCGTCTCGATGCGTCCCGCGATCTCGAGGTCCAGCAGGACCGTCAGCACCGCGGGACCGGGTAACTGGCAGCGCCGGATCAGATCGTCAACCGCCGTGGGTGTGGGGCCCAGCAGTGCGACGACGGCGGCGAGCGTCCGGGCATGGTCGCCCTCGGGCAGGAAATCGGGGGTCTCATGGGCCTCCTGGCTCTCGGCGAGGCCGAGCTGGCCGCGCAGGCGGGTGGCATCCTGGGGCAGGGCGGCGAGGATGTCGTCGGCGGTTTCGGTGAGATGGGCGCCGTCGCGGATCAGGCCGTTGGCACCGCGGGCGCGCGGGTCCAGCGGGGAGCCGGGAATGGCAAACACCTCGCGGCCCGCCTCGGCGGCCAGGCGCGCGGTGATGAGGGAGCCGGAGCGGGGGGCGGCCTCCACCACCAACACGCCAAGGGCGAGGCCGGCGATGACCCGGTTGCGGCGCGGGAAGTGGCGGGCCTGGGGCTGCACGCCGGGGGGAAGCTCGGCCACAACGGCGCCGTTCTCGGCGATGCGGCGCTGCAGGTCGGCGTGCTCCGGCGGGTAGGCGACATCCGGCCCGCCGGCGATGCAGGCGATGGTGATGCCGGTGCGCAGCGCGCCGCGATGGGCGGCGGCATCGATGCCGCGGGCGAGGCCGGAGACGACCGCCAGGCCCTGTTGCGCGAGATCGGCGGAGAGGGATTCGGCCAGGCGCTGCCCGTTGGCCGAGGCGTTGCGGCTGCCGACCACGGCCACGGCGCGCTGGGAGAGCAGGGCGGGGTCGCCGAGCACGGCAATCACGGCGGGCGCGTCGTCCAGCCGTGCCAGCAGGGCGGGGTAGGCGGCGTCATCCTGGAACAGCAGGCGGCCGCCCATGGCGGCCACGCGGTCGGCCTCCCGGCGGGCATCGCCGGCGCTGGGGATGCGCGGCGGGGTGGCGCGGCCGGCGGCGCGGGCGAGGCTGGGCAGGGCGTCCAGCGCCTCCGTGGCACTGGCATAGCGACGCATCAGGCGGCGCCAGGCGACCGGGCCGACGCCCTCGGTGCGGGCGAGGCGGAGCCGGTCGGTGGGGTCGTTCACTTCTTGCCTATGCGCGGCTCGGTGCCGGCGGCGAGGCGCGCGATGTTGTCCTTGTGGCGCTGCCAGATCAGGGCGGCGACGATGGTGGTGGCGATCAGCAATGGGAACGGCACCTGCAGCACGGCGGCCACCACCGGGGCGGCGGCGGAGGCGGCAAGCGCGCTGGCCGAGGAGATGCGGATGGTGAAGGCAACGGCGAGCCAGATGGCGCCGCAGATCAGTGCGATGCCCCAGTTGGCGGCCAGCAGCACGCCCACCCCGGTGGCCACGCCCTTGCCGCCCTTGAAGCCGAGCCAGACCGGGAACATGTGGCCCACCACCGCCAGCACCCCGGCGGCATAGCCGGCGTTGGGGCCCACCAGGTGCCAGCCCAGGTACACCGCCGCCGCCCCCTTGCCGGCATCCAGCAGCAGCGTGGCGGCAGCCAGGGACTTGCGGCCCGTGCGCAGCACGTTGGTGGCACCGATGCTGCCGGAGCCGATCTGGCGAATATCCCCGGTCCCGGCCAGCCGCGTGATGACGAGGCCGAACGGGATGGAGCCCAGCAGGTAGCCAGCGGCGAGGCTGAGCAGCCAGGGGAGCAGGGCGTTCATCCGAACACGCGCCTTCCCGCCTTCCAGGTGCCCAGCACGCGGCCTTCCAGCGCGCGACCGTCGAACGGGGTGTTCTGCGCCTTGCCGGGCATCTCGCCGGCTTCCACGCGCCAGGAACGCTCCAGGTCGAACAGGCAGAGATCGGCGGCAGCCCCCTTGGCCAGCGTGCCGGCTTCCGCGCCCAGCAGGCGGGCGGGAGCGAAGGTGAGCAGGCCCAGCGCCTTGCCCAGCGGGATCTTGCCGGAATGGACCTGGGCCAGCGTTACGGCGAGCAGCGTCGCCAACCCGGTGCCGCCCGGCGCGGCCTGGGCGAAGGGCAGGCGCTTGTCGTCGGCGTCGCGCGGCTGGTGGTCGCTGGCGATGGCGTCGATGGTCCCATCCGCCAGGGCCGCGACCACCGCGAGCCGGTCGGATTCCGCCCGCAGCGGCGGGGAAAGCTTGGCGTAGGTGCGGAAATCGCCGATCGCCGTCTCGTTCAGGTCGAAATAGGGCGGCGCGGTGTCGCAGGTGACATTCAGGCCCTCCGCCTTGGCGGCGCGGATCAGATCCAGCGCCTCGGCGGTGGAGACATGGGCGAAGTGGATCGCCCCCCCGGTCATCCGCGCGAGGCGAATGTCGCGCCACACCATGAGCGCCTCCGCGGCCGGCGGAATGGCGGGCAGGCCGAGGCGGGTGGCGAGTTCGCCCTGCGTCGCGCAGCCGGAACCGGCAAGCGAGGGCTCCTCCGGGTGCTGCACGATGCGCGCGCCCCATTGCGCGGCATAGGCGAGCGCGATGCGCATCACGCGGGCGGAGGCCACGGCGCGGGAGCCATCGGTGAAGGCCACCGCCCCGGCCTCGCGCAGCAGGCCCAACTCGGCCAACTCTTCGCCCCGGCGGCCCTTGGTCACGGCGGCATAAGGCAGCACGGTCAGCGCGCCGGTTTCCTCGCCGCGGGCGCGCAGTAGGCGCACCAGGCTGGCATCGTCGATCGCCGGCTCCGTATCCGGCAGCGCGGCCAACGTGGTGATGCCGCCCGCAGCGGCAGCGATGGCGGCACTGGCGATGGTTTCCCGAAACTCGCCACCGGGCTCGCCGAGTTCGGCCCGCATGTCCACCAGGCCCGGGCAGAGCACGGCGCCCTGCGCGTCGATGGTGATGGCGCCGTCGGGGCGGCCGAGGGCGGGGCCGAGATCGGCGATGCGCCCGTCGCGCACCAGCAATCCGCCGATCTGGTCCAGGCCCGAGGCGGGGTCGACCAGCCGGGCGTTGAGGATGAGCGTGTCAGTCATTGCGCGTCGTCCGGGCCAGGATATCCAGCACCGCCATGCGCACGGCCACGCCCATCTCCACCTGTTCCTTGATCACGCTGCGCACCGGGTCGTCGGCGATGGCGCTGTCAATCTCCACACCGCGGTTCATCGGGCCCGGGTGCATCACGATGGCATCGTCCTTGGCCCAGGCCAGCTTTTCCGCATCCAGCCCCCAGAACCGGAAATACTCGCGCGGGCTGGGCACGAGGCTGGCCGCACCCGACATGCGCTCACGCTGCAGGCGCAGCATCATCACCACGTCAGCGCCTTGCAGCCCGGTCTTCATGTCGTGAAACACCTCCACGCCAAGGCGATGGGCCTGGTTGGGAATGAGCGTGGGCGGCCCCACCACCCGCACCCGGCTGCCCATCGCCGTCAGCAAATGGATGTTGCTGCGCGCCACGCGGCTGTGCTGCACGTCGCCGCAAATGGCCACCGTCAGCCCCTCCAGCCGGCCCTTGTGGCGCCGGATGGTCAGCGCATCCAGCAGCGCCTGGGTGGGGTGCTCATGCGTGCCGTCACCGGCATTGATCACCGCGGCATCCACCTTCTGGGCCAGCAGGTTCGGCGCGCCGGACTGGCCGTGGCGCACCACCAGCAGGTCGCAATTCATCGCGTTCAGCGTGGCCGCGGTATCCAGCAGCGTCTCGCCCTTGTTCACGCTGGAAGAGGCGACGGACATGTTGATCACATCCGCCCCCAGCCGCTTGCCGGCCAGCTCGAAGCTGGTGCGCGTGCGGGTGCTGTCCTCGAAGAACAAATTGATCAGGGTCCGGCCGCGCAGCAGGTCGCGCTGCGTCT
>CANHKG010000083.1 GCA_947460455.1 Rhodospirillales bacterium | reverse complement strand
GTGGGCCCCTTCGGCCTGCTGCAGCCCTTCGCCGACGCCATCAAGATGATCATGAAGGAAACGATCATCCCCACGGGCGCCAACCGCGCCCTGTTCCTGATGGCGCCGATGCTCACCTTCGCCCTGGCCATGATCGCCTGGGCGGTGATCCCGGTGAACGACGGCTGGGCGATCGCCGACATCAACGTGGGCATCCTCTACCTGTTCGCGGTCTCATCGCTGGGCGTGTACGGCATCATCATCGCCGGCTGGGCTTCGAACTCGAAGTATCCGTTCCTGGGCGCGCTGCGCTCGGCGGCGCAGATGGTCAGCTACGAAGTCTCGATGGGCTTCGTGATCGTCACCGTGCTGCTCTGCGTCGGCTCCATGAACCTCAACGCCATCGTGAAGGCGCAGGAGACGATCTGGTTCGTCATCCCGCTGTTCCCGATGGCGGTCATCTTCTTCATCTCCACGCTGGCCGAGACCAACCGCTCCCCCTTCGACCTTCCCGAGGGCGAGAGCGAGATCGTGGCCGGGTTCTTCGTGGAATACAGCTCCATGTCCTTCGCCCTGTTCTTCCTGGGCGAATACGCGAACATGTTCCTGATGGCGGCGATGACCACCATCCTGTTCCTGGGCGGCTGGCTGGCACCTTTCGGCATCGAGCCGTTCACGTGGATCCCTGGGCCGATCTGGTTCATCCTCAAGATCTGCGCCGTGATGTTCGTGTTCGTCTGGGTGCGCGCCACCTTCCCGCGCTACCGCTACGACCAGCTGATGCGCCTGGGCTGGAAGGTGTTCCTGCCGTTCTCGCTGTTCTACCTCGTCCTGGTCGCGGGCGTTCTGCTGGCCTTCGGCTGGCTGCCGACCGCGGCCTGAGGAGATATCCATGGCATTCCTCGACCGCACCGCGCGGAGCTTCCTGCTGGCCGAACTGGTCAGCGGCATGGCGCTTACGCTGAAGTACTTCTTCAAGAAGAAGGCCACGATCAACTACCCGTATGAGCGCCAGGCGCTGTCGCCGCGCTTCCGCGGTGAACACGGCCTGCGCCGCTACGCCAACGGGGAAGAGCGCTGCATCGCCTGCAAGCTGTGCGAGGCGGTGTGCCCGGCCCAGGCGATCACCATCGAGGCCGAACCGCGCGAGGATGGCAGCCGCCGTACCACGCGCTACGACATCGACATGACCAAGTGCATCTACTGCGGCCTGTGCGAGGAAGCCTGCCCGGTGGACGCGATCGTGGAGGGGCCGAACCTGGAGTTCGCCACCGAGACGCGCGAGGAGCTGATGTACAACAAGGCCAAGCTGCTGGAGAACGGGGACCGTTGGGAACCCGCCATGGCGGCGCGGCTGCAACAGGATGCGCCTTACCGATGATCGCGCAGCTCGCCTTCTACGCGTTCGCCGCCATCCTGCTGGTCTCCGCCGGCATGGTGGTCAGCGCGCGCAACCCCGTGCACTCGGTGCTCTACCTGGTGCTGGCCTTCTTCAACGCCGCCGCCCTGTTCCTGCTGGCCGGCGCCGAGTTCCTGGCGATGATCCTGGTGATCGTCTACGTGGGCGCGGTCGCGGTGCTGTTCCTGTTCGTGGTGATGATGCTGGACATCAACTTCGCGCAGCTGCGCGAGGGCTTTCAGCGCTACCTGCCGATCGGCGCCACGGTGGGCGTGATCCTGCTGGTGGAACTGGGCATCGTGCTGGGCGGCTGGAGCCTGGCGCCGCAATCCGCCGGGCTGCGCGCGGTGCCGATCGACCCGAACGTGACGAATACGGTCCAGATCGGCCGGGTTCTGTACACCGACTACATCCTGCTGTTCCAGGCCTCCGGCCTCGTGCTGCTGGTGGCCATGATCGGCGCCATCGTGCTGACGCTGCGTGACCGCACCTCCTCGCGCCACCAGAGCATCGCCGCCCAGCTGGCGCGCACGCCGGCCGACACGATGGAACTGCTGGACGTGCCCTCCGGCGTCGGCACCAAGGGCCTCGGCTTCCTGCGCCCGAAGGTGAAGGAGCCGGCCAAGGTGGCCCACGACGACCACGGCCATATCGGCCACGACAACCATGGGGGGCACCACTGACATGATGTTGCCGGTTCCGCTCAGCCACTACCTCGCCGTCAGCGCCATTCTGCTGGTGATGGGGATCTTCGGCATCTTCCTCAACCGCAAGAACGTCATCATCATCCTGATGTCGATCGAGCTGATCCTGCTCGCGGTGAACCTCAACCTCGTCGCCTTCTCCGCCGCCCTCGGCGACCTCGCGGGCCAGGTGCTGACGATGTTCGTCCTCACCGTGGCGGCCGCCGAAGCGGCGATCGGCCTCGCGATCCTGGTGATCTACTTCCGCAACCGCGGCTCGATCGAGGTCGAGGACGTGACTTTGATGAAGGGCTGACCCTCCGATGCTGTTCGCAACCGCGGTCTTCGCACCGCTGCTCGGCTCCCTGGTCGCCCTGCTGTTCGGCAAGCAGATCGGCGACCGCGCGGCCCAGGCAGTCACCATCATCTGCATGATCCTGGCCGCCATCTGCGGCACCTCGGCCTTCGTGTCGCTGGTTTATGGCGGCGGCGCGCCGGGCGTGATCACGCTGGCCACCTGGGTGTCCTCCGGCGACTTCAGCGTCACCTGGGCGCTGCGCTACGACACGCTCTCGGCCGTGATGGTGGCGATGATCACCTTCATTGCCACGCTGATCCACATCTACTCCGTGGGCTACATGGGGCATGAGCCGCACGGCAGCGTGTGGCGCTTCTTCAGCTATCTCAGCCTGTTCACCTTCGCCATGCTGATGCTGGTGACCGCGGACAACCTGCTGCAGCTGTTCTTCGGCTGGGAGGGCGTGGGCCTCGCGAGCTACCTGCTCATCGGCTACTGGTACCACAAGCCCAGCGCCTGCGCCGCCGCCATCAAGGCTTTCGTGGTCAACCGCATCGGCGACCTCGGCTTCGCGCTCGGCATCGCGCTGATCTTCGTGGTGTTCGGCAGCATCACCTTCGATGCCATCTTCGCCGCCGTCGGCCAGCACCAGAACGACAGCTACAGCGTGCTGGGCGGCACGTTCCGCGCCTATGAGGTGATCGGCGTGCTGCTGTTCATCGGCGCCATGGGCAAGTCCGCGCAGCTCGGCCTGCACGTGTGGCTGCCGGATGCGATGGAAGGCCCCACCCCGGTCTCCGCGCTGATCCACGCCGCCACCATGGTCACGGCCGGCGTGTTCCTGATGGCGCGCATGTCGCCGGTGCTGGAATACGCCCCTGGTGCCATGGCCTTCGTCACCTTCGTGGGTGCCAGCACCGCGCTGTTCGCCGCCACCGTCGGCGTGGTGCAGAACGACATCAAGCGGATCATCGCCTACTCCACCTGCTCGCAGCTCGGCTACATGTTCATCGCCGCCGGCGTGGGCGCCTACCAGGCCTCGGTGTTCCATCTGCTGACGCACGCCTTCTTCAAGGCGCTGCTGTTCCTGGGCGCCGGCAGCGTGATCCACGCGATGTCCGACGAGCAGGACATCCGCAAGATGGGCGGCATCTGGAAGAAGATCCCGCTCACCTACACCATGATGTGGATCGGCAGCCTGGCCCTGGCCGGCGTGTTCCCCTTCGCCGGGTTCTTCTCGAAGGACGCGGTGCTGGAGGCAGCCTA
This sequence comes from Rhodospirillales bacterium, assembly GCA_947460455.1. Taxonomy (GTDB): domain Bacteria; phylum Pseudomonadota; class Alphaproteobacteria; order Acetobacterales; family Acetobacteraceae; genus CAMDGX01. The sequence continues at coordinate 16,477 of CANHKG010000083.1, read as the reverse complement.
CGCCTCCCATGGCGGGTTCGCGAAATACGGCTTCTGGTGCGGCATCCTCGCCGCCTTCCTCACCGCCTTCTATTCCTGGCGCCTGCTGATCCTCACCTTCCACGGCGCGCCGCGGGCCGACAAGCACACGATGGACCACGTGCACGAAAGCCCGCTGGTGATGACGGTGCCGCTGATGCTGCTCGCCGCCGGCGCGGTGCTGACGGGCTTCACCTTCGCGCACCAGTTGCTGGGTGAGCACTGGCAGCATTTCTGGGGCGCTGCGATCCACAACGGCCCGCACAACCACGTGATGCACGACATGCACGAGGTGCCGGGCTGGGTGGTGGCGCTGCCGGCCGTGGTCGGCCTCTCCGGCATCGCGCTGGCCTACATCATCTACATGGGCATGCCGGCGCTCCCGGCGCAGTTGGCGGACCGCTTCGGCGGGGTGTACCGCTTCCTGCTCAACAAGTGGTATTTCGACGAGCTCTACGACCGCATCCTCGTGCGCCCCATCATGGCACTCGCCCGCGGCCTCTGGCAGGTCGGCGACGCCACGATCATCGACGGCATCCCGAACGGCGTGGCCTCGCTCACCGCCCAGGGCGCCGGGCGGGTGGTGAAGGTGCAAACCGGATCGATCGCCCACTATGCCTTTGCCATGCTGATCGGCGTTGTCGTGCTCGTCAGCCTCTACCTGATCATCCGGTGACGCAGCCATGAACGCGCTCAACGCGGCAGGCTTTCCCCTGCTTTCGCTCCTCACCTTCCTGCCGCTGGTCGGCGGCGCGGTGATCATGATGATCCGCGGGCCCGAAGCCGCGGTCGCCTCCAACGCCCGCTGGGCCGCGCTGTGGACCAGCCTGATCGTCTTCGCACTGTCGCTGGTGCTGTGGTTCAAGTTCGACACCTCCAGCGCCGGCTTCCAGTTCGTGGAAGAAGCTGCCTGGCTGCCGCAATGGGGCATCACCTACAAGATGGGCGTGGACGGCATCTCGGTGCTGTTCGTGCTGCTCGCCACCGCCCTGGTGCCCATCTGCATCCTGGCCAGCTGGGACAGCATCGAAACCCGCGTGCGCGAGTTCATGTTCGCCTTCCTGGTGCTGGAAACCATGATGGTCGGCATGTTCGCCGCACTCGATTTCGTCGTGTTCTACATGTTCTTCGAGGGCGTGCTGATCCCGATGTACCTGCTCATCGGGGTGTGGGGCGGCCCGCGGCGCGTGTATGCCGCCATCAAGTTCTTCCTCTACACGCTGGCCGGCTCGGTGCTGATGCTGCTGGCCCTGCTGGCCATGTGGTACGCCGCCGGCTCCACCGACATCCCCACGCTGATGGCCACCCAGTTCAAGCCGGCCGTGCAGACCTGGCTGTTCCTCGCCTTCTTCGCCAGCTTCGCGGTGAAGGTGCCGATGTGGCCGGTGCACACCTGGCTGCCGGATGCCCACGTGGAAGCCCCCACCGCCGGCTCCGTCATCCTGGCCGGCGTGCTGCTGAAGATGGGCGCCTACGGCTTCCTGCGCTTCTCGGTGCCGATGCTGCCGGATGCGACCGCCTATTTCGCCCCGATGATCTTCGCGCTGTCGGTCGTCGCCGTGATCTACACCTCGCTGGTCGCGCTCGCGCAGACCGACATGAAGAAGCTGATCGCCTATTCCTCCGTCGCCCACATGGGCGTGGTCACGATCGGCATCTTCACGGTGAACGAGCAGGGCATCTCCGGCGCGCTGTTCCAGATGCTCAGCCACGGCGTCGTCTCCGGCGCGCTCTTCCTCTGCGTCGGCGTGGTCTACGACCGGATCCACTCGCGTGAGATCGCGCGCTACGGCGGCCTGGCGGACCGGATGCCGAAATACGCGCTGGCCTTCATGCTGTTCTCCATGGCCTCCGTCGGCCTTCCGGGCACGGCCGGCTTCGTCGGCGAGTTCCTGGTGCTGGTCGGCGCCTTCAAGGTGAACTTCTGGCTCGCCGCGCTGGGCAGCATGGGCATGATCCTGGGCGCCGCCTACATGCTCTACCTCTACCGCCGCGTGATCTTCGGCAGCATCACCCGCGACGACCTGAAATCCATCATGGACCTCTCGCCGCGCGAGATCGCCGTGTTCGCGCCGCTGGTGGTGCTCACGCTGTGGATGGGCATCTACCCCTCCAGCTTCACCGTGTTCTGGGATGCCTCCGTGCACGCGATGGTGGAGAAGCACATCGCCGCGCTCGCCAGTACCTCCAAGCTTGCCGGAGTGATCGTACCGTGAACTGGCAACTTGCCCTCCCGGAGATCTTCCTCTCCTGCTCCGCCATGGCGATCCTGATGTACGGCGTGTTCGCGCGCCCCGAACGCAGCTTCGTGATGTCCTCCATGCTGGCCGTGGGCGCCCTGCTGCTCACCGCCATGCTGGTGCTCAGCGGCACGCCGGGTGCGGGCTACAACGGCCTGTTCACCGTGGATGCCTACAGCCACTTCGCCAAGCTGCTGATCCTGGTCGCCGTCGGCCTCGGCGTGGTCATGTCGCTCGACTATGCCGAGCATGCCAACATGCAGCGCTTCGAATTCCCGGTGCTGATGCTGCTCGCCGCCGTCGGCATGATGCTGATGGTCTCCGCCACCAGCCTGATGACGCTGTATCTCGGCCTGGAGCTGATGAGCCTGTCGATCTACGTGCTCGCCGCCTTCGCGCGCGATGAGCGCCGTTCGGCGGAAGCGGGCCTGAAGTATTTCGTCCTCGGCGCGCTCGCCTCCGGCCTGCTGCTCTACGGCGTGTCGCTGGTGTACGGCTTCTCCGGCAGCATGTCCTTCGCCGAGATCGGCCGCGCCATGGCGGATCCGAAAACCGCCTCCCCGGGCCTCACCGTCGGCATCGTGTTCATCGTCGCGGGCCTGTCCTTCAAGGTCTCGGCGGTGCCGTTCCACATGTGGACGCCGGACGTGTACGAAGGCGCCCCCACGCCAGTGACGGCCTTCATGGGCACCGCGCCCAAGGTGGCCGCCATCGTGCTGCTGGTGCGCCTGCTGTCGGATCCGTTCGGCGCGCTGCTGGGCCAGTGGCAGCAGCTGATCGTGCTGGTCTCGCTCGCCTCCATGATCCTGGGCGCGCTGGCCGCCATCGGGCAGCGCAACATCAAGCGCCTGATGGCCTATTCCTCCATCGGCCACATGGGTTACGCGCTGATCGGCCTGGCCGCCGGCACCGGCGCCGGCGTGCGCGGCGTGCTGATCTACATGCTCACCTACGTGTTCATGAATGCCGGCACCTTCGCGTGCATCATCGCGATGCGCCGCCAGGGCCGGAATGTGGAAGGCGTCAGCGACCTCTCCGGCCTGGGCCGCACCGATCCGGCCATGGCGCTGGCCATCGCCATCTTCATGTTCTCGATGGCTGGCATCCCGCCCTTCTCCGGCTTCTGGGGCAAGTACTTCATCTTCACCGCCGCCGTTCAGCAGGGCATGTGGCTGCTGGCCGTGGTTGGCGTGCTCAGCAGCGTGATCGGCGCGTTCTATTACATCCGCATCATCAAGGTGATGTACTTCGACGAGCCGGCGCCCGCCTTCGATCCGCGCCCCGCCTCGCTCTCCTTCGTCGTCGGCGCCAGCGGGTTGTTCACCACCTTCTTCTTCCTCTTCCCCGCCCCTGTGGTGGCGGCGGCGGAGGCGGCGGCGAAGGTGCTGTTCCGGTGAACCCAGCCTCCAGCTGCCTCGCCTGGCGGCTGGAAGTGCACGAAGAGCTGCCCTCCACCTCCGACCTCGTGCGCGCCCGCGCCGAGGCCGGCGAGCCGGAGGGCCTGGCCGTTCTGGCCCGCCGCCAATCCAACGCCCGCGGCACCCGTGGCCGCGCCTGGTCCACCCCCACCGGCAACCTCGCCCTGTCGGTCCTGCTGCGCCCGCGCTTGCCGCTGCGGGAGGCCGCCCGCCTCTCCCTGCTCTGCGGCGCCGCCCTGGCCGAAGCCGTGGCATCCATCCTGCCGCCGGGCCCGCGCCTCGCGCTGAAATGGCCCAACGACCTCATGCTGAACGGCCACAAGCTGTCGGGCATCCTGCTGGAAAGCCAGGGCGACGGAAACGGCAACATCGCCTGGGTCATCCCCGGCATCGGCGTCAACCTCGCCCACGCCCCCGTTCTGCCGGATCGCATCGCCGCCTGCCTTGCCGACCACATGCCGGCACCCGGCCCCGAAGCCTTCGCCCCCCTGCTGCTCGCCCGCCTCGCCCATTGGTATGGCGTGCTGCACGAAGAAGGCTTCGCGCCGGTCCTGCAAGCCTGGCTCGCCCACGCCCAGCCCCCTGGGAGCCCGATGAGCCTGAAACTGGGAGCAGACGTGCTGCAAGGCACCTTTGCGGGGCTCGATGCCGATGGCAGCCTGCTCATGTCCGCTGAGGGCACCGTCCGCCGCTTCACCACCGGCGAGGTCCTGCTGCCCGACGGCGGCTGAGAATACGGAGACCCACGATGCTGCTCGTCGTCGATGCCGGCAACACCAACACCGTCATGGCGGTGCATGACGGCCATAACTGGGTCGGCCGCTGGCGCATCTCCACCAACGCGCAGCGCACGTCGGACGAATACGCCGTCTGGCTGCTCACGCTGCTGAACCAGGCCGGGATCAAGCGCGAGCTGATCACCGCCGCCGTCATCGGCACCGTCGTTCCCGCCGCGCTCTACGACATGCGCCGCCTCTGCCGCGACTGGCTGGACGTGGAACCCCTGGTGGCCACCGCCACGCTGAACTGGGGCTTCGACATCAAGGTGGACAACCCCAACGAGGTCGGCGCCGACCGCCTGCTGAACACCCTCGCCGGCCACAAGCACTATGGCGGCCCCGCCGTGGTGATCGATTTCGGCACCGCCACCACCTTTGATGTGATGGACAAGGACGGCGCCTATCTCGGCGGCGTCATCGCTCCCGGCATCAACCTCTCCATCGAGGCGCTGCACCGCGCCGCCGCCCGCCTGCCGCGCATCGGCATCGGCCGCCCGCAATCCGTCATCGGCCGCTCCACCGTGCCCGCCATGCAATCCGGCATCTACTGGGGCTATGTCGGCATGATCGAGGGCCTGGTCGCGCGCATCCAGGCCGAGTACGGCGGCGGCCTCAAGGTGCTGGCCACCGGCGGCCTCGCCCCGCTGCTGGCCGAAGGCACCACCGTCATCGAGACAATCGATTCAGACCTCACGCTGGAAGGCCTGCGCCTGTTGGCAGGGCGCAACCCGGCCCCCATATTGAACAGGGATCGGTCACGCCTCATCGAACGCGACTGAACCCCGTGGGCGTTGACATTTCCCTGCCGCACGGTGCCTAACCCCTTGCCGGCGGGCTCCCGGCCGGCACGTATATGAACCGCCTGTGTCGATCGCCCGGCTGTCCCGGCGATCGGCGCAGGCGCTTTCGTCCCTGGACCGGGCCTTGCCTGGCCCGTGGCGCATGAATTGAAGGCGAAGCATGGACGCAGCGACTCCGGATCTGGCCTTCCTCCCCCTGGGCGGCACCGGCGAGATCGGTATGAACCTCAACCTCTATCGCTGCGCCGGCACCTGGCTCGCGGTCGATTGCGGCATGGGGTTCGGCGGCACGGAAAACCCGGAAGTGGACATCATGGTCCCAGACCCGGCCTATATCGCCGAACGGCGAGACCGGCTGGCCGGCCTCGTCATCACTCACGCGCATGAAGACCATATCGGCGCCGTCGCCTGGCTCTGGCCGCAACTGCGCTGCCCCATCTACGCCACCCCCTTCGCCGCCGCGGTGCTGCGCCGCAAGCTGGGCGAGGCGCAGCTCAGCAACCAGGCCAAGATCACCATCATCCAGCCCGGCGGCAGCTTCCGCCTTGGCCCGTTCGACCTCACCTTCATCCGCATGGCCCATTCCATCCCGGAATCGCAGGCCCTCGTCATCCGCACCCCGGCCGGCATCGTGCTGCACACCGGTGACTGGAAGCTGGACGAAGCCCCGCTCGTTGGCCCCCGCACCGATGAAGCCGCATTGCGCGCCCTGGGCGACGAAGGCGTGCTCGCCATGGTCTGCGATTCCACCAACGCCATGGTGGAAGGCGAGTCCGGCTCGGAAGGAGAGGTCCGCACCAGCCTCGCGGAGCTGATCGCCTCGCTGCGCGGCCGCATCGCCGTCACCTGCTTCGCCAGCAACGTCGCCCGCGTCGAATCCGTGGCGCTTGCCGCCCGCGCCGCCGGCCGCTCGGTCGCCATCGTCGGCCGCTCGCTGCGCAACCTGGAGGCAGCGGCCCGCGAATGCGGCTACCTCAAGGGCATCCCCCCCTTCCTCACCGAAGACGATGTCGCCGACATTCCCGATGAGAACCTGGTCATCCTTATCACCGGCAGCCAGGGCGAACCGCGCAGCGCGCTGTCCCGCGTGGCGCAGGATACCCACCCGCGCGTGGAGCTCGGCGAAGGGGACACGGTGGTGTTCTCCAGCCGCATGATCCCCGGCAACGAACGCGCCATCGGCACCGTGCAGGATAACCTGGTGCGCCGCGGCGTCACGGTGCTGACGGACAACGACCACTTCGTCCACGTCTCCGGCCACCCCGCGCGCGACGAGCTGAAGCGCCTCTACGCCCTGGTGCGCCCGCGCGTCACCGTGCCGGTGCATGGCGAATGGCGCCACCTCTCCGCCCACGCCGCCCTGGCGCAGGAACTCGGCATCACCCCGATCCTGGTGGAGGATGGCGACATCCTCTCTCTGGCCCCCGGCCGGCCGGAAGTGATCGATTCCGCCCCCGTCGGCCGCCTGGTGGTGGATGGCAACCGCCTGGTGCCGCTGCAGGGCAGCGTGATGGGCGCGCGCCGCCGCATGCTGTTCAACGGCGTCGTCATCGCCTCCCTCGCGGTGGACGAAGCCGGCCGCCTGCGCGGCGCCCCCCGCCTCTCCGCCCCCGGCCTGTTCGACCCCGAGGACCCGGAGACGGACCGCATCCTGCGTGATTTCGCGGATTCGATCGCCGACCTGCCCGCCAACCTGCGCCGGGACGACGAATCGCTGATCGAGGCGGCCAAATCCGCCCTGCGCAAGGCGCTCGGCCGCCGCCTGCAGAAGCGTCCGCTGGTGGACGTCCATCTCCTGAGGGTCTGAACCATGCATGTGGTCACAGGGGTCGCGATCTATTTCGTGCTCTGGTGGATCGTGCTGTTTGCGGTCCTGCCATGGGGCACCCGCCCTGTGGCCACTCCCGATTCGGAAACCGGCTGGCGTGGCGCGCCGGAACGTCCAAGCATGTGGCGCAAAGTGATCGCCACCACCCTGGTTACGGCCGTGATCTGGGTGCTGCTGTTCTTCGCCATCACCAGCGAAACCCTCAGCTTCCGCGATGGCGTACTGGCGATGCCTTAAAAATAGGCATCGTAGGCAGCGGTCGCCCGCAAACACGGCAGAGCGCGCCTGAATGGCGAAAAAACAGTCGCTTCAGTGCAAATTTTTCATGGACGGGGTGGGGGCCTGAAGCCATCATCACGGCGAGGACGAGGCGTTGCCTCTTCCTGCCGTGTGACTGGCGTTTCCTCCCCAAACTTGGCCCGCTGCGCTGCCATGCGCGCGGGCCATCTTTTTTTTAGGGGAACGACATCTAGCTGTCACGTAATTTCGTGCTTGCCCTGGGCAATGCACGACATTTTTTTTCGTTCATCGCGTTGTGCGTTGCACAATATTGCGCGGGGCGCTGCCTTCTGGCCTCCCAGCCGCGCGCGGGGTAGGGTGCGCGCCCCACCGTTCCCGGATGTGCCCCCGCGATGCGCCTTTCACGCAGCTTCATCCCCACGCTCAAGGAAACGCCGTCCGAGGCGCAGATCGCCTCCCACCGGCTGATGCTGCGCGCGGGCCTCGTTCGCCAGACCGCCGCCGGCATCTACGCCTGGCTGCCCGCCGGCCTGCGCGTTCTGCGCAATATCGAGCAGATCGTGCGCGAGGAGCAGGACGCCTCCGGCGCGCAGGAAGTGCTGATGCCCACGCTGCAATCCGCCGATCTCTGGCGCCAGTCCGGCCGCTACGACGGCTACGGCCAGGAAATGCTGCGCTTCAAGGACCGCCACGACCGCGAAATGCTCTACGGCCCCACCAACGAGGAGATGATCACCGACATCTTCCGCACCGGCGTCAAAAGCTACCGCGACTTCCCGCAGAACCTGTACCACATCCAGTGGAAGTTCCGCGATGAGGTCCGCCCCCGCTTCGGCGTCATGCGTGGCCGCGAGTTCCTGATGAAGGACGCCTACTCCTTCGATCTCGACCACGCCGGCGCCGTCGTCGCCTACCGCAAGATGATGCTCGCCTACATGCGCACCTTCCAGCGCCTGGGCGTGCAGGCCATCCCGATGGCCGCCGATACCGGCCCGATCGGCGGCGACCTCAGCCACGAATTCATCATCCTCGCCCCCACCGGCGAATCGCAGGTCTATTTCGACGCCGCCTTCGAGAAGATCGACGTCTCCACCGCCCGCTACGGCTTCGGCAGCGAGCAGGACCTGGCTGATTTCTACACCACCATGACCACGCCCTACGCCGCCACCGACGAAAAGCACGACGAAGCCGCCTGGGCCCAGGTGGCGGATAAGCGCGAGGGCCGCGGCATCGAGGTCGGCCACATCTTCTACTTCGGCACCAAATACAGCGAGCCGATGGGCCTCAAGGTCGCCGGCCCCGATGGCCAGATGATCGTGCCGCACATGGGCAGCTACGGCATCGGCGTCTCCCGCCTCGCCGGCGCCATCATCGAGGCGCATCACGACGAAGCCGGCATCAAGTGGCCCGATTCCGTCGCCCCCTGGCGCGCCGCCATCCTCAACCTCAAGCCCGGCGACACCGCCTGCGACACGATCTGCGAGGAAGCCTACACCGGCCTCGCCGGCAACGCCCTCTACGACGACCGGCCAGACCGCGCCGGCGCCAAGTTCGCCGATGCCGACCTCATGGGCCACCCCTGGCAGATCATCGTCGGCCCCCGCTCCGCCGCCAACCGCCGCGTGGAACTGAAGCGGCGCATGACCGGGGAGCGCGAGGAAGTCTCGGTCGAGGACGCGCTTGCCCGTGTGCTGAAGTAAGGGTCTTCTTTTTGTGAACAAAAAGAAGCAAAAAAACTTCATTCGTTTGCCGGCCACTTCTGCCCGATCAGGGGCACCGGGCGCCAAGTCGGAAAAGTCTTTTTGCTTCTTTTTCTACAGAACAAGAAGAATCCTTTGATGTTCAACGCCTTCGAACGCGCCGTCGCCGGCCGCTATCTCCGCGCCCGCAAGGGCGAGCGCTTCGTCTCCATCATCGCCATCTTCTCCCTCGTCGGCATCGCCCTCGGCGTCGCCACCCTGATCGTGGTGGCCAGCGTCATGACCGGCTTCCAGTCCGAAGTCGTCTCCCGCGTCCTCGCCGCCCGCGGCCACGTGGTGCTGCAGGCCTTCGCCGGCGAGAAGATCGAAGGCTACCGCAAGCTCACGTCAGACATTGCCGCGCTGCCCGGTGTCACCGCCGCCACCGCGGTGCTCGATGGCCAGGTCCTGGTCACCGGCGAGCGCGGCGGCGGCACCGGCGCCCTGATGCGCGGCATCGCGGAAGCCGATCTCCGCGCCATGTCCCAGCTGCGCATCGTCGCTGGCACGCTGGAAGCCTTCCAGGGCGAGGACGCGGTCGTGGTCGGCGCCGGCATGGCCGCCAGCTTCCGCCTCGCCCCCGGGGCCCGCATCACCCTGGTCTCGCCCCAGGGCGTGGCCACCGCCTTCGGCACCATCCCCCGCGTGCGCGCCTACCGCGTCGCCGCCGTCTTCGATGCCGGCCTGGCGGATTTCAACAACAACGTCGTCTTTCTCCCCATGGCCGCCGCCCAGCTCTTCCTGAACACCGGGGATGCCGTCTCCGGCATCGAGCTGCGCGTGGCAGACCCATCCCGCGCCCGCGCCATGGTCGAACGCATCCGCCCCCTGCTCGGCCAACGCCAGCTCCTGATGCGGGACTGGACGCGCGCCAACGACCAGATCGTCGCCGTGCTGCAGATCCAGAAGAACACGATGTTCATCGTGCTGGGCATGATCATCCTGGTCGCCGCCTTCAACGTCATCTCGTCGCTGATCATGCTGGTGAAGGACAAGCGGCGGGATATCGCCGTGCTGCGCACCCTCGGCGCCAGCGCCGGGTCCATGCTGCGCATCTTCATCATGTGCGGCGCCTTCGTCGGCGTCGCCGGCACCGTGCTGGGCACCGTCCTCGGCGTCACCGTCTGCTGGAACCTGGAAGAGATCCAGCACGCGATCGAAAGCCTCACCGGCGGCCAGGTGTTCGATTCCTCGGTCTTCCTCCTCACCGCCCTGCCGAACAACGTCCATTGGCCCAGCGTCGCCCAGGTCGTCGGCCTCGCCCTGGCCCTCTCCCTGCTCGCCACCCTCTACCCCGCCTGGAAGGCCGCCAGCACCGACCCGGTGGAGGTGCTGCGCAATGAATAGCCCGGCCCTGGAACTGCGCGGCGTCGTCCGCACCTACCGCAGCGGCGAGACCGACCTGCACGTGCTGCGCGGCGTCGATCTCGTGCTGCACCCCGGCGAGATCGTCGCCCTCGTCGCCCCTTCCGGCACCGGCAAGTCCACCCTGCTGCACGCCGCCGGCCTGCTGGAACGCCCCGATGCCGGCCAGGTCCTGATCGCAGGCCGCGAAGCCGGCACTCTGGACGATGCCGGCCGCACCACCATCCGCCGCGATTCCATCGGCTTCGTCTACCAATTCCATCACCTGCTCGGCGAATTCACCGCGCTGGAAAACGTGATGCTCCCACAGATGATCGCCGGCATCCCGCGCCCCAAAGCCGCCGAACGCGCCCGTGCCCTCCTGGCCGATTTCGGCCTCGCCGCCCGCACCGCCCACTTCCCCGGCAAGCTCTCCGGCGGCGAGCAGCAACGCGTCGCCATCGCCCGCGCCCTCGCCAACGCCCCGCGCATCCTCCTGGCCGACGAACCCACGGGGAACCTCGACGTCGCCACCTCCACCGTGGTGTTCGACGAGCTGCTCGCCATGGTCCGCACCCACAACGTCGCGGCCCTCATCGCCACCCACAACCCCGACCTCGCCGCCCGCATGGACCGCACGGTCAGGCTGCGCGACGGCACCCTGCACGAAGGCTAAGCCCCAAGCGGCGCCCCACCCTGCTACACTCCCCCCGATTCTCCGGGGCCTCCCAATGCCGCACGCCGATTTCGTCCACCTGCGCGTCCACTCCGCCTATTCGCTGAGCGAAGGCGCCATCAAGGCGGACAAGATCGCCGCCCTGGCGGCAGACGCCCGCATGCCCGCCGTCGCCATCGCCGACACCGCCAACCTCTTCGGCGCCATGGAATTCAGCCAGGCCTGCGCCAGCAAGGGCGTCCAGCCCATCATTGGCTGCCAGGTCGCCCTCGCCCGCGAAGACAACCCCCGCCTCACGCCAGACAAGCTCGTCCTCCTCGCCCAGAACGCCGAGGGCCTGGCCAACCTCCAGCGCCTCTCCTCCGCCGGCTTCCTGGAAACCGAACCCCACCTCCCGCCGCAACTCCTGCTGGAGCGCATCTGCGAGCTTTCCTCCGGCCTCCTCCTCCTCACCGGCGGCAGCTCCGGCCCGTTCTCCCGCCTCCTCGCCGAAGGCCAGCTCCCGGCCGCCCAACTTCTCCTCGCCCGCCTCGCCGAAGCCTTCCCCGACCGCATCGCCATGGAGCTCAACCGCCTCGGCCTCCCCCACGAACGCGCCGTCGAACCCGGCCTCATCCGCCTCGCCGACGAAGCCCGCATCCCGCTGGTCGCCACCAACCACTGCTACTTCGCCAAGCCCGAGATGCACGAGGCGCACGACGCCCTGCTCTGCATCGCCGAAGGCCGCACCCTCGCCGAACGCGACCGCCGCCGCGTCTCCCCGGAGCAGTGGTTCAAGCCCGCCAAGGTCATGCGCGCCCTCTTCGCCGACCTCCCGGAAGCCTGCGACAACACGCTCGCCATCGCCCAGCGCTGCGCCATCATGGCCGAGCCGCGCAAGCCCATGCTCCCGGTCTGCCCCAAGGTCCGCGAAGGCGCGACCGAGGAGGAAACCCTCCGCCAAATGGCCCGCGAAGGCCTCGCCCGCCGCATGTCCCAAATCGGCGCCGCCCCCGACCGCCAGAAAATCTACCAAGACCGCCTGGAATTCGAGCTGGACGTCATCGCCCGCATGGGCTTCCCCGGCTACTTCCTCATCGTGGCGGACTTCATCCAGTGGGCGAAAGGGCAGGGCATCCCCGTCGGCCCCGGCCGCGGCTCCGGCGCCGGCTCCGTCGCCGCCTGGGCGCTCACGATCACGGATCTCGACCCGCTCCAGTTCAACCTGCTCTTCGAACGCTTCCTCAACCCCGACCGCGTCTCGATGCCCGATTTCGACATCGATTTCTGCCAGGACCGGCGCGACGAAGTCATCGCCTACGTCCGCCGCGAATACGGCGCCGACCGCGTGGCAGGGATCATCACCTTCGGAAAACTGCAAGCCCGCGCCGCCGTGCGAGACACAGGCCGCGTCCTCGGCCTCCCCTACGGCCAGGTCAACAAGGTCGCCGAGCTGATCCCCAACAACCCCGCCAAGCCCGTCACCCTGCAACAGGCCATCGACGGCGAACCCAAGCTCCAGCAGCTCCGCGTCGAAGACGAATCCATCCGCCGCCTGATCGAAATCGCCCTCCAGCTCGAAGGCCTCTACCGCCACGCCAGCACCCACGCCGCCGGCATCGTCATCGGCGACCGCACCCTCACCGAAATGGTCCCGATCTACCGCGACCCGAAATCCGATTCCCTCGTCACCCAATACTCCATGAAATACGTGGAGCAGGCCGGCCTGGTGAAGTTCGACTTCCTCGGCCTCACCACCCTCACCATCCTCCAGCGCGCCGTCGCCTTCCTCAAAAAGGAACGCATCCACGTCGACATCGACAGCCTCCCGCTGGACGACACCAAAACCTACGAAATGCTCCAACGCGGCGATGCCGGCGGCGTCTTCCAGTTCGAAGGCCAGGGCATGCGAGACGTCCTGCGCCAGATGCGCCCCGACCGCTTCGAGGATCTCATCGCCGCCGTCGCCCTCTACCGCCCGGGCCCCATGGCCAACATCCCCGCCTACTGCCAGCGCAAGCACGGCGAGAAATGGGAAGCCCCGCACCCCGAAATCCACGGCGTCCTGGCCGAGACCTACGGCATCATGGTCTACCAGGAACAGGTGATGCAGATCGCCCAGACCATGGCCGGCTACTCCCTCGGCGGCGCCGACCTCCTGCGCCGCGCCATGGGCAAGAAGGTCCGCGCCGAGATGGACGCCCAGCGCGAAATCTTCGTCACCGGCGCCACCGGCCGCGGCATCCCCGGCCCCAAGGCCGAGGAGGTGTTCGACCTCATGGCCAAGTTCGCCGATTACGGCTTCAACAAATCCCACGCCGCCGCCTACGCGCTGGTCGCCTACCAAACCGCCTACATGAAGGCCAACCATCCGGAAGCCTTCATCGCCGCCTGCATGTCGCTCGCCATCTCCAACACCGATCGCCTCTCCGCCCTGCGCCAGGAAGCCAGCCGCATGGGCATCAAGCTCCTCCCGCCCGACATCAACCGCTCCGAAGCCGACTTCACCCTCGAACGCCAACCAGCCCAAGGGACTGACAAACCCAAATTCGCCATCCGCTACGCCCTCGCCGCCGTGAAGAAGGTCGGCGAAGCCGCCATGCGCGCCGTCGTCGCCGCCCGCGGCAATGCCACCTTCGAAGACCTCGCGGACTTCGCCAGCCGCGTGGACCCCAAGCAGCTCAACCGCATGCAGCTCGAAAACCTCGCCCGCGCCGGCGCCTTCGACGGCATAGAGCCCGTCCGCGCCCGCGTCTTCGCCGCCGGCGAAACTATCCTGCGCCGCGCCCAGGCCCAGGCCGAGGAAAAAGGCAGCGGCCAGATCACCATGTTCTCCGGCGGCAACCGGCCGGAACCCCTGCGCATCCCCGAAATCCCCGATTGGGAACACATGGACCGCCTGGGCTTCGAGGCGGAAGCGATCGGCTTCCACCTCACCTCCCACCCGCTCGATGCCTACGAAGCAACCCTGAAACGCCTGCGCGTCGTCCCCAGCACCCAGCTCGAAACCACCGCCGCCCGCGGCAGCGCCCGCGTCAAGCTCGCCGGCTCCGTCGTCAACATCAAGGAACGCATCACCCGCTCCGGCAGCCGCATGGCCTGGGTGCGCCTGTCCGATGCCGGCGGCAGCTACGAAGTCACCTTCTTCAGCGAAACCCTCGGCCGGGGCCGAGACCTCCTCGTCGCCGGCAACTCCGTCGTCGTCACCGCCGACCTCAAGATGGAAGGCGAAAGCCTGCGCATCACCGCATCCGACATCCAGTCGCTGGACGGCGCCGCCGAAAAAGCCGGCGGCGGCATGCGCGTCTGGCTCCAGGAAACCGCCGCCGTCCCCCACATCCAAACCCTGCTCACCCGAGAAGGGCAGGGCAGGGGCCGCGTCATCCTCATCCCCCGCCTGGAAGACGCCCAAGACGTCGAAATCACCCTCCCCGGCACCTTCAACGTCACCCCCCGCCTCGCCCAGGCGCTGAAGGTCCTCCCCGGCGTGGAACGCGTCGAAGACATGTAGGCAAGAGCAGCAAGCATCTTCTTTTTGTGAACAAAAAGAAGCAAAAAAACTTCATCCACGGCGCCCGCAATAACCCCCAAAAGCCCATCCCGTCATTGCGAGCGAAGCGAAGCAATCCAGTCCTTCCCCCAAGCCAACCCGCGAACCCCTACCGCACCACCATCCCGACCCAGCCCACCCCCAGGCCCAACTGCCCCACTTCCCTCGTCATTGCGAGCGGAGCGAAGCAATCCAGCCCTTCCCCCAAACCAACCCGCGCCCCCCTACCGCGCCACCATCCCGACCCAGCACACCCCCAGGCCCGACTGCCCCACTCCCCTCGTCATTGCGAGCGGAGCGAAGCAATCCAGTCCTTCACCCAAGCCAACCCGCCAACAACCACCGCGCCACCTCCCAGCCCCCCCTAAACAAGCCCCGGATACAAATCCTCCCACCCCGGATTCGCCGCCTCGATCAACGCCAACTTCCGCACCCGGCTCCCCGCCTTGATCTGCTTCTCCCGCAAGATCGCCCCCTCCATCGACCCCGCCACCTCAAACCACACCAGCAACACGCACCCATACCGCGCCGTGAACCCCGGCACCGCCCCCGTCCGATGCTCCCAGGCCCGACGCACCAGGTCCGACGTCACCCCAACATAGATCGTCCCATTCCGCCCGCTCGCCATCATGTAAACCGCCGGCACCCGCTCCCTCGCCACCTCACCCTCCATCCCCCATCACCCCACCCCGCGTCATTGCGAGCGCAGCGAAGCAATCCACGCTCAACACCCACCAACCGGGGCGCAGACTCACACCAAACCTCGAAGGCCTCAATCGAAGGAAGAAGAAGGACCAGGGCGCCGCCCTGGACCCGCCAAGGGCAGTGCCCTTGGAACCCCGAACACCAGCCCCGCCAATAGCCGAGACTGCCTCGGATTGTCTGGGTTGGTCATGTGCCCACGCCGTCATTGCGAGCGCAGCGACGCAATCCAGTCCTTCCGCTTCCTCGCTGCACCTATCGCAGTGTGCCGACCGGGCACAGCAGAACAAGGAAAGCCCCCGGGCTCCGCTCTAGCCCCGCCACGGGCAATGCCCTTGGAACCCTAACCTCAAAGCCAACCGAAAGCGCAACCAGACCACTCCTTGGCATGCTGAATCGGTGCCGCTTATTGATTGTTGCCACACAGTGATGTGCGCTATGTCTTGGTCGTAAAACATGGCGGTATCGCGATGGATAGCCAAGCGCACTTCGCAGTAAACACACGGCTGATGCGAATCCTTGGAGAAGGATACCGCTCAAGCGAGGCAGCATTGAAAGAGCTTGTTGACAATGCTTGGGATGCCGAGGCCACCAGTGTGTGGATTGTATTGCCAGAGCCTTTGACGAGTGATCCTATAGTGGTTCGAGACAACGGTTGCGGAATGATTGCGGCGGAAATCCGAGGCGAGTACCTCAATATTGCCAGCGACAAGAGAACACGGACCGGCGAGCGAACACCAAAATTCAATCGTGCCATCAAAGGTCGCAAAGGGATTGGTAAGTTTGCTGGTCTTAGCATCGCAGGACGAATGCAGCTAGAAACAATCGCCCGAGGCCGCTTATGCACGCTCACAATTGACAAGAAAGAACTTCCTGAAAATCACGATGACTTAGTTGCCGTCGCATTGCCGTTTTCGGAGCAACAGGTAGTGGATCAAGTGAGTGGCACGACCGTATCACTGTCTGAATTAGATCCAAGACTGAATTTTCCAACGCCGGAGAAACTCCGTGAAGTTCTTAGAACCCCTCCGGGAAGTTCTGCATCATGCTCATGGCTTTGGTGCCAGTCTCCGCAGCATGATGCGGATCATAGCCATCCGCACGAAGGCCGCGGCGATGCGGCAATGCCGCTCGAAATCGCGGGCCAGGCGTCGGTTCCGGCTG
>CANHKG010000082.1 GCA_947460455.1 Rhodospirillales bacterium | reverse complement strand
TTGTCGTAGTCGGCGTTCTTGTACTGCGTCACGTTGCAGGAGGTGCGCGGCGTGCTGGAGTGGTAGCAGCGCAGCGTCTGCAGCGGGTCCGGGCCGGTCTGGCTGGAGCCGATATAGGCCTGGAACTCACCCTTCAGCGCGATGTCGGTTAGCACGGCGACCTCCACCACCTTGGTCTTCACCTTGATCCCAACCTGCGCCAGCATCGGGATGACGGCTTCCACGATCGGCAGGCCCCAGCTCTCGTTCTGGCTGGTGGTCCACTCGAACTCGAAGCCGTCCTTCAGCCCGGCCTCGGCCAGCAGGGCGCGCGCCTTCGCCGGGTCATACGCGTAGGGCTTCATGTCCTTGTCGTAGCCGGGCACGGTGATCGGCAGCCAGGAGGTCGCGCGATACGCCTTGTTGCGGGCCAGGCGCTCCACGATGATCTGGGTGTTGATGGCGTGGTTGATCGCCTGGCGCACCCGCTTGTCGTGGAACGGCGGCACCTCATGGTTCATTACCATGGAACGGGTGAACACCTCGGCCACCTCAAGGATGTTCTTCTTGAGGTTGGCGTCGTTGTTGTAGGCCACGTACTGCACGGGGCCGAGGATAGAGGTGTCGACCTCCTTGTTGCGGAACGCGATGTCGCGCGCCGAGGCCTCGGCCATGATCGGGAATTCCACCCGGTCCAGATACGGCATGCCGGGCTTGTAGAACTTGTCGAAGCGCTCAGCCACCAGGCGGGAGCCCGGGATGTGCTCCTTGAACTTGAACGGCCCGAGGCCCACCGGCGCGGTCGCCCAGGTCGGCTTCTCCACTTCTTCCTTCGGCAGGATCGAAGTGCTCATGTTGTAGAACAGGAAGCCGGGCTCCACCTTCTGGGTGAAGGTGATCTGCACCTCGAACTCGCCGGTCTTCTTGATGCCGGAGATTTCCTTGGTCTCGCCCTTCTCCACCGCCACGGCGCCCTGCACCAGGCGAATCCAGCGCGCGCCCACGAAGCCCTCGCCGGCAGACATCAGGCGGGTGAAGCTCCACACCACGTCATCCGCGTTCATCTTGCGGCCGTTGTGGAAGAAGGCATCCTCGCGCAGCTTGAAGGTCCACACCGTGCCGCCAGCCGAAGGCGTGGCCGCGGTGGCCAGCTCCAGCGCCGGGGCGCCCTTGGCGCTGTCCCAGATATACAGCGTGCGATGGAGGGTCATGTGCACCTGGCCATCCTGCGAACGGCCGGAACGGTGCGGATCGAGGTTGCCGAAGGAGGAGGCATAGGGCGCGGTCATCCGCACCACGCCACCCTTGCGCGGCGTTTGCGCTTCCGCGGCCGGCGCCAGCGCCGCGAACAGCCCCGCCGTGGCAATGGCGATGCCGGAGAGCAATGCAAGTCGTTTCATCGGGCTTCCCTGTCGATCTTGGTGTCCGGTTTACCAGACCATGACAGCACTGCAATCCCGCCCTGCGCAAGGGGGGCGGCGGGCGTGCCAAGGAAGAACGTTCTTTTTTGAAAAAAAGAACCAAAAAACTTTTGTTTGTTTGCGTACGTTACGGGCAATAAACTCGGGTACAAACGAATGAAGTCTTTTTTGATTCTTTTTTCTTCAGAAAAAAGAAGACGCTTTCTACCGCTCCAGCGGAACGGCCGTCACGTTGTTGAACGGCGAGCCCTCGGTGCCCACGCTCTGCGTGGACCACACCAGGTACACCAGCACCTTCTTCTCCCGGTCCACGATGCGGCTGATCCGCACCTCCTTGAAGAAGAAGCTCGTGCTCTCGTCGAACACCACCTCGTTGTCCGGCAGCTCGCCCTTCACCGTCACCTTGCCGGTGGCGCGGCAGGCGATGGAGAAGCGGTTCGGGTCCGTGGCCAGCCCCAAAGAGCCCTTCACCCCGCCGGTTTCCGCGCGCGAGAGGTAGCAGGAAACGCCATCCACCTTCGGGTCGTCATAGCGGTCCACCACGATGCGGTCGTTGCGGCCCAGCAGGCGGAAGGTGGTGGAAACGCTGCCGATCCGCTTGGCGTCGTCGGCCAAGGCGGGCGGTGCGGCAAGGGGGGCGGCGATCAACACTCCGGCCAGCAGCACCGCGCAACGCATGCTCACGTCTCCTGGGGCACGGCGTAACGGGCGAAATCCCGCGCCAGCACCTCGTAGATGGCGCGCTTGAACGGCACCGCCAAGGCCGGCAACGATTCCAGCGTGGTCCACTGCCATGCGTCGAACTCGGGGTCCGGGTCCGCATCCAGCCGGATATCGGCATCCCGCCCCGTGAAGCGCAGCGCATACCAACGCTGGCGCTGGCCGCGGAACTGCCCGCCCAGCGCCACGCCCAGCAACTCCGGCGGCAGGTCGTAGGTGAACCAGTCCGGATGCTCGCCGATGATCTCGGCGCGATCGGTGCCGATCTCCTCCGCCAACTCGCGCAGCACCGCGCCGCGCGGGTCCTCGTTCGCGTCGATCCCGCCCTGCGGCAGCTGCCAGCCGCCGGCCGGGCCCTCGGCATTCGGAAAATCGGCACGCCGCGCCACGAACACCATGCCGCGCCGATCGAACAGCACGGCGCCCACATTGGGGCGATAGGGCAGGGTCTCAGGGTCGATCATTGTTTGTCCTATTGGGAGGGCGGCGCCAGCAGCGCCGTCACCGGCACCAGCACCACGCCGCGCTGGGCCAGCAGCGCCGCCCAGGCCGCCAGCCGCTCCACCGCCACCGGCGTGGGGGCGGAAACCAGGCCCATCGCGCTGCCGCGATCACGCGCCAACTGCTCCAGCCGCTCCAGCTTGGCGTCGATCTCGGTGCGCACCGCGGGGTCGTCCACCACCACATCCACCGCGCGATGCGTGGCGCCGGGAACGTTCGGCAGCCGCCCTTCCGGCCGCGGGTCGAGATAGGCCAGGCCGCGCTTGCCCAATTCCTCCAGAACGAAGGCCATCTGCGCGCTGGCCGCGAAGCGCTCGCCGCGCAGCCCGCCCAGCGCCCCGGTGCCGCCCACCACGCCGCCGAGACGCGACAAAGCCCAGCGCAGCGCCTGCGCGTTGCGCTCCGGCGGCGCGCCGGTCAGCATCGCGCGGTCGCCGGGATCGTCCAGCGGATAGCCGCGCGGCTCCATCGGTAGCGACAGGAACAGCTCGTACCCCGCCGCCCGCGCCTTGTCCGCCAGCACCCGCGGCCGCGGGGCATAGGGGGAGACGGCGAGTGAGACCGTCGGCGGCAGCAGCCGCATCGCCTCCTCGCTGTCGGCCTCGCGCATGGCGAAATCGGCCAGCAGGATCGCAACGCGCGGCCGCGCATCCATGGGCGGCGCCCCGGCGGCATAGGCGCGCATCGGCGCCAGCCCGCCGGCGATGCGCGGCAGGAAGCTGCCATCACCGAGGCCAGAGGGTTCCTGCAGCGCGGGATTGGGCGGCGGAATCGCCGCCCCCGGCGCGCGTGGTGTCACCGCGATCTGGCCGGAAACCGGCGCCGGCCCCTGCGGCCCGATCACCGGCGGCAGGGCCGGCACACCCTGCGGTGCGGCTGGCGCGGCAGGCGCGGCCACGGGCGCAGCCGGCGCCGGTTCGGCCGGCGGGGCAGGGGCGGCAGGCGTTGGAGCCGGCGGCACGGGCGCCACGGCTTCGCGCACCGGGGGCGGTGCCGGCGGGCCAAGCCAGTGCAGCACGCCGGCGCCCACTGCCGCACCCACCAGCACCACGGCCCAGGCAATACCCAGCGCCCGCAGTGCACGCGCGCCCGGCCTGGCCGGACCCGTCGCTTCGGTGCGGGCCATTACCCCTGTCCGGCGATCGGGCTCAGCGCGAGGCGCGCCGCGCCGGCTGGGGAATGGCGCGCAGCACGGAGAGCGCCTGTTGCAGCTGGTAGTCGGTCTCCGGCTTCGCTGGGTCGAAGGCCGGCTGGTTCTCCGGCGGCAGCTTGGCGATGTCCTTGGCCATGGCCGGCAGGTCGTTGCGCGCCGGCGCGGTGGCCTGCGGCGTGCCTCCGGTGTTCTTCAGCGAGCGGTTCAGGTCCGCCTCCCGCTCCGGCCCGAAGCGCGCGCGCTCCTCGCGGCTGGCCGCGACCTCGATATCCGGCGTGATGCCCTGGCCCTGGATGGAGCGGCCGGAGGGGGTGTAGTAGCGCGCCGTGGTCAGCCGCATGCCGCCATTGCCGGGCAGCGGGGAGACGGTCTGCACGCTGCCTTTGCCGAAGCTGCGGGTGCCCAGGATGATCGCGCGGCGATGGTCCTGCAGCGCGCCGGCCACGATCTCGCTGGCCGAGGCCGAGCCGCCATTGATCAGCACGATGATCGGCAGCCCGCCGGTGATGTCCCCGCCCTTGGCGTTCCAACGCTGCGTATCTTCCGCATGGCGCCCGCGGGTGGAGACGATCTCACCGCGATCGAGGAAATCGTCGGAGACGGAAATCGATTCCGGCAGCAGCCCGCCGGGGTTGTTGCGCAAATCCAGCACCAGGCCGCGCAGCTTGTCGCCCGATTGCGCCTTCAGCTCGTTGAACGCCCGGCGCATGGAGGCCTCGGTCTGCTCGCTGAACGAGGACACGCGGATATAGGCCACGTCGTCCCCTTCCATGCGCGAGCGCACCACGCGCAGGCGGATCACCTCGCGCACCAGGGTCAGCTCGATCGGCTTGTCGGTCCCCTCGCGGCGGATGGTGATGTTGATGCGCGTGTTCGGCGTGCCGCGCATCTTCTCCACCGCGTCGTTCAGGCTCATGCCCTGCACGGTCTGCCCGTCGAGCCCGGTGATCAGGTCGCCGGCCTTCACGCCCGCGCGCATCGCCGGGGTGTCGTCGATCGGGCTGATCACCTTGATGTAGCCGCCCTCCTGCGTCACCTCGATGCCCAGGCCCCCGAACTCGCCGCGGGTGTTCACCTGCATGTCGCGGAAGGATTTGGAGTTGAGGTAGGAGCTGTGCGGATCGAGCCCGGTCAGCATGCCGTTGATCGCGTTCTCGATCAGGTCGCGGTCGTTCACCGGCTCCACATATTCCGCCCGCACCCGCTCGAACACGTCGGCGAACAGGTTCAGCAGCCGGTAGGTCTCGGCGCGCGAGCCATCCTGCGCGAAGGCCTGGGGCAGCAGGCTGAAGCCGAATCGCCGTTCAACATGGTCGGAGGCTGGCCCGATGGCCAAGCCGGCGGCGAAGGCAGCTCCGAGCAGCAGGCCGGTGCGAAGCTTCATGGCGGATATCCTCTGGCGCCGTGGCGCAGATACGAACGTTTGCCCAAGCTATAGCAGGTTGGGCGCGGATCAAACCGTTTCGTCAACCCGCCCCACAACCGCTAGCTGCGGCCGCGCAGGAAGGGTGCCGGGTTCACCGCCTGGCCAGAGCGGCGCAACTCCACATAGAGCGACGGGCGGCCCCCGCCGGTGCGCGGGTCCCATCCCGGCATCACCCCCACCGGCTGGCCAGAAGCCACGCGCTGGCCCACGCCGAGGTCGATGCGGTCGAACCCCGCGAGCACGAAATGGTAGCCCCCGCCGCAATCGACAATGACCAGCTGGCCAAAGCTGCGAAACGGCCCCGCAAACACCATCCGCCCGGCGCAGGGCGAAACCACGCGCGCGCCAGGGGCGGCATGGTAGGCCAGCCCCGTGGAGGGCCCGCTATCGGTCGCCTCGCCGAAGCCGCGCACCAGCGTGCCGGAAACCGGCGCGCCGCCCGGCCGGGCCCCGCTCGCCGGCCCATCCTCGGAAAGCCCGGGCCCGGCCGGGGCCGCCAACTCCGCCTGCCGCTCGCGCGCCGCCTCGGCCGCCGCCACCTGGCGCTTGCGGCCGGCCTCCTGCGCCTCACGCCGCGCCTGGGCTTCCGCCGCGCGCCGCTCCGCCTCGATCTTGGCGATCGCACTGCGCAGCTCGCCGGCCCGCTCCGCCTCCGCCGCCGCGCGCCGCGCTGCCTTGGTGGCCTCGTCCTCCGCCGCGCGGCCCTCCGCACGGGTGGCGCGGATCTGCTCGTCCAGCACCTCCGCCGCCTTGGCCTGCGCCGCCTGGGCGGCCGCCATGCGCGGCAGTTCGGCATCCAGCTGCACCTGCAGGGCCGCCACCTCCGCCTGCTCCGCCTTCAGCACCCGCGCCTCGCGTTCCAGCGTCCGCACGATTCCGCCCAGCACCAGCGCGCCGCGCACGGTCTGCTCCGGCGGGAGCGGTGCGGCCAGCATGGTCTCGGAGGGGAACAGCGCCAGCCGCTCCAGCACCGGCAGCAGCGGGGTGAAATCGGCGATTCGCGCCGCCAGCCGCTGGGCCGCATCCCGCCGGCGCTGCTCCAGCGCCTCGATCCGCGTGGCCACGGAGGTGGTGGCGCCCTCTGCCTCCCGCAGCCGGGCCAGGATGCGTTCCTGCTGGGCGGAAAGCTTCAGCGTCTCCGCCTTCGCCACCGCCGCGCGCTGCGCCGCCTCGCGCTGGGTGGCCAGTTCTTCCTTGCGCGCCTGCTCGGCCGCGCGCACCTGCTCGCGCGAGGGCTGGGCCATCGTTGACCCCATTGGGGCACCAATCAGCAGCCCGCACGCCAGCAGCGCGGCGGCAAGCCCCAGCCCGGCGCGGCGGGCCCGTGGGGTCACGCGGTCGCCAGCAGCGAATGGCCGGTCATTTCCGGCGGCACGGCCAGGCCCAGCAGATCCAGGATCGTCGGCGCCACATCGGCCAGCCGCCCAGACTGCATCGGCCGGTTGGTGGGGCCGAACAGCAGCACCGGCACCACGTTGGTGGTGTGGGAGGTGTGCGGGCCGCCCGTGTTGGGGTCGCGCATCAGCTCGCAATTGCCGTGATCGGCGGCCACCAGCAGCCAGCCCTGCTGCGCCTCGATCGCCTGGATGATCCGGCCCAGCCCCGCATCCACCGTCTCCACCGCCGTGATCGCCGCCGGCAGGCTGCCGGTGTGGCCCACCATGTCGGGGTTGGCGAAGTTCAGGATCAGCATGGAATACTGCCCACTGCCGATCGCCTTCACCGCGGCCTCCGTCAGTTCCGGTGCGCTCATCTCCGGCTGGAGGTCATAGGTCGCCACCTTCGGCGACGGGATCATCACCCGGTCCTCGCCGGGGTTCGGCGTCTCCACCCCGCCGTTGAAGAAATACGTCACGTGCGGATACTTCTCCGTCTCCGCCAGCCGCACCTGCTTCAGCCCAGCGGCGGCCACCACCTGGCCCAGCAGGTGGTCCATGGTTTGCGGCGCGAACAGCGCGCCCATCAGTGGGGCCAGCGCATCGGAATACCGCGTCATCCCCGCCGCCGCCGCGAAGGCCACGGCGCGCGGCCGCTCGAAGCCGGCGAAGGCGGGATCGAGCAGGGCCGCCATGATCTCCCGCGCCCGGTCGGCACGGAAGTTGAAGCACAGGATCGCGTCGCCATCCTTCATGCCGGCGTAGTCGCCCACCACCGCCGGCTCGATGAACTCGTCGAACTTTCCCCCGGCATAGGCCTGGGCCACGGCGTCGGTCGCCTTGGCGACGCGCGGCGCGTCGGCCTCGGCCATGGCGCGATAGGCACGGCCCACCCGCTCCCACCGGTTGTCGCGGTCCATGGCGAAGTAGCGCCCGCTCACGGTGGCGATCCGCGCACCCGCCGGCAGCGCCGCCTCCACCTTCGCGAGATCGCCCAGCGCGGTTTGCGGCGGCGTGTCGCGCCCGTCGGTCCAGGCGTGCATCGCCACCGGAATGCCGTGGCCGGCCACCACCTTCGCCAGCGCCACCGCATGATCCTGGTGCGAATGCACCCCGCCTTCGGAGACCAGCCCCATCAGGTGGCAGGTGCCGCCGGTTGCTTTCAGCTTTTCCATCAGCCCCACCAGCGCCGGCAGCGTGCCGATCGAGCCATCGGAACAGGCGAGGTTGATGCGCGGCAGATCCTGCATCACCACGCGGCCCGCGCCGAGGTTCAAATGCCCGACCTCGGAATTGCCCATCTGCCCTTCCGGCAATCCGACATCCAGGCCGGAGGTGCGCAGGAAGGCGTGCGGGCAGCTTTCCCACAGCCGGGTGAAATTCGGTGTTTTCGCCAGGCGCACCGCGTTGTCCGCGGCTTCCTCGCGCCAGCCCCAGCCGTCCAGGATCACGAGCATCACGGGTGGGCGCATCGGCCTGATCTTCCTGCAGCGAGTCGACGAGTCGCAGGATATACGGCGATAGCGATGAATCTGAAAGAAACTTTCTCGAGCGTGATCGTCGGAGGCGGAATCGCCGGAGACGTGAATCACGCGATCAAGCAATGGCCTGAGCTAGCAGACTCGGATCACGACTCGCGGGCGCCGCGATGGTAGGGATGGCCCGCCAGAATCGACTGCGCCCGGAACAGCTGCTCGGCCAGCATCGCGCGGGCCAGCATGTGCGGCCACACCATCGGGCCCAGGGAGAGCAGGTAGTTGGCCTGCCCGAGCAGTTCCGGGTCCAGCCCCTCCGCGCCGCCGATCACGAAGCACAGTGCCCGGCCGCCAGCCCATTGCGACAGCCGCCGGGCGAACCCGGCGGAATCCGGTGCCTCGCCCTCGCGGTCCAGCGCCACGATGAAGGCGCCGGCGGGGATGCGGGCGCGCAGCGCGGTGGCCTCGCGGCGCATGATCTCGGCGGCACTGCCGCGGCCATCCGGCACTTCCACCACGCGCAGGCCCGGGCGCATCCGCGCGGCATAGCGCGCCACCAGTTCCGCTTCGGGCGAGGCGCCGATGCGCCCCACCGCCAGCAGCAGCCACTCAGCCAGCTTGCGGGGCCTCTTCGTCCGGCGCCTTCTCGTCCAGGTCCGGGCCCCACATGCGCTCGATGCCATACATCGCGCGCGCCTCGGGCTTGAACAGATGAACGATGATGTCCCCGGCGTCGATCAGCACCCAATCGCTGCCGGAGGCGCCTTCGATCAGCACGCGCTTCAGCCCGGCCTCGGAGAGCTTCTGCTCCAGATGCGTGGCCATGGCGGCGATCTGCCGGTCGGCGATGCCGGTGGCAACCACCATGCGGTCGGCAAAGGCGGCGCGGCCCTGCAGGTCCAGCGCCACCACTTCCTCTGCCTTGTCGTCTTCCAGGCTGGTCACGATGATCTTCTGCAGCTCATCCAGCCGCGCGGAATCCAGCGGCTTGGCCGCCTTGGCGCGGCGCGGCGCGGCCTTGGGCCCGGCGGCGGCGGCCTTCTTGCGCGCGGTGCCGGGCGGCACCGGGATGGCCGGCTTCGGCGCGGCCTTGCGGGCGCCCGCGGGGGCGCTGGCCCGGGCGCGGGCGGGGCGGGGGGTGTCAGTGGGCGGGGCGGGCGGCTTGCGGGCGATGATCCTGGACTCCAGCTTGGGCGGCACGGATGCCGGCAGCACGTATGGCAGTGGCCGAGGCGGGGTTCTGCGCCGAAGGCAGGAACACCCAGCGCGGCGGCGCGAACCCGGCGAGCGATGGCGCGGCGTACACCGGCAGGCGGCCTGCCCGCAAGGCATGCGCCGCGCGGCCGGCCAACGCGCGGTGATTGTAGGTAGGCCGCGGCAGAACGGCAAATACCACCTGCGTGACAATATCCCGCCATCGCCGCCAGCGCGGCAACTGCGCCAGATTATCCGCCCCCATCAGCCAAACAAAGGCCACACGCGGGAAGCGGGTGCGCAGGGTGCGCAGCGTGTCGATGGTGTAGCGCGTGCCCAGCCGGGCCTCGATATCGGTGGCCACCACGCGCCGCCCGTCGGCAATGCGGCGGGCCGAGGCGAGGCGTTCGGGCAAGGACGCCATGCCGCGCGCGGGCTTCAGCGGATTGCCCGGTGAGACCATCAGCCACACCTGGTCCAACCCCAGGCGTGCCAGCGCGACGCGGGCCACGTGCAGGTGCCCCTGGTGCGCCGGGTTGAACGACCCGCCCAGCAGGCCGACGCGTACCCGGCGCCGGTCTCCCCAGGTCGGGGTGCTGTCGCATCCCCGCCCTGGCCTTTCCTGGGTCGCGCGATTCAGACGTCCGGCGAAGCCGCCTCCCGTCATCGCGCGCCGCCCCGGCTGGCTCAGGGACGCACCTGCCCGGTACCCAGCACGAGGTAGCGGAACGTGGTGAGCTGTTCGAGCCCGATCGGCCCGCGCGCATGCATGCGCCCGGTGGCGATGCCGATCTCCGCGCCGAAGCCGAACTCGCCGCCATCGCAGAACTGGGTGGAGGCATTCCACATCACCACGGCGGAGGAAAGCCCGCGCATGAAATGCTCCGCCGCCGCCGCATCTTCGGTGATGATCGCCTCGGTGTGCTCGCTGCCGTGGTGGCGGATGTGGCGCAGCGCCATCTCGATATCGTCCACCACCGCCACGGTCAGGATCGCATCCAGCCACTCGCGGTCGAAATCGCCGGGCTCGGTAGGCGGCAGGTCCGCCACGATGGCGCGCGCTCGCGGGCCCGCGCGGAAATCGCAGCCCAGGGCGCGCAGATCGGCGACCAGGTCCGGCAGCAGGCTCGGCGCGATGGCGGCATCGATCAGCAGCACCTCGGTGGCGCCGCAGACGCCGGTGCGGCGCATCTTGGCGTTGGCGAGCACGCGGCGCGCCATCGCCGGGTCGGCCTTTTCGTGCACGTAGGTGTGGCAGAGCCCCTCGGCATGGGCCAGCACCGGCACCCGCGCCTCGCGCTGCACCCGCTCCACCAGGGATTTGCCGCCGCGCGGGATGATGAGGTCCACCGCCCCCGCCGCGCCCAGCATCGCTGCCACGTAGGCGCGGTCCGTCTCCGGCGGGATCTGCACGGCATCCTCCGGCACGCCGGCCGCGCGCAGGCCTTCGCTGACGGCGGTGTGGATGGCCCGCGCCGAGTGGAAGCTGTCCGACCCGCCGCGCAGGATCACGGCGTTGCCCGATTTCAGGCACAGCCCGGCGGCATCGGCGCCCACGTTGGGGCGGCTTTCATAGATCATGCCGATCACGCCGATGGGCTGCGGGATGCGCTTGATCCGCAAGCCGTTCGGCTGGGTCCAGTCCGCCAGGGTGCGCGCCAGCGGGTCCGGCAGGGCGGCGATGTCGTCGAGCCCGCGGGCCATCGCCTCGATCCGGGCGGGGTTCAGCGCGAGGCGGTCGCGGAAGGCCTTGGTGCCGCCGGCGGCATCGAAGGCGGCGAGGTCCTTCGCGTTGGCCGCCTCGATCCCCGCCGCATGGGCGCGGATGGCGTTGGCCGCGGCGTGAAGGGCGGCGTTGCGGGTATCGTTTGGCAGCGTGGCGAGAAGGCCGGAGGCGGCCTTGGCGCGCTTGGCGGCCTGTGCCATCCAGGCCTCGGCGGTCTCGGCAGGGTTCGTGGCGATGTTCATCGGCGGTCTCCCTTCTACCCCTCGCGCAGCACCAAATCGTCGCGGTGGATCAGTTCGTCGCGGCCGCGCCAGCCGAGGATGTCCTCGATCTCCGTGCTGCGGCGGCCGATGATGCGGGCGGCATCGGCGCTGGCATAGGCGGCAAGCCCACGGCCCAGCGCGCGGCCATCCGGCGCCAGCACCTCCACCACGTCGCCCCGTTCGAAGATCCCGGCGACCTCGCGCACCCCGGCGGGGAGCAGGGAGCGGCCCTGGGCGAGCGCGCGCACCGCGCCATCGTCCAGCACGAAGCGGCCGGCGGGGTGCAGCGTGCCGAGGATGAAGCGCTTGCGGGCGGAATGGTCGGCGGCCACCGGCAGGAACCAGGTGCAGCGCGCGCCTTCCTCCAGCCGGGCCAGCGGGTTGGGCACGTTGCCGATGGCGATCGCCATGGCGCAGCCGGCGCCGGTGGCGATCTTGGCGGCGACCAGCTTGGTGCGCATGCCGCCGGAGGAATAGCCGGGCGGGGGCTCGCCGCCCATCGCCTCGATCTCCGGCGTGATGGCATCCACCACCGGCAGATGCTGGGCGCCGGGATTGGTGCGCGGGTCGGCGGTGTAGAGGCCGTCGATATCGGAGAGCAGCACGAGCTGGTCTGCGCCCACCATCTCCGCCACGCGGGCGGCCAGGCGGTCGTTGTCGCCGAAGCGGAGTTCGGCGGTGGCCACGGTGTCGTTCTCGTTGATCACCGGGATGCAGCCGAGTTCCAGCAGGGTGCGCAGCGTGGCCCGCGCGTTGAGGTAGCGGCGGCGGTCCTCGCTGTCGTGCGGGGTGAGCAGGAGCTGGGCGGCGGTGAGGCCACGGGCCGCCAGAACTTCGGCCCAGGCACCGGCGAGTCGGATCTGGCCCACGCTCGCCGCGGCCTGCTTTTCTTCCAGCCGTAGCCGCTTGCGGGTGAGGCCCAGCGCCCGGCGGGCCAGCGCCACGGCGCCGGAGGAGACCACGATCACTTCCACGCCGCGCTTGCGCAGGGCGGCGATGTCGGCGGCCACGCCCGCGAGCCATTCCGTGCGCAGGGTCGATTGCGCGGCATCCACCACCAGCGCGCTGCCGATCTTCACGACCAGGCGCTTGGCGGTGGCGAGGGTGGGCAGGGGAGTCACTTCTGTCGGGCCTCTTGGATCACCTTCCACAGGGCTTCCAGCAGTTCCGGCACGCCCTGGCGGGTGGCACCGGAGATGACAAAGACCGGCGCGCCGGAGGCTTCGTGCAACTGCTTGCGGCGATCCGAGATCTGGCGCGGGGTCATCGCGTCGCACTTGTTGAGCGCGATGATCTCCGGCTTGTCGGCCAGGCCGCCGCCGTACTGCTCCAGCTCCCCGCGCACGGTGCGCCACTGGCGGCCGACATGGCCGGCGGCGCCATCGATCAGGTGCAGCAGCACCGCGCAGCGCTCGACATGGCCGAGAAAGCGGTCGCCGAGGCCCGCGCCTTCGTGCGCGCCTTCGATCAGGCCGGGGATGTCGGCGATCACGAATTCCCGCGTCATGTCCAGCCGGACGACGCCGAGCTGGGGGTGGAGCGTGGTGAAGGGGTAGTCGGCGATCTTCGGCTTGGCGGCGGAGACGACGGAGAGGAAGGTGCTCTTGCCGGCGTTCGGCAGGCCGAGCAGCCCGATATCGGCGATGAGCTTGAGGCGCAGCCACACCCAGCGCTCCTCCCCCGGCCAGCCCTTGTCGGCGCGGCGGGGGGCGCGGTTGGTGGAGGATTTGAAGTTGGCGTTGCCGAAGCCGCCATCGCCGCCGCTCAGCAGGGTGATGCGCTTGCCGGGCACGT
Organism: Rhodospirillales bacterium; assembly: GCA_947460455.1. GTDB lineage: Bacteria > Pseudomonadota > Alphaproteobacteria > Acetobacterales > Acetobacteraceae > CAMDGX01. The sequence continues at coordinate 7,519 of CANHKG010000082.1, read as the reverse complement.
CGAGGTCGGCGAGCATGGTTTCCTGGTCGTCGTCGAAGATCTGGGTGCCGATCGGGACCTTGATGACCACATCGGGGGCGCCGGCGCCAGTGCGATCGGAGCCTGCGCCGTTGCCGCCCTTCTTGGCGCGGAAATGCTGCGTGTAGCGGAAGTCGATCAGCGTGTTCAGGTTCTGGACGGCTTCGAAGATGATGTTGCCGCCGCGGCCGCCATTGCCGCCATCGGGGCCACCGAACTCGATGAAGCGTTCGCGGCGGAAGGCCACGACTCCGTCGCCCCCGTCGCCGGAACGGCAGTAGATCTTGGCTTGGTCGAGGAACTTCATCTGGGACTCCAGAAACGAAAAGGGGGCCGGCTGGCGCCGACCCCCAATCGCAAGCTGGTTCGGGCGCGCGCTGTTATTCGGCGGCCAGCGGCAGCGGCTCCACGGAGCAGTGCACGCGGTTGTCGGCGCGGGTCTGGAACTTCACGCGGCCATCGACGAGGGCGAACAGGGTGTGATCCTTGCCCAGGCCCACGTTGGTGCCCGGCTTCACCTTCGTGCCGCGCTGGCGGACGATGATGTTGCCGGCGATGACTTCCTGGCCGCCGGACTTCTTGAGACCGAGGCGACGGCCTTCGGTATCGCGACCGTTGCGGGACGAGCCGCCTGCCTTTTTATGTGCCATGGGTGGTTCTCCTTACGCCGCGTTGATGGCGGAGACGCGCAGCACGGTGACGTGCTGGCGGTGGCCGTTCTTGCGGCGGCTGTTCTGCCGGCGACGCTTCTTGAAGATGATCACCTTTTCCAGGCGATCCTGGGCGATGACGGTGGCGGTGACCGTGGCGCCGACGACGGTCGGCGCGCCGATCGTGATCGAGCCTTCGGCGCCGAGGGCCAGCACGTCGGTGAAGGTGACGGTGCCGCCGGCTTCCGCCTCCAGCTTTTCGACCTTCAGCACCTGGTCGGGCTGCACGCGATACTGCTTTCCGCCGGTGCGGATGACTGCGAACATGGTCCAATTCCTTGCGAGCGGCAGGCCGCGGCGCAGATGCAACAGTGAGGGGGCGCGGCAGGGTGCCCGCGCGCCAGGAGGGCGGCTTTTAGGGCGACGGTGGGCGGGATGTCAATGCGTGGGAGCCGAGGATCAGTACACCGCTGAGGCAAGGCGGCCCTTTGCGGGGGCGGCTTCGGCGACGGCGGCGGCGAGATCCCTGAGATACGGCTCGCGGGCGGGCTCGTGGAGCAGGGACATCATGAGGTGCAGGCCCGGGGGCGTGCGGACCATGCCGGGGATCCAATCGCGCTTGGCCATGCCGGCGGCGATCGAATCGGCGTCTTTCTCCGGGGCGCCGAAGGCGAGGATGGAGAGATCCGGCTTGCCGTAGACCTGCATGCCGGGGATGGCCTCTATCCCCGCCACGTAGGCGTCGCGCATGGCGAGCATGCGTTCGGCGATCTGCAGGTAGCCGCTGCGGCCGAGGAAGGTGAGCACGGCCCAGGCTGCGGCGACGCCGCCGCCCGGGCGGGTGCCGACCAGGGTGTTGGTGACGAAGCGGCCGTTGGGCCAGACATCGAGATCGAGCGCCTGGGCGGCGTGTTTCTCGGCGTCCCTATAGAAGACGGTGCTGGCGGGCTTGGGGCAGAAGCCGAATTTGTGGAGATCGGCCGAGAGGGACATGACGCCGGGGTTGGCGAAATCGAAGGCCGGGATCGGGCGGCCCAGTTCCTTGGCGAAGGGGGCGAAGTAGCCGCCGACGCAGGCATCGACGTGGAGCCAGACATTCTTGCGGAGGGCCAGGTCTGAGAGGGCGGGGATGGGGTCTACCACGCCGTAGGGGAAGCAGGGGGTGCTGCCGACGATCATGATGGTGTCGGCATCCATGGCGGCTTCCATGGCGGCGGGGTCGGCCTTGAGATCCGGGCCCACCGGGGTGCGGCGGATTTCCAGGTCCATCATCTGGGCGCCCTTGTCGAAGGCGGGGTGGGCGGTGATGGGGAGGACCAGGTTGCCGCGGTGGGTGGGGTTGTTGCGGCGGGCGCGGTTCCAGTCTCGGCAGGCCTTGACCGCCATGACGATGCTTTCGGTGCCGCCGGAGGTCATGTTCCCGGTGGCGCCCTCCGGGCCGTGGAAGAGGTCCAGCGCCATGGCGATGACTTCTTCTTCCATGCGCTTGAGGCTGCCGAAGGCGCGTTTGGCGCCGAGGGCGTTTTCGGTGAAGAAGGCCATGAAGGCATCGCGGCCGACCTCGGCCACGCCGGGGGTGGCGCCGAAGACGTAGAGGGGGACGCGGCCTTCGCGCCATTTGGCGTCGTTCGCCTTCATTTCGTCCATGAGGGCGGCAATGCGGTCGGCGGGTTGGCCGGTTTCGGGGAATTTCATGGCTGGGTCCTCCGCGGGCGGGCGAGCGTGCCGCTTGGGGGAGGGGTTGTCCATGGGGGTTTATTGCGGAATGGAATGATAGTGGAATGAATGGGGCGTGGGTTGGTGGGTTGGTTCAGCCGCCTTTTCCGAATCTTCGGCGGTTGTAGCGGGCGAAGGCGAGGACGTTGCGGGGGATGGGGCGGTCCGTCGGGAGGAGGCCTTGCGGGGCGGCGGGCCTGGGGCGCGGCTTGCGGATGCGGGGCGGGCGCGGGGGGCCGGCGAACTGGAGGTGGGTGGGGAGATCGAGGGCCAGGAGGCGGGCGGGGCCGCGGAGGATGCGGGCGAAGGTGGCGCGGGCCTGGGCGGGGGCGCGGGAGAGGATGGCCTGGGTGCCGGGGTCGTTGAGGAGGTGGGTGAGCTGGCTGGCGTGGGCGCGGACGTGGTGGTCTGTCACGTGGCCGAGCCAGCCGGGGCGGCGGGGGAGATAGGGGGAGGGGCTGTTTTTGCGGGACGGGCGGGGGGTGTGCGGGCGCGGGGGCTGCCAGGTGCCTTCGGCCAGGCGGTGCAGGAGGGCGGCCAAGCGGGCATGGGCGCGGGCGAGGCGGGTGCGGGCCAGGAGGAGGCGGGCCATCAGGACCGGCGCGGGGGTGAGGATGGCGAGATGGGGGGTGGTGGGGAGGAGGTTGGCGAAGGTGGCGATGGCGAGGAAGAGGGGGCGGAAGACGGATTCCAGGCGCTCGATCAAATCCAGCCCCGGGTGGGGTGGGTGGTCGTGTGCAACCGGTACGGGGTTGTGCCATGCCCATGTCATGAATGGGAATATACGCCCAGCGGCGGAGGGATGCAAGAGGTAGTTAGAAATAATTTCTTTGAATGGTGTGTGTGGAGATGGAGGGTGAGGGGCGGCTGGCAAGGCTTTGGCAAGGTTGGGGGTGGAGGGTGGCGGAGCTGCGACTCCGATTCGGTGGTTCGCCGCTCTTGAGCGGTGACGGCAGCGCGGAACCGTGGTTCCGGACGGCGACTTGACGACAGGCGAGCGGGCCATTGGGGCCCGAGGTGCCTGGAGACGCCCAAGGCTGGACCGATATGCAGGAGGACGCCATGAAAAAGATCCGAGCCGCCGGGTTGAAGGTGACGGTGCCGCGGCGGGGGCATCGTCGGCCCGGCCTGAAGCGGATTTTGCGGGCGCTGGTGGCGAGCGGGGCGCGGCAGGAGAAGATGGAGGGGCGGGAGGAGCCGGGGGTGGGGGAGAATGTGGTGTTTCGGCGGGTTTGGGAGCGGGGGTGACTCAACAATGTCTTAAACACCCCACGGCGGGTTACCGGCGAGGCGGTCTTCGCCCTGGCGGTATGGGGCCTCGCAAAGGCTGCCACGGCCGGCGCATCCCGTCGTTGCCAAATATCTGGATATCTCTAGATGAAGAAATACCATGATCGTTTGGGATGTGGGTATTTACAACATAAATCACTTGAAGTGATGGAAAGTTATTGACGGCGGAGATGCTCAATACAGGTGTGGCCATAATATTTAATGTGTGTAGTTTCGGTAAATTCTCCAGAGGGCGAATATCGCTAATTTTTGAGGATCCCGCATCAATAACTTCCAGGTTCGGAAGTCTGCTAATCGGAATTAGATCGTGTATTTTCGTCGCGCCAAATAGAATATGAAGTAAATTGGTAGAGCTTTTAAAATCCTCAAGATTTTCAATATTGGTGTAAGACAAATCTATTTTTTTCAAATATTTTAAATAAAAAACGAATCTGAAATGTTCAAGAGGGCATCCACTAACATTTAAATCTTCAAGATTTGGAAATTGAATCAAAATATTTCCGTTTCGTAGTAATGGTACGTCGCGTCGCTTCCAAAGCTTCTCAAGCGTGTCTCTCGGAGATTCTTCGTCTTGCCGAAAAGGGCGCCAATCCACAGAAAAATCGAGCTTCCGAACGAATGGGCGCCATGAGGAGGGGATGGGTTCGCCTGAGAGGATGCGGCGCTGGACTTCGTCCTGGGAGAAGCCAAGGGGGGCAGCGCCAACATCATTCTGCGATACTGGAGGTTCGTTTGGTTCGGCTGCGGGAAAGTTTGAAGAATTATCTATCCAATCCAGCGAACCATCAAGCCAGTTGAGTTGCTCATTCCGGGTCGCAAGACGACGCAATACGGGGGCGACGCGGCGGGTAAATCTGGAGAAACTGGTCAGCTTGTGTCGCAGAGACTGGGGGTCAGTCCAGCGGTGCGTGTCTGACGCGCTGTCGAGGGTCTTGCCGATTTCTTGCGCCGTGTCGCCGAAGAGCTTCCATTTCTTGATGCCCTCGACGAGGAGGAGAAGGCCGACGGTGTTGAAACCGACGGCAGCGCCCGTTGCCGCGCCGGAGAGAAGTGAAGCTCCGAGGATCGGGGCTGTCGCCACACCGCCGATAGTGCAAGCAACCGTCGCGGCGGTGATAACAATGGATGCATTGCGGAGCATTGCTAGGGACTGCGCGCGCGTGCGCGCCGGGTTCGGCCCCTTGCCGTCAGCGTTCGCTGTGGCTGCCAGGGCTTCTGCGGCTTGGGGCGTGAAGGCGCGGTCCGGCGCGCGGCTGTCCTCGCGCGCGGCTTCGGCAAAGGCGATTGTGTCGGCGCGGCGCGCTTCCTCCTGGATGGGGTCGCTTTCGTAGCGGTCGGCGTTGGCGACGGCATCCTGGCCTTCGCGGGTGGCCAGAATGAAGGCGCCATGGAGCCGCAACAGGCTTCGCAGTGCCGTTCTGGCTTCGACGTCCATCGTCGGAAGTTCGCCGGCTTCGATTTCGACGCGGGTTTCCTCATCTCCGACCGAGAGAAGCAGGCCGGAGACGTAGAGCCGGCCGCGGTCGAGCTGTTCGAGGTCGGCTCTAAGCAGGTCGGCGTAGGCCCCGGCATAGGCGAGGAGGGCGGGGTGGGGGCGGTTGCCGCGGGACAGGAGGTCCACGACGCTGCGAGAGAGATCGCTCAGCGCGGGGAGTAATTGGCGCATTAGGGCAACATTGTTGCCCTGTTGGTCGAGTGCTGTTGGTGGGGCGAGGTCGATTTCCAGATTTTCGTTCAGGACGAAATGCGGATGCAACCCCTGGGCGGGGATATGCGGCAGGGCGTCTAGAACTGTTTGGGCGGCAGATGGGAGCGACGGGAGTGGGTCGAAAGTCGCTGTTGCAGAGCCGGTTATGCCGATCGTGCCATTAACTTGGCCCGTGATCTGGGCCGTGCCTCCTGACTCGTCGCTGGGTGGCTGCTGGTCGGACATAGAGTGCTCCTTGCGGGAGCGTATCAGGGTGGGAGTGGGATGGGCAAGGTTGGGGGCTTGTTCTGGTGTTCGGGCTTCGGGGTGGGTGAAAGGAGAGCCCCCCTCCGGCTCCCCCCGGCTTCGCCGAGGGGAGAGGGGTTTCGGGCGGTTGGTTCTTGGTTGCTAGGATGCAAGGGAATGTTGATCGGGCGATCGGATGCGGGTGGGGTGGGAGGCGGTGGGGTTTGCTCGGGGGTTGCGGGGGCGGATGACGCCGGCCGAGGTTCGGCTTTGGGGTGGGTTGCGGATGGGGCGGTTGGGGGTGCGGTTTCGGCGGCAGCATCCGGTGCCGCCGTATACGCTGGATTTTGCGTGCGTGACTTTGCGGCTGGCGGTGGAGGTGGATGGGGACACGCATGCCGGTGGGGATGGGCGGCGGGATGCGGTGTTGGCTGGGGCGGGGTGGCGGGTGGTGCGGGTTACGAATGCGGAGGTGATGGGGAATTTGGTGGGGGTTTTGGAGCGGATTTGGGAGGTGGTGGGGGAGGTGCGGGAGGGGAGGGGAGTACGGTGAGGGGCTTGGGGATTGGGGGTGGGAGTGGCGGATAGGCCGCAAGAGCCCCCCTCCGGCTCCCCCCGCCAAGAGGCGAGGGGAGAGAAGACTCTCGGCTCCATTCATGTGGGTCTGGGGCCTCAGGCCCCAGCGGGTCCAGGGCGGGGCCCTGGCCTTTCTTTGGGGACGGTGGTTCAGGGCGTTCGGGGGGGCGTTGTTGGGGTGGGTGGGGGTGGCTTAGGGTTGGGGGAATGAAACTTGGGGGCTGGGATGTCTGCGATCTTGGATGCCGGGGTGGTTGAGGCTTACGACCGGGATGGGGCGGTGGTGGTTCGGGGGGCGTTTGCGCCGCATTGGGTGGAGTTGCTGGCCGCTGGGGTGGAGCGGAATTTGCGGGAGCCGGGGCCGTTCGGGAAGCGGTACACGCCGGAGGGGAAGCCGGGGATGTTCTTTGGGGATTACTGCTCCTGGCAGCGGATTTCGGAATATGAGGCGTTCCTGCGGCATTCGCCGGCCGCCGCCATTGCGGGGGCGTTGATGCGGAGTGGGAAGGTCAATCTTTTCCACGAGCATGTGCTGGTGAAGGAGCCGGGGACCGAGGAGCCGACGCCTTGGCATAATGACCAGCCGTATTGGACGGTGGAGGGGTGGCAGGTTTGTTCGCTGTGGATTCCGTTGGACCCGGTGAAGCGGGAGAACGGGGTGGAGTATGTGGCGGGGTCGCATCGGAAGGGGGAGTGGTTCAAGCCGAAGCGGTTCGTGGATAGTGGGGACCATCCTTCGGACGATCCGCGGTTTTTGCCGGTGCCGGATGTGACGGGGAACCGGGATTCGTATGAGCTGCTGGGGTGGGATTTGGAGCCGGGGGATTGCGTGGCGTTCCATGGGCTGACGCTGCATGGGGCGCCGGGGAACCGGAGCGGGGCGGTGCGGCGGCGGGCGGTTTCGGCGCGGTGGACCGGGGATGATGCGGTGTTCACGCGGCGGACGGGGATTGAGAGCCCGCCGGCGCCGGTGGATGCGCCGGCGCATGGGGCGGCGATGGATAGTGAGGTTTTTCCGGTGGTTTGGCGGGCTTAGACCCCACTTGATACCTCACCTCTGGCGGCCATCCGACGGCGCTTTTCTGCGCTCCGGTGCTCACGGCCACGCGTTATCTGCCCCTTGGGCCGCTCCGCTCCGGTGCTCGAAAACCACCGCCGGGCGGCGGCCAAGAGGCTGCCTCTGACTCGCCGGAGCGGGGTCTTGGGTTGGTGGGCATAAGGAAGCTAAGGGAAGCGTGGGTCCTTCGCTTTGCTCAGGATGACGGCTGTTGGGGCTTGCTTGAGAGGCCCCCCTCCGTACTCCCCCCGTCAAAGAACGGGGGGAGGGAGTATTTTC
>CANHKG010000081.1 GCA_947460455.1 Rhodospirillales bacterium | reverse complement strand
CGTCAGGTCAGACGGGTAGCGCAGCCCACGCCGATCCGCCGCGCGTCGATGTTCCGCTGTCCATGCCATCCCTCGCCCCCACGAATCGTCCCAACGGGCAGGGAATCACATCCGATTCAGGCGATTCAACTTCTTTCCGGATGGGCTCTGACGCAAGGTCCAGCGCACACATTATTGAGGGGGTAGCAAACGTGACAGTCACTCAAGGCCGTGTCGTGGCGGAACTCCATGACATCAGATCGAAGTCGGATCGCCCTCCCGTAATTAAAGGAGAGTTACTGGCTGGAGGACAAGTGATAGGAGTAGTGGAGCAACCTTATATGGATGGCGCACCTGGAGCCGGTATTCGCGTTACAGGGCGATACGTGATCCGCCCTGGTTGGCCTGCGGGCGTCTGGCCGTCACCGAGAGCGTTGGAGACTTGCGCGGTGCCTGAGATTATCCTCGAAGAAACAGAAAATATACCTAAGATAATTTACTACCTGTTCCGCCAATGCTGAGGTCAGAATGCTTTCTCCCCAAACATCTGAAACCAAACCAACAACCGGCACCCATACCGCGCTGCAAGCCCCATCCTGAGACGGACGACCTATCCGCGCCGTGATCCGGGTGGCCACCCGGATCACGGCACCTCCCTCGTCGGGACGCTCAAGACCCTGACCCAAAACCCAGAGACAATCCTGAGCAAAGCGAAGGATCCACGTTCCTTCCTGCGTAAACACTGCAACCATCTCTCGGCCAAGAACGAGGGCCTCTCCATCCCTCCGCCCCTCCACTTCGGCCTCCTGTCCGTCCCTCTCACTCACCCCGAGTACGTACGGGATAATTTACCTTGTCCACCGGTATCGCGTACGCGATAGTTATCGGTGATGCCACATCAACCCGCCGCTCCGGTCGAAGCCGACGCACCGCACCCCTGGGTGCGGGCGATTCTGCACGCCCGGATTCCGGCCGCCCTCAAGGCGTTCCTGCTGGCCCTGCTCGCCGCCCTCTCGAAGGCGGAGGCCCCCGGCCGCACCCTGCGCGCCCTGCGCCAGGATTGGCTCTTCGCCACCAACACCCACCTCAACGACGACCTGGACTCCGCCCAGAACCCGTCCGCCCTGCGCCGCCTTCTCCAGCTGCGCGCCGAAATCGGCTGGCTCCTGCGCGGCACCCCCAACCGCGGCATGCCCCTCTCAGGCCACCGCGCGCCCGCACTCTGCCCGCCGCAGGCCGCCCGCGCGCCCCCATAGCCGCCGCACGCCCAAAATCACTCCGAATCCGTCGCGAAAACCCCGCTTCCGGCGGCGATGACTCACGCCCCGAGAAAGCAAGCATCTTCTTTTTTCTGAAGAAAAAAGAAGCAAAAAAGGCTTCATTCTCTTGCACGCGTGCCAGATCGGCCAGCACGCGCGCAAGCGAATAAAAGTTCTTTGGTTCTTTCTTTCAAGAAAGAACGCGCTTCCTTCCTACCCGAAGGTCGCGAACATCTCCTCCATCGCCACCAACTGGTTCCCCTTCGCCGAGGAAGGCACCAGCACCACCGTCCGCACCCCTGCGTCCTGCCAGGCCTCCACCTTCTCCCGCACCTGCGCGGCCGTCCCGAACAGCGTCACATCCGCCAGCCACCGATCGGTCAGCATCTTGGGCACATCATCCCGCCGCCCCTCGTCGATCGCCTTCTCGATATCCACCATCTCCTGCTCGTACCCGGCTTCCTTCCAGTAGTTCCGGTAGTTCGGCAGGAAGGCATAGGAAGTCAGCGTCCGCCGGTTCACCGCTTTCGCGGCCTCCAAATCGTCGCTGATGCAGGTCGGGATCATGTCCGCGACCATGAACCCGGGGTCGGCCCGCTTGCCCTCCGGCAACGCCGAAAGCGACGCCTTCATGTGGCTCAAACAGGCATTGGCGAAAATCACCCCCTGGCCGATCTCCCCGGCCAGCGCCACCATCCGCTTGCGCATCGCCGCCAGCACCACCGGCGCCAGCGGGCCCACGCCTTCCTGCGCCAGGTAGCGCTCCACGAAGCTGCGCGTATCCCCCAGCGGCTTGCCGGGCGTCACTCCCATCCGCACATGGCTCGGCCCATGCGCAATGCCGATACCCAGGGAGAACCGCCCCCCGGAAACCTCGTGCATGAACGCGGAGGAAGCCGCGAAATCACTCACCGTCCGCGCATAGATCGGCGCAATCGCGGTGCAGAACGGAATGGTCGAAGTATTCCAAGCCAACGCCTCGCACAGCGACATGTTCGCCCCCAGGCTGGGGAGGAACAGCCCGGCATAGCCACGCCGCTCGATCTCCTGCGCCATCTCCACCACCCGCCGCCGCCGCCCCGGCGTCGCCACCAACCCCACCGCCGGCATGTTCTGCGCCATCTCGTTTCTCTCCCTCTCGTTCCCCACACCCTAAGCCCAAGCCGCCCCTTGCGGGAGAGGCCCCTTGTGGAAGAAGCCGACGGGCGGCAAACCTGCCGCACGCCCAAGCGAAAAGGACCACGCCATGCCCTTCGATTTCCTCGCCGACCGCAAGAAGGCGATCATCGGCATGGTCCATCTCGGCGCGCTGCCCGGCACGCCGCTCTACGATGCCGCCGGCGGCATCCCGAAACTGATCGAGGGTGCGCTGGCCGATATCGAAGCCCTGCAGCAGGGCGGCGTCGACGCGCTGATGTTCGGCAACGAAAACGACCGGCCCTATTCGCTGAAGGCGCCGCCCGCCAGCATCGCCGCCATGGCCGCCATCGTCACCGCGGTGAAGCCGGCGCTGAAGATCCCCTTCGGCGTCAACTACCTCTGGGACCCCACCGCCAGCATCTGCATCGCCGCCGCCACCGGCGCCCAATTCGTCCGCGAGATCTTCACCGGCGTCTACGCGTCCGACATGGGCCTTTGGGCGCCGGATTGCGAAACCGCCCTCCGCACCCGCCGCGACCTCGGCGTGCCGAACCTCAAGCTCTGCTTCAACATCAACGCCGAATTCGCCACCCCGATGGACACCCGCCCCATCGGCCTGCGCGCCAAGTCGGCGGTCTTCTCCTCGCTGGCAGATGCCATCATGGTCTCCGGCCCCCTCACCGGCCAACCCGTCGACCAGTCCGACCTCCGCCAGGTGCGGGAAGCGGTCACGGACGTCCCCGTCTTCGTCAACACCGGCGTCAACCTCGACAACGTCCAGGCCATGCTCGCCCTGGCCGACGGCGCCGTCGTCGGCACCCACTTCAAGATCAACGGCAACACCTGGAACGCCGTCGACCCCACCCGCGTAAAGCGCTTCATGGATAAAGTTTCGGGGTTGCGGTGAGAAAGAAAGTGGTCACAGAGGGCACAGAGGGCCACAGAGACTCACAGAGAAGCAGACTGTCTCTTCTCCGTGCTCTCTGTGGCCCTCTGTGCCCTCTGTGACCCCTTCGCTTCTCTTACTTCCTTTCTCTCCAAGGCCCCCCATGTTCACCATCGGCCTCGACATCGGCACCACTTCCACCATCGGCATCCTGATCGAGCTGCCGAACCGCGTCGCAGCCCTCGCCACCCGCCCCGCCACCCTCAGCGCCCCGCATCCCGGCTGGGCCGAGGCCGATCCGCGCCAGTGGTGGGAAAATGTCTGCGAAATCTGCCAGGAACTCCTCGCCGCCGAACCCCGCGCCCGCAACGCGCTGGCTGGAATCGGCGTCGCCGGCATGCTCCCGGCCCTCGTCCTGCTCGATGCCAACGGCGCCCCCCTCCGCCCCAGCATCCAGCAATCCGATGCCCGCTGCGACGCCGAGCTCACCGAACTCCTCGCCACCACCAACCCCGCCGCCTTCCTCGCCACCACCGGCAACGGCCTCAACCAGCAGGTCGCCGCCCCCAAGCTGCGCTGGCTCGCCCGCCACGAACCCCAAACGCTCGCCAAAGCGAAAACCCTCACCGGCTCCTACGACTACATCTCCTGGCGCCTCACCGGCCAACGCACCGCCGAGCGCAACTGGGCGCTTGAAGCCGGCTTCCTCAACCTGCAAACCGCCGAACCCGACCCAGCCCTCATCGCCCTGGCCGGCATCGACCCCGCCATCCTCCCCCCAGTCCGCGAAGGCCACACGATCCTCGGCGAAATCACCCCTGAAGCCGCCGAAGCCACCGGCCTCCCACTGGGCACCAAGGTCATCGCCGGCAGCGCCGACCACATCGCCAGCGCCTACGCCGCCGGCCTCACCGAAGAAGGCGACGTGCTGCTGAAATTCGGCGGCTCCGCCGACATCCTCATGGCCAGCGCCCAGGCCAAGCCGGATGATCGCCTTTACCTCGATTACCACTCGATCCCCGGCCTCTACGTCCCCAACGGCTGCATGGCCAGCGGCGGCTCGATGCTCAACTGGCTCGCCACCATCCTCGCCCCCGGCGAGGCAAAACCCCACGCCCGCCTCGACCAACTCGCCGCCGCGATCCCCGCCGGCAGCGAAGGCCTCTCCGTCCTACCCTATCCCCTCGGCGAGAAATCCCCGCTCCACGACCCGCTCGCCCGCGCCACCTTCACCGGCCTCAGCCTCAACCACACCACGGGCCACCTCTGGCGCGCCACGCTGGAATCCATCGGCTACGCGCTCCGCCACCACGCCGAGGTCTTCCGCGAGATCGGCCACCCCATCCACCGCCTGCGCGCGTCCGATGGCGGCTCCAAAAGCCTGGTCTGGATGCAGATCATGGCCGACATCTTCCAGATGCCGGTCCGCGTCCTCACTGACCACCCCGGCTCCTGCCTGGGCGCCGCCTGGCTCGCCATGATCGGCACCGGCGCCAGCACGGACTGGCACGGCGTCACCAACTTCGTCGGCGAGGGCAGGGTGCTCCACCCCAACCCCGCCACAGCCGCCGCGCATGACGAAGCCTACGCCCGCTTCCGGAGCCTCTACGGCACGCTCCAGCCCTGGTTCGGGCGAGCAAAGTAAACCGCCAAGTCGCCAAGAGCGCCAAGGAAACGCCAAGGCACCCTTTGCGCCTTGGCGGTTCCCTTCCTTCCTACGCAACCACCGGCGCGATATTGCCCGAGATCCAGCGCGCGATCGCCGTCATGCGCGCGTCCTCGTTCTGCTGCCCCATCACCTGCACGCCCACCGGCATCCCGCCAACGGCCATCATCGGCATCGTCACCGCCGGCGCGAACAGCATCGAGCTCGGCGCATTGAACACGAAATCCCCGGTCGGCCGCGGGTGCAGCGGCTGCCCCGGCACATCGCCACCCCACGGCGTCGCCGGCCCGGGGCAGGCCAGCGTGATCACCGCATCGGCCAGCGGCGCCGTCGCCTTGTGCACAAGCTGCGCACTGTCCCGCGCCAGCAGCGCCGCGCGATAGTCGTCCGGCGACATCGCCTCGGCCCGCCGAAGTGCATTCTGCGCCCGCTCGCTGACCTTGCCCGGATTGGCATCCACCAACGGCCGCTGATACCAGCGATTCTCCCAGGCGGTGATGCTGCCGCACACGCTGCGCCCATTCGCCACGGACCGCTCCAGCGACTCGATGAAACCATGATCCCCCCGCCGCAGCAGCCCCACGCCCGCGGCGCGCAATTGCTCCAGCAACGTCTCGAACGCCGCCTTGCTCGTCGCATCCAGGTCAGGCCATCCCTCGGTCTCCAGCACGATCAGCCGCCCAGGCTTCACCGCCTCCGGCACCGTCTCCGGCCCGATCAGCCCCAGGCAGCCGCGATCCCCACCGGCGCGCTTGGTGATCTCGATCGCCACCTGCCACATGTCCTCGATCGAACCGGCATGCGGCCCATGCGTGCTCATGCTGGTCGCCTGGCGCTCGCCGCGGTTGATGCCACCCTGCGTCGGCTTCAGCGCGAAATTGCCGCAATACGCCGCCGGCCGGATGATGGAACCACCCACCTGGGTGCCAATCGCCGCCGGCATCATCCGTGCCCCCACCGCAGCGGCGGAACCGGAGGAAGAACCTCCAGGCGTGCGTGAGGCATCGAACGGATTGGTCGTCGGCCCCGGATGCGCCCCGCCGATCTCGGCCGTGACGGTCTTGCCAAAAATCACCGCGCCCGCCAGCCGCAGCGCCCAGACCGCGGCGTTGTCGCGCTTGGGGAAATTGCCGCGAAACGCCTCGCAGCCCATCTCGGTCGGGTGGTCCACCGTCTCCAGCAGATCCTTGATCCCCACCGGCATGCCATCGATCGCCGAAAGCGGCGAACCCGCCTTCCACCGCGCCGTGCTGGCATCCGCCGCCGCCCGCGCAGTGTCCAGATTGAGCGAGGCGAACGCCTTCACCACAGGCTCGCGCTCCTCCACCGTCGCGATGCACCGCTCCAGATAGGCGCGCGGCGTGTCGCTGCCGTCGCGGAAGTGGGGCACAGCATCATGGAAGGTCAGCGCACGGAAGCTGCGGGGATCGTAATTCGGCATGGCGGGGTCTCCTGCACGGGCTTGTCGTGCATCCTGCCCCCGCCGGCGCCGCAGGGAAACCCGTACATGGACAGCCCGCCTGCGGGGCGGCAGGCGGGCTGTCGGGGTGGGGCAGGGGGGTGCCCCACCCGGTCCTCCCGCGCCGGGGGAGGCTGCGGGAGGGGTTCGGTGCGTCAGGCGCCCTGGTGGGGCTCCGGCGGCGTCATCGGCCGGCGGCGATCGGCCATGAACTGGTCGAACTCGGCCTTGTCCTTCGCCTTGCGCAGCCGCTCCAGGTAATCGACGAACTCGCGCTGTTCGTCCTCAAGCCGGCGGATCGTCTCCGTCCGGTACTCGTCGAACGCCGCATTGCCGCTCGGGCGAACCTCGGGCTTCTGGGGCTGGTTCCACGGCGTGGCGAAGTCGCCCCACTTGGCCCAGCCGTCGGCGCGGCCCTGCTGTTGCGAATCAGTGTTGTACCACTGGCCCGGCCCGCCATTGCGGCGCCCCCAGCGGCGGCTGCCGATGGTGTAGGCCAGGATCGCCAGGCCCACGGGCCAGAACCAGATGAAGCCCATCACCATTGCCGCAATCCAGATCGGCTTGGGGATGTCGTGCAGGAAGGCGGTGGCGTGCATGGTCCTCTCCATGAGGGACTGGCCAGGGGGTTTGGGTCCGGCCATGTGAATGTTTATCACATTTACATAGATGGACCTCGCGTCTGCGGGAGTCAAGGAGAATGCGGATGAAAAACGATCAACCCGGTTCTGACAGCCCCAGGGACTGCAGGTAGATCAGCAGCCCGGCCTCCAGCAGTTGCTCCGGCGCCATCGGCAGCTTGCGCCGCGTGGCATCCGACCGGCCGACGAACAGGGAGGCGATGCCGTGGGACATCGCCCAGATATGCAACGCCACCATCATCGCCGGCGGCCGTGCGCCCTGGCCGCGCCAATCGGCGCAGGCTGCCTCTGCCGCGCGCCGGATCACGGCAAACGCATGGTCGGAGGCGCGATGCAACGCTGCGTCCTCCTCCAGGGGGAAGCCGGTTTCGAACATCGCGGCATAGGCCGCGGGCTCCCGCCGTGCGAAGGCCAGATAGGCCCGGCCGCAATTCTCGATCGCCGCCACAGGGTCTGGCCGGCCCAGGTTCCAGGCCGTTTCCAGCGCCGCGGCGAACCGCTCGAACCCTTGCCGTGCGATCTCCGCCACCAGCGCGTTGCGGTCGCGGAAATGCCGGTAGGGGGCCGCCGGGCTCACGCCCGCGGCCCGCGCCACTTCGGCAAAGCTGAAGCCCGCCGGTCCACGCTCCGCAATCAGCACCAGCGCCGAGGCGATCAGCGCCTCACGCAGGTTGCCGTGATGGTAGCTCTCGCGCCCTTCAGGGCGCGGGCCACGCGGGGGATCGGAGCCGAAGCGCATGTGAACGGCGTTTACATCAATTGCCGCTGAAATGCACGCGCGTCACACTTGCGGCGTGAGCGCCCGGAACCGTTCGAACCACCCGATCGTCGCCGAAACCTCGGCTGCGAATAGGCTGGGCCGCATCGCCCCGCTGCTGTGGCTGGTGGCGGGGAAGCGCAGGAAGGCCGTTTCCACGCCGGCCAGCTTCAGCGCCGAATACATCTGCAGCGCCTCGGTCGGCGGCGTGCGGCTATCGGCCTCGCCGGCCATCAGCAGCGTGGGGGTGCGAATGCGCCCGGCGCGTGCCAGCGGGGAGCGGGCGCGGTATTTCGCCGGGTCTTCCCACGGCAACACGTCGCCCATCCACACCAGCCCGCCGGTGGGCCCCATATCGGCCGTCAGCAGCCAGCTTTCCCAGTTCACCACCGGCTTGATGGAAACCGCGGCGCGGAAGCGGGAGGAATGCGAGATGCCCCACAACGTGAGTACCCCGCCGCCTGAAACACCGGTGATGAACAGGTTGCCGGCATCGATCTCCGGCCGCGCCGCCACGCTGTCCACCACGGCCATCAGGTCGTCATGGTCCGGGCCGGGGAAGCGGTCGTGCAACGCATTGGCGAAGGCCTCGCCGTAGCCGGTGGAGCCGCAGGGGTTCACCGCCAGCACCGCGTAGCCGGCGGCCACCAGCATCTGGTGCTTCATCGCGAAGCGATCGCCATAGGCGGCATAGGGCCCGCCATGGATTTCCAGCGCCATCGGGTGCGGGCCCGGCCGGTCCGGCAGCGTCAGCCACGCCTGCACCTGCCGCCCCTCGCCGCCGGCCAGCCACAGCATCTCCGCCGGGCGGAACCCGCCGACCTCCGCCGCCAGCGCGCCGTTGAGGTCGGTGAGTGTCGCGGCCTGGCCGGAGGGGGCCAGCACCGTCACATCCCCGGGCAGGTCGGAGGCGCCGCGCACATAGGCGATGGAGCCATCCGCGGCCACGGAGAACCCGCCGCCGGAATAGGGCATCTCGATCGCCGCCCCGGCCATGTCGCGCAGCAGCGGGGTGTAGCGGCCATCGGCCAGGGAAACGCGGCCCACCGCCCGGCAGCCGGGGTCGTCGTGGCAGACCAGCAGGTTGTCGTTGTCGGCCCAGGCCAGGCTGTCGATGCTGCGGTCGAAGCCGCCGGTCACCGGCCGTGCCTGCCCGCCGCTGGCCGGCATCACCCAGACTCGCCGGGGGCGGTGGCTCACCGGTCGGGTATCGGACAGCAGGAAGGCGATCCACTTGCCATCTGGCGAGACATGCGGCGCGGTGGCCATGCCGGGCTGGTCGGTCAGGCGCCGCACCGTGCCGCCATCGACCGCGATGGCATGGATCGTCACGTCGTTCGGCGCGCGGTCCCAATCCGCCCGGCGCGAGCCGGTCATCAGCAGCCAGCGCCCATCGGCGCTCCAGGTCAGGCCCGGCGTGGTGTAGTGCGGCATGCCGTGCCACCACGTGCCTGTGGTGACGGGCTTCGCGCCCCCGGCGCCATCGGCCGCGATCACATGGGTTTGGAAGCTGCCCTCCGGCCATTCGCCCACCGTGTCGTGGCGGAACAGCATCCGGTCGGTGAACTTCGGCGGTGCCGCCCAGCTCTCGCCCTCCGCCGCGCCGCCCAGCCCGAGCCACGCGGGTGCCGCCGCGATCTCGCGCTGCTGGAAGGCAATGCGCGACCCATCCGGCGACCAGGCGATTTCGCGCAGCGCGGTGGCCGAGGTCACCAGCGTGCGCGTTTCGCCGCCCAGCGTGTGCACGTGCAGCGAAGGCGCCGCCCCGCCGGTGAGGAAGGCCAGCCGCCGCCCATCCGGCGACCAGCGCGCCATCATCGCCCCGGTGCTGCTGGGCAATTCGGCCCAGTTCGCCCGGTCGGTGGTCAGCATCAGCACCGTATGCCTGATATCGTTGGCGCGCGGGCGGGTCGTCAGCAGGTAGCAGAGCGCGCCCCCGGTGGGGGAGATCTGCACGTCTGTGGCGCTGCGGAAGGCGAAGGTGTCGGCGGGTGACAGCCTGCGGGTAAGCGTGGGCATGGGCAATCCTTCGTCAGGAGCCAGGGGTCAGGAGAGCTTGCCGCGGGCCTTCACGACCCAGGTTTCCTCCACCCGGCCGTTGCGGATCGCCTGGATTTTCTCGTGCAGGTGCACGGTGGTGTCGGAATACCCCACCACGAACTGCATCTTGTCGCCCACCTTGGGCGTGTCGCTCGGCGCGTCCAGCACCACCGTGGTGTGCTCGGCGGAGAGGCCCACCGGCTTGCTGGAGGCAACGCCCAGCGGGCGGGGGGCGGCAGCATCGTTGCTCATGGTTTTCTTGCCGGCATCCAGGATCACCCGCGTGGGCGTGGGGCGGGCGACCACGGTGGCCAGCACCGTCAGCGCCTGCGGGAAGCCGAGGCCGAACTTGGTGCGGTAGAGCTCATCCGAAAAGATCAGCCCCCCGGCCTGGATCTCCGTCACGCCCGGCTGGCGCGCGCAGTAGGGGAAGGTGCCGGTGCCGCCGCAGGAGACGATCTCGCATTCGATGCCGGCGGCGCGGATGGCCTTGGCGGTTTCCACCAGATGGCCGATCGCATCGGCCACCACCGCAGCCTTCTCGTTGCCATCGGCGATGGCCACGGCGTGGGCTTCCCAGCCCATGATGCCGCGCAGCTTGAGGCCGGGGGTGGCGGCGATGTGCTTGGCCAGTGCCACGGTATCGGCGCCCGGCTCGGTGCCGGCGCGGTTCATGCCGGTGTTCACCTCGATCAGCACGCCCTGCACCTTGCCGGCGGCGGCCGCGGCGGCGCCGATCGGGTCGGAGACGGCCTTGCTGTCCACGGCCACCTTCACGTCGCCGCGGCCGATCAGCGCGATCAGCCGGGCGATCTTCTGCGGGCCGACGATCTGGTTGGCCACCAGCAGGTCGGTGATCCCCGCTTCCACCAGCACCTCGGCCTCGCCCAGCTTGGCGCAGGTGGAGCCGATGGCGCCGGCTTCCATTTCCTTGCGCACAATCTCCGGCGTTTTCTGGCCCTTGAAATGCGGGCGCCACTGGATGCCGTTGGCGCGGCATTCCGCCGCCGCGCGGGCGATGTTCGCCTCCATGATGTCGAGGTCGACCAGCAGGGCAGGGGTGTCCAGCTCGTCCACCGAAACCCCAACTGATGTCATGTGGTCGTTCATCGCGGCAGGCTCCTGTTCGTTCCCCAGGAGCCTAGACAATCCGCACGGTTTGGGAAGGCTACTTAGCTTCCAGCAGGCGCCAGGTGGAGGTGGCGAAGGCCATCAGGTCGCCGCCCGGGTCCGTCATGCGCGATTCCAGATAGTTGATGCTGCGGCCGCGGCGCAGGAAGGTGGCGTGCGCCTGCACCACGCCGGCGCGGGCCGGCTTGATGTATTGCGTGTTCATCTGCAGCGTCATGCCCACGCCGGCCTTGGCGGTGAGCAGGTGGCCCATGGAGATATCGAGCACGGTGGCAATTAGCCCGCCATGCAGGGAGCCCTGGGGGTTGAACATGAAGTCCTTCACTTCGAATTTCACGGTGCAATCCGCTTCGCCGTAGCTGATATCCAGCCCCAGCAGGCGTGCGAGGAAGAACGTGCCGAAGCCCGGCGAATGGGTGCGGATCGCCTCCTCGAAGGCTGCGCGGGCCTGGGCCTCGTCCATGTCGTGTCCTCCGTTTTGCCCACACCTTGTACCCATTCCCGCCCGCCCCAAACAGGGCCATCATGCGGCGAGACGTCGGGAGCCAACGCCATATGACCACCCTGCTGGACGTGCGCCTGCCGCGCACCCTCAACACGCTTGTCGAGCGTTTCCAGGCGCCGGAATGGCCCGGGATGCTGGTGGAAGCCTGGGTGTTCGAGGATCGCGGGGCCCGCCGCGCCGCGGAGGCCACGCTGCGCGCCCGCGGGTTCCAGGCCAGCTTCCGCAGCGCCTACAAGCCGCTGGTGCACGCCTTCCTGGAGGAGATCGACCTCGCGGGCGTGTCCGCCGTCACGATCGGTCTGCCGCCGGAGAATGCCCAGCGCTTCCAGGTGGAGGCGTTTCCGCTGCCTGGCCTGATCGCGCCGATCCCGGTGGAGTATGTCGAGGGCCGCACCGCGGAGCATTACGAGGTGACGCTGGTGCGCAACGGCCAGCCGGAATACCTCTACGTCTATGCGCCCAACCGGCGCCGGCCCGATCCGGTGGGGCGCGATGCGCTTTCGCCCACCGGCTGGCTGCGCACCTTCCCGCCGGGCTGCCCGGTGCCGAACCTCAACGCCGCGCTGCGCACCGATTACGAGGACGCGTTCGATGCGGTGATCGCCTCCGTGCGCGCCTATCGCTGGCCCCAGGCGACGCCGTTCTTCGAGACGCTGGAAATCGCGGTCGGCATCGGCGGCATCGAGCGCAAGCTGCCGTGGCACGACGAATGCCTCTCCACGCGCGAGGCGCTGCATGAGGATCTGTATTTCTCGTTGCTGGAACTGTTCCAGCAGATCGGCGGCCGCCCGATCGGCACGCGGGATTTCCAGCCCGGCCAGATCGTGCCGCTGATCAATGCCACTGGCGGCGACACCACGGTGCGCGTGAGCATCGTGCCGCACACGCCGCAGCCGCAGCGCGTGCAGGAGCCGGAGCGGCTGGACCTCGCCAGCAAGCCGCTGACCGAACTGGAGATTGCGGGCCATCTCGCGCGCCTCGGCGGGGAGGCGTTCGGCACCACCTCCGTGCAGGGGCGGCCGGTGCGCGGCCTGCATTTCGCGGGCCCAGGGACAGACAACGGACCGGGCCTGGTGATCACCTCTGGCCAGCATGCCAACGAGACCTCCGGCCCGATCGGTGCGCTGCGGGCGGTGCCAGCGCTGAAGCGGATGCGGGCGCATTTCGCCCTGCTGCCGCAGGAGAACGCGGACGGCTATGCGCTGCATCACCGCCTGCGCGCCGAGAACCCGCGCCATATGCACCACGCCGCCCGCTTCACCGCGCTGGGCGACGATTTGGAGTTCCGCGCCGACGAGGCCCCGCTGGAACGCGCCGCCCGGCTGGAGGCGTTCCAGCGCACCGGGGCGCGGCTGCACATCAACCTGCACGGCTATCCCGCGCATGAATGGACCCGGCCGCTGACCGGCTACCTGCCCGGTGGCGGCTATTCGCCCTATGCCCTGCCGCGCGGCTTCTTCCTGATCCTGCGCCACCATGCGGGGCTGGAGGCGCAGGCGCATGAATTCATGCAGGCGCTCACCGCCCGCCTGATCACCGACCCCGCGCTGGCGAAGCTGAACGCGGAGCAGATCGGCGCCTATACCGCCCATCTCGGGCCGATCCCGAGCCCGGTCTATAACGGCATCATCTGCGAGATCGGCGAGAACACCCGCCAGATCCCGCCTTTCCAGCTCATCACCGAGTATCCGGACGAGACGATCTACGGCAACGCCTTCCGCCTGGCCCACACCACCCAACTCAACACCGTGATCCACGCGGTGGAACTGCTGTTGCAGCACAACATGCTGGCGCTGCCGGAGGCCGTGGCCCAGGAGACCGTGGGCCAGGAGTCCATGGCATGAGCGAGCCCAAGGACCCCGGCGCACCCCTCGCCGACTGGCTGCGCGCCCGCTACGGCGAGGCGATCCCGGACGTGCCCGCGGAGGCCGACACGCCCACCCTGCGCAGCATGGCCCGCCACCGCACCATGCGGCACTACACCGACAAGCCCGTCGATCCCGCCCTGATCCGCACCCTGTGCGCCACGGCGCTCGCCGCCCCGAGCAAGAGCGATCTGCAGCAGGCCGACATCGTCATCGTCGAGGCCCACGCCCAGCGGGAGGCGCTGGCCGCCCTGCTGCCGGACAACCCCTGGGCCCGCGCCGCGCCGGCGTTCCTGATGTTCTGCGGCAACAACCGCCGCCATCGCCGCCTGCACAAGCTGCGCGGGCATGACCTCGCCAACGACCATCTCGATGCCTTCTTCAACCCGGCGGTGGAGGCCGGGATCGTGCTCGGCACGTTCATCGCCGCCGCCGAATCGCTGGGCCTCGCCACCTGCCCGATCTCCGCCATCCGAAACCACCCGGAGCAGGTGGCGCAGGTGCTGACGCTGCCGCCGCATGTCTTCCCCGTGGCCGGCCTGTGCGTCGGCTGGCCCAGCGGCTTCACGGCGCTGACGCCGCGGATGCCGCTGGCCGCCACCGTCCACACGGATCGGCACGACGACGCGGCGCTGGACAGCCACATCGCCGAATACGATGCCCGCCGCGATGCCGAAAAACCCGTCCGCGCCCGCCGGCGGGACGATCTGTTCGGCAGCCACCAGCCCTACACTTGGTCGGAGGACAAGGCCCGCCAATACGCCCAGCCGGAGCGCAAGAGCTGGGGCGCCTTCGTCCGCAGGATCGGCTTCAAGCTCGATTGACCGCACCGCCGCCCACTGCTCAAACGCCCCCGTCCACTCTCGCGAGAACGTTCCCGATGCGCCCAGCCTCCTTCGAACTTCCCATGGATGTCCTGCGCACCCGCCAGAACGTGAAGTGGGCCAAGTATTCGCCCGACGTGCTGCCGGCCTGGGTGGCGGAGATGGATTTCTCCATCGCCCACCCGATCCGCCGCGCCATCAGCGACCTGATCCGCGAGGAGGAATACGGCTACCCGCACCGCAGCACCGGCGGCCATGGCGACGAAGGCCTCGCCGCCTCCTTCGCCCGGCGCATGCAGTCCCGCTTCGGCTGGACCATCGATCCCCATCTGGTGCAGCCGCTGTCGGATCTCGTGCAGGGCACCTACGCCGCGGTGTGGGCGTTCAGCGACCCCGGCGACGGCATCGTGCTGCACCTGCCGGCCTACCCGCCCTTCCACAGCTCCATCCACGACAACGACCGGCGGCTGGATGCGCAATACCTGCGCAGCGACGGCAACGGCTACGTGCTCGACCTCGACGAGATGGCCAAGATCGGCGACGCCCGCACCAAGATCCTGATGCTCTGCAACCCGCAGAACCCCACCGGCCGCGTGTTCACGCGCGACGAGCTGCTCGCCATGGGCAAGATGGCGATCGAGCGCGACTGGATCATCATCGCTGACGAAATCCATTGCGACCTCGTCTATCCCGGCGCCACCCACATCCCCATCGCCACCCTCTCGCCCGAGATCGCCGCGCGCACCGTGACGATCAACAGCGCGACCAAGAGCTTCAACATCCCGGGCCTGCGCTGCGGCCTGATGCATTTCGGCACCCAGGCGCTGAAGGACCGCTTCCACGCCCGCGTGCCTTCCCGCGTGCTGGGCTCGCCGGGGATCATCGGCATCGATGCCACCATCGCCGCCTGGGACCATGGCCAGCCCTGGCTCGACGAAGTGCTGCCGTATCTGGATGCCAACCGCCAGCGCATGGCCGCCTTCCTCAAGGCCGAACTGCCGGCGATCAAGTTCCACGAGCCCGAGGCCACCTATCTCGGCTGGCTCGATTGCACCGCCCTCGGCCTGCCTGGCACGGCGTTCGATTTCTTCCACGACCAGGCCAAGATCGCCTTCAGCCCCGGCCAGGCCTTCGACCCTGCCAACGACCGCGCGGTGCGCTTCAACTTCGCCACCTCCGCCCCGATCCTGGATCGTATCCTTGAGCGCATGGCCGAAGCCGTGCGCAGCAACAAGCGCTGAGGGAGACACCGCAATGCCGGTCTTCATGTATTTCAACGAGACGGTCACCAACCCGGAGGTGTTCGACACCTACCGCAAGCAGGCCGGCCCGATGATCCTCTCCTACGGCGGCAAATACATCGTCCGCGGCGGCGCGGTGACCAACCTTGAAGGCGATCCCGGCCTTGGCCGCGTGGTGATCATCGAGTGGGAGAGCATGGAGGCGGCGAAGCGCTTCTACTTCAGCGCCGAATACCAGGAGCTGGTGAAGCTGCGCCAAACCTGCACCATCGGCACCGCCGCCATCATCGACGGCTCGCCGCCCACCGGCTGAGGCTGCCACCAGGGGAGGAAACACATGCAACCGTTCTACGATGCCACGCCCTTGCTGGGCGATGCCGAAGCCTTGCGCGCGCGCATGCAGCAGGACGGCTACCTGTTCATCCGCAACCTTCTCCCGCGCGATGCCATCGCCACTGTGCAGCGCCAGGTCGGCGAACTCGCGCGCGAGGCCGGCTGGCTCCAGCCCGACGCCCCGGTGGCCGAAGCCCGCGCCAACCCCGCCGGCTTCTGCGTCGATCCGGAGCCGCGCTACCTGGAAACCCTGCGCCGCATCAACCGCATCGAGGACTATCACGCGCTGAAGCACCATCCGGCGCTGATCGGGTTTCTGGAGGCGCTGCTCGGCGGCCCCATCCTCGCCCACCCGCGCGTGCTCGGCCGCAACATCTTTCCGGCCCGGGAGGAATTCACCACCAAGGCGCACCAGGATTTCCCCAACGTGCAGGGCACGGAGGAGGTCTATACCGCCTGGATTCCGATGATCGACATCCCGATGGAAGCCGGCCCGCTCCAGGTCGCCGCCGGCACCCATGTGGAAGGCGTGTACGATTTCAACATCGCCGCCGGGGCAGGGGGCATCGAGATCACCGACCCGCTCGACGGGCGCTGGCACTCCGGCCCCTTCGCGCTGGGCGACGTGCTGTTCTTCCACAGCATGACCGTCCACAAGGGCGTGCCCAACCGCGGCGACCGGCTGCGCATGTCGATGGATGTGCGCTACCAGCTGGTCAGCGAACCCTTCAACCCCGACAACGCCAACGCCGATGGCCAGCCGCTGTCCTGGGAACAGGTGTATGAGGGCTGGCAATCCGACGAGCTGAAATACTACTGGCGCCGCCTGCCGCTGACGCTGAAGGAGTTCGACCGCCAGTGGTTCGACAAGCGCGACGCCATTGCCTTTGCGAGCGCGGAACAGAAAGACCCGCGCGCCCGCTCCGTTCTGCAGCGCATCGTCGCCCGCGACCCCGACCCGGAAAAGCGGGCCCGCGCCCAGGCTCTGCTGGAAGCACTGCCTGCCTAGAACGGTCGCCGACCTGATGGACGGTCGGCCACCATTCCAGCTTTTGATTTTGGCGAGCAACCTAAGCCGACCGGGGGATTCCATCCGGTCGGTTGTTGCTCCGGGGCTCAGCTCAGGATGTAGAAATCCGCCGGCGGCCTGGTGGCCACCACGTAGCCGAGATCCTTCAGCGACGCGGTGGTGATCGTGCTCAGCGGGTCCGCCACCATGCCGCCCTTCGGCGCCGTATCCAGCCAGCCCGTCATCATCTCGCTGTCGAACACGGCCTCCGACCAGTGGGCGCGTGCCGTGCCGGCCCCACCTTGCGTCTCGATCGGCACCGCACCCTTGGTGAGCTGCGTGCCGTTGGCCAATCGTGTGCTGCCGCCATGGCTCGCCGCGTAGCTGTCCACCAGCTTGTTGTATTCCGCCACCGCATTCCGGCCGATGAACCCGCCGCCGGACAGCAGTGCCTTCGCCGCCCAGATCGTGCCCACGCCCACCGCGTGCAGCATCTCGTGCGTTACGATCTCGTCGAACAGCCCCTGGCTCAGGTAGCTGGCGGCATCGGCGCTGTCGAACTGCATCGTCGCCGTCGCTGGCAGTCTGGTGCCGGCCCGCAACGCCGTCGGCCCCGCCTGGCCCAGGATTCCGCCCACGCCATCGATGGCCCGCAGGGAGGCTGTGATCACGATATCGTCCACCGCCACGGTGCCGACCCTCACGTTCGGCACGTCGCCTACGATCACCGCGCTGATCCGGTTCGCCGCGGCCACGAACACATTCTGCTGCGCCGCCGTCCAACTGCCGGTGAAGTTGATGGTCACGTTGTAGGCACCCGCGGCCCCGCTGGTGTAGCTGGTACGCAGCGCGGCGAGGGATGCGGTTGCCATCGGCGCCGCCGCCACGGTGCTGCTCGCCTTGGCGTGGGCTTCCACATCGCCCACCAGGTCCACCAGTAGTATGCCGCCATCGTCTTCCTGCGCGGTCGGTGGCGCCACCGCCTGTGGCTCGACCCATCCAACGAAGGGATCGCTGCCGGCGGGCGCCACCACGGCCATCAGGTCACGCTCTTCGGGAAGGTCCCAGGGCAGGGTCGGCAGGCGGAACAGGCGCATGGGGGAACTCCGTCCCGATGCGGCGTTGTCGCCGCGAACTCGGGGAGTCGTGTCGCCGGTCCATCCTGGCCGCGGGCGCAAACTCCACCGAAATCGTCACCAAATCCCTACCGCCCCCTGCGGCGGCGCGGATCTACCCTGCTTGGAAAGGGCGCCACGAACGGCGAAGGGGGCGCACCCGGCGGTGCGCCCCCTTCCGTTCCGCAGTCCCAGCGCTGGCTACGCCGTCAGTAAGTAGGCATCGGCCTTGCTCATGTCCACGGCGTAGCCGAGGTCCTTCAGCGAGGCGATCGTCATCGCGCTCAGCGGATCCGCCACCATGCCGCCGAACGGCGTGCTGTTGATGTAGCCGGTCATCAGCTCGTTCTTGAACACCGCCTCGGACCAGTGCGAGCCCGCCGTGCCGCTGCCACCGCCCGTCTCCAGCGGCACCGCCAGGGCGGCCACGCCGTTGTCGAAGCCCTGGAAGGCATCCACCAGCTTGTCGTACTCCGCCATCGCATTGGCGCCGATGAAGGTCGAACCCGAAACCAGACCCTTGTAGCTCCAGATCGAGCCGATCCCGATGCTGTGCAGCATCTCGTGCGTTACGATCTCGTCGAACAGGCCCTGGCTGTTGAAGCTGGCGGCATCGGCGCTGTCGAACTGCATGCTGGCCGTGGCGGGCAGGTAGCTGCCGCTGCGCAGCGCCGTCGGGCCCGCCTGGCCCAGCACGCCGCCGGTGCCGTCGATCGCCTTCAGCTCCGCGGTGATCTGGATATCGTCGATCGAAACCCCACGGATCGAAACCGCCGGCACGTCGGCCACGATGATCTGGCTGATCCGGTTGGCCGCGTTCACGAAGATACCCTGCAGCTCGCTGGTCCAGGTGCCCTTGAACACGATGTTCACGTTGTAGGCGCCCTGGCTGGTGTAGCTGGTCAGCAACCCGCCGGTGCCGCCGCCGCCGGTGCTCCCGCCACCACCACCGGCGCCCTTGGCTGCGCTGCTGCCGGATACCGCGATGGTGCCGGGCCAGTCGATCTCCTCGGTCAGGTCCACGCGGATCACATCCGCCATCGTGGCTGTCACCGCCGGGGTGCCCGCGGCGGGCTGCGGCAGCACCGGCGCGACATAGCCGGACAATGCCGCCTGCAGCGGATCGGGCGCCTCGTCGTTGGGGTGGAGCAGGTCGCCGGGAAAACGCGGCTTGTTACCGACAGACATATTCAAAAGTCCTCCAGCCGAAACCAATGCCATAGCTAGCCCCGGCCAAAGGACAGGGTCAAGTACAAGCAGGGTTGTTGGAAGAATTCAGAAATCCGGTAACAGTAAGCAATCGCGCTTCAGTGAGTCCGGAACGCCGGCAGAACCTCCTCGCCGAACCGGCGCGTGGAAGCCATCACCAGCCCGTGTTCCATCTCGCCGAACCCGGTCTGGCACAGCAGGTGGCGTACGCCGGCATCATGCAATTCCGCCACCTGCTCGCGCACCCGCTTGGCGGAGCCGAACAGCGTGCCGGTTTCCAGCATGTTCGGCAGCGCCACCTCGTCCGGCACCGACGCATCTGCCCAGGGGGTCAGCACCGCCGGGTCCACCACGAAATCCGGCGGGTTCAGCGTGGCGCGCAGATGGTTGATGTGATGGCGCGCCGCGAGCAACTCTCGGGAGACAGTATCCTCCGCCTCCGCATCGCTTTCACCCACATACACGTTGCGCCAGAGTGCGGCGGATTCCATCAGCCGCGCGCGCGTCGCCGCATCATGCCCGCCTTCCTCCAGCGCGGCGCCATAGGTGGCCCAGCGCTCGCGAATGCGCGGCACCGACAGACGCGAAGTCAGGATCGGGATGCCGCGCAGCCCGCATTCGCGGAACGAGCCCGGCGAGATCACGCTGCGCCACAGCGGCGGCCCGCCCGGCTGCACCGGTTTCGGCCGCAGCGCCGGCACGTGAACGTTGTAGTATTTGCCGTGATGCGTCAGCGGCGCCTCGCGCCACAGCCGCTCGAAGATCGACTGCGCCTCCTCCATCCGCGCCCGGCTGTCATCGCTGCGCAGCCCGTGGCCGATGAACTCGTATTCGTTGAACACGGTGCCCTTGCCGATCCCGACATCGATGCGCCCGTTCGAGAGGTTGTCCAGCAGCGCCAGCTGCGTCGCCAGGCGCACCGGATGGTGGAACGGCATCTGCACCACCGCGAAGCCGATGCGGATGCGGCTGGTCTTCATCGCCAGCGCCGCGGCGAAGGTCAGCGCGTCGTTGTAGACACTTTCGCCGGTGAAATAATGCTCCGTCAGCCACAGGCTGTCGAAGCCCAGCGCCTCCACCGTGCAGGCCAGCTCGATCTGCTGCCCAATCGCGGCCTGATCCTGTTCCGGCGACGGCGAAGCCGCCAGCGTCAACCACCCGAACCGCATCGCGCGTGCCCCCTCAGAAAAGCGAATACCCGCCGTCGATCACGAAGGATTCGGCGGTGTGGTAGGCGCTCGCGTCGCTCATGATGTACACCGCGATGCCGCCGAAATCCGCCTTCGTGCCCCAGCGCCGCATCGGGATGCGCGGCATCACGTTGCCCGAGAATTTCGGGTTCGCGATCGAATTCGCCGTCATGTCGGTCTCGATCCAGCCGGGCAGGATCGCGTTCGCCGTGATGCCATAGCGCGCCATCTCCACCGCGATCGATTGCAGCATCGAGATCAGCCCGCCCTTGGTGGCGGAGTAATGCTCGTTGCGCGCAGCACCCTCGATCGCGGCCAGCGAGGCCGTGCCCACCAGCCGCCCGCCGCCGCCGCGTTCCACCATGTGCTTCGCCGCGG
>CANHKG010000080.1 GCA_947460455.1 Rhodospirillales bacterium | reverse complement strand
GATGCGCGGCGTGATCTGCAATTCCTTGAACCCGCGCTCCATCAGCTCCAGGCAGCGCCGGTCATTGCCCAGGCTCTCGGCGATGTTGGCGTACACATCCTCGATCTCGACCTTCAGCTTGGCCTTCGGGAACTTCGCCTGCGTCGCCGCCACATGGGCCCGCACCTTCTCCTTGCGCGCCTCCAGCCCATCCTTGTCGAAATCGCGCAGATTGATCTTCACCGTGGCGGTGGCGGAGTTGTTGGCCATGGAGGTGACGTAGCAATACCCCTCCCGCCCCTCGGTATGCTCGGGCGTGTCCAGCGGGTCGAACCGGTTGATCAGGTCGGCGGCCACCAGCACCGGGTTCACCATGATGCCCTTGGCGTTGATCGGATGGGCGGTGACACCCTCGATCTCCACCGTAGCGCCGGCGGCGTTGAAGGTCTCGAAGATGAACTCGCCCACCTCGCAGCTGTCGATCGTGTAGGCGAAATCGACCGGAAAGCGCTTGAGGTCCATCACCTTGGCCCCGCGCAGCCCGATCTCCTCATCGGGCACGAAGGCCAGCACGATGTCGCCATGCCTGGGCTTCTCCGTCACCAGGCGGTGCGCCAGATCCATCAGGATCGTCACCGCCGCCTTGTTGTCCGCGCCCAGCACGCTGGTGCCGTCGGTCACCAGCAATTCCTGGCCCTTGTAGGGCAGGTATTCCGGATGCTCCGCCTCGCGCATCCAGATGTCCTGCGCCGCGTTCAGGCAGATATCGCCGCCGTTCCACTGCACACGCTGCGGATGGATCTCGGGCGCCAGCCCCACATCCACCGTATCCACATGGGCGCAGAACCCCATCCGCGGTGCGCCGGGCGTGTTGCCGGGAATGCGGGCGGTGAGGCAGGCATGCTCGTCCAGATGAATCTCGGCGATCCCCAGCGCCTCCAGCTCCTGCTTCAGCAGGCGCACCATGTCCCACTGGCCAGGCGTGCTCGGCACGGTGGTGGCCTTGGCATCGCTCTGGCTGGTCACTGCCAAATAGCGGAAGAACCGATCGATCAGCCGCTCGGCCGTCGCGGCATTGTCCTGCGTCATCGTCTCGCCCTTCTCAGCCCAGCCGCTTCATGATGCGCGCCCAGTCGGCGATCGCATGCTCCTGGCCCGGCACCACCTGGATGGTGAACTCGGTGTAGCCGGCGTCGCGCATGTTCGCGATGCGCTCGGTCAGCTGCGCCTCGGTGCCGGTGAAGGTCATCTCGCGGATCAGGTCACCTGTCACGAAGCGCCGCTCGCTGTCCTTCACCGCCATCAGATGGCCGGTGTGGTTTTCGAGATACTTCGCATCCGCCGGCTCGAAATTCTTGGCCAGCTCCACATAGCCCGCCACCGCATCGGCCACCGAAGGCGGCACCGGGGAAGTGTTGGGCAGCCCGGCCAGCGCCGCATCCGCCGCCCGGTGCAGCAGCACCGCAGCCCGCGGCCCGGCCTGCGCCATGGCGCGCGGCGAATCGAAGCCCTCGCCCTCGCCCAGCACGCAGCCCAGCGCGAAGCCGGTGGCGATCAGGTCCGCCTGTGCCCGCCCGGCCTTGGCCCAGGTCTCGTGCATGCCGCGCAGCCAGCCGATCGTGCTCGCCTCGTCGCCCACGAAGGCCATCCAGCCGGCCCCCAGCTTCGCCGTCAGCGCCTGGCCGCGCGGGCCATAGGCGGAGATGTGCAGCGGGATGGGATCGGTGGTGTTGATCAGCTCCAGCTCCGGGTTGAGGAAGCGAATCTTGCGGCGTTCCCCCTCGATCACCGTCTCCACCGTCTCGCGCCGCAGCAGCGCCTGCACTACGCGGATATAGTCTTCCATCTCCTTCATCGGGATCGCGCCCAGCCCCATGGCGCGCCTCGCGGTGAAGCCGGTTCCGATGCCGAAATCGATCCGGCCGGGGGCGAGCTTGTTCAAGGAGGCGAAGGCATTGGCCGTTACCGCCGCGATGCGGTTGGAAGGCACCAGCACCCCGGTGCCGAGCCGGATGCGGCTGGTCTTCACCGCGGCCGCGCCCATCGCCACGAAGCAATCCGCACTTAGCATCTGCGTGTCGTAGAACCAGGCCGAGGCAAACCCCAGCTCTTCCGCCGCGGCGGCGACCTTCCAGGAATCCGAATCGGTGGGGATGGCGATGCCGAACTGCATGGGACTTCCTCTGGCGCGTTTGCCGCCATCGATCCGCCATGCGCGGCCGGGATGCAAGGGGGCGTGGCTATTCCCGCGCGGATCCGGCGGTGATGCGGGCGACCAGCGCGTCCTCCGCGGCCTGGTCGGGCGGCGCCAGGGGGCGGCTGGCCACCAGGGCGCGGGTCTTGCGCATCTGGTCCATGTAGGTGCGGCACATGGAGCACAGCGCCAGGTGCAGCCGCAGCCGCAGCCGGCGGGGCAGGGGCAGGTCGCCCTCCATCAGGCGGGAGGCGTCTTCGGTCAGGTCGCGGCAGCGAAGCAAGGCGGCCTCCCCAATGGCTGTAACGTCATCGCCTCTCGACGCGTATACCCCAACATCTGTTACACATCATTCCTGTTAAGGCACGGCGCATCCATGGACGACCGCGAGTTCGACCAGCCCGAGTTCCTCGCCCGCCTGCGCGCCGGCGAGGAAGCAGCGTATCGCCGCCTGGTGCGGCGCTTCCATGCCGCGCTGGTGGGGGTGGCCGCCGGCATCATCGGCAGCCGCGCCCAGGCGGAGGAGGTGGTGCAGGACACCTGGATCGCGGTGCATGGCGGCATCGCCCGCTTCGAGGGCCGGTCCTCGCTGGCCTCCTGGATCTATACTATCGTGCTGAACCGTGCCCGCACCCGCATCGGCAAGGAAGGGCGGCTGGTCGGCCTGCCTTCGGTGCTGGACGGTGCGCAGGGCGAGGAACGCGCGGTGCCGGCCAGCGCCTTCCGCCCCGACGGGCATTGGGCCGAAGCACCGCGCCTGTGGGACGAACTGGACCCCGAGCGCGTGGTGGGCGGGCGCCAGCTGTGGGAGCACGTGCAGGAGGCGATCGAGACGCTGCCGGCCGGCCAGAAGGCGGTGCTGGTGATGCGCGACATGGAGGGCATGCCCGGTGAGGAAATCTGCGCCCTGCTGCAGATCACGCCGGAGAACCAGCGTGTGATGCTGCACCGCGCCCGTGCCCGCATCCGTGCCGCGATCGACCGCGTGACCGCGCCCTCCGCCGACCGGACGCAGCCCGCCGCACCCGCGGCACCGCGCCGCCGCGGCGGTGTTGCCACGCGGCTGGCGGTGGCGCTGCGGCGGCTTGTGGCGTGGGTGGCTTGCCCGCAGGCGCAGCCGGCGTAGTCTGCGGTCCACACGGGGGCCGAGGGAGTGCAACACATGAAACCACGCATCGTCTTCATGGGCGCGGGCGCCGTCGGCGGTTATGTCGGTGGCCATCTGCATCGCGCCGGGCATGACGTGACGCTCATCGACGCCTGGCCTGAGCACGTGGAAACCGTGCGCGCCAAGGGCCTGCACCTGACCGGCATGACGGCGGAGGAGAATGTGGTGGCCCAGCCGCCGATCATTCACCTGACGGAGGTGCAGGACTTCAGCAAACAGAAGCCGATCGACATCTGCTTCATCTCGGTGAAGTCCTACGACACCGAATGGGCAACCATGATGATGAAGCAATATCTCGCTCCCGGAGGCTTTATGGTCTCCTTGCAAAATTGCATCAATGAGGAACGCATCGCGAACGTTGTTGGCTGGGGCAGGGTGGTTGGCTGCATCGCCGCCGCCATCTCCGTGGACATGTTCGAGGCCGGCAAGATCCGCCGCACCGTGCCGAAGGGTGGGGCCAACCACACCGTGTTCCGCGTGGGCGAGGTGCACGGGCGCGTCACGCCGCGCGCCGAGGCGATCGCCGAGATGATCGCCGGCATCGACAGCGTGAAGGTGACGCAGAATCTGTGGGGCGAGCGCTGGTCCAAGCTGTGCCTGAACGGCATGCGCAATGGCGTTTCGGCCGCCACCGGCCTGGGCGGCAACGATATCGACCGGCACGACGCGATCCGCCGCTTTTCCATCCGCCTCGGCGGGGAGGCGGTGCGGGTGGGCCAGGCGCTGGGCTACCAGCTGGAGAAGATCGGCAAGCTGGAGCCGGAGAAACTGGCCCTGGCCAGCGAAGGCAACAAGGCGGCGCTGGAGGAGGTGGAGGCGATCATGCTCGCCGGCACCAATGCGGCGGCGCGAAGCGACCTGCAGCGCCCCTCCATGGCGCAGGACATGCTGAAGGGCCGGCGCACCGAGATCTCCTTCATGAACGGCTTCATCGCCGACAAGGCCGCCGAGATCGGCAAGCCCGCCGGTGCCCATGTGCGGCTGACCGAACTGGTGCAGGCGATCGAGCGTGGGGAGAAGCAGCCCTCGCCCGATCATCTGATGTCATGAGCGCGCCGGTTCGCTTCTTCGAGGATTTCGCGCCCGGCCTGGTGCTGGAGGGCGGCGATTTCGAGATGACCGAGGCGGAGATTCTGGATTTCGCCCGGCGCTACGATCCGCAGCCTTTTCATCTGGACCACGATGCGGCGAAGGCATCGATGTTCGGGGAACTGGTGGCCTCCGGCTGGAACACCGCGGCGGTGGCGATGCGGCTGATGGTGGACCATTTCTTCGGCGGCGGCGGATCGATGGGCTCGCCGGGGATCGACGAGCTGCGCTGGCCGCGCCCGGTGCGGGTGGGCGACCGGCTGCGGCTGCGCGCCACCGTGGAAGAGGCGCGGCTTTCGAAGAGCAAGCCCGATCGCGGGCTGGTGCATTTTCGCACTGAAGTGCTGAACCAGGAGGGCGAGGTGGTGATGAGCATGCGCGGCATGGCCTTCTTCCGGAGCCGCGCGGCAGGATGATCGGCCACGGCCCGTTCCCGCGCCGTGCGCTGGACGAAATCTTTGCCGCCCCCGCCGGCGACCCGGCCCATGGCATGGCGTCCAGCATCGTCGCCGGCGAGGCGGTGGAGGTGGCGCTGCCGCCGCTGCGCCTGGGGGCGCGCCTGCTGTCCCAGCTGCCGCCGCAATCCTCGCCCGGCAACGTGGCATGGGGGGAGGCAGCCTTCCGTAGTGTGACCCCATGGGTCTGCACGTTCACCGATGTGCATGTGCACGGCGATGGCGGCATCGTCGCCGGGCGCGGCTTCGTGGTGGGTGACACCATGGTACATGTGGTGGCGGAGCGGCAGGGCTGGATCGAACATGGCGGTGGCGTGGTGCTGCTGGCCGAGGCCCAGCCGGAGGCGGTGGGTGGCACCTGGCTCAGCCTGCTCAGCGGCAGCCATTGGAACCACTTCCACTGGCTGACGGACGGGATCGGCCGGCTGGCGGCGATGGATGCGGCCACCATGGCGCAGTGCGACGGCATCCTGGTGCCGGACAACCTCACCCCGGCGGCGGAGGAGGCGCTGGCACTTTCCGGCGTGGGTCGCTGGCGTGAGGTGCGGCGGGTGGGCCCGCATGACACGCTGGCGGTGGAGCGGCTGATGGTGCCGTGGCGCCTGGCCGACGGGTTCTGGCCGCATCCGGCGTTGCAGGGCTTCCTGGATGGGCTGGTGCCGGAGATGCCGTACAATCCGGATTTCCCCGCCCGCATCTGGATCGACCGTCGGGGCGCGGAGCGTCGGCCTCTGGCGAACGAGGCGGAACTGATCGGCTTCCTGGAGGGGGCCGGTGTGGTGCCGGTGCAGCTGGAAGGCATGTCGCTGGTGGAGCAGGCGGGCCTGTTCCGCCAGGCCGAGCTGGTGGTGGCGCCGCA
The DNA here is from genome assembly GCA_947460455.1 of Rhodospirillales bacterium. Lineage (GTDB taxonomy): Bacteria > Pseudomonadota > Alphaproteobacteria > Acetobacterales > Acetobacteraceae > CAMDGX01. Next base: position 15,147 of record CANHKG010000080.1, on the reverse strand, counting down.
TGGGGCGGGGCTGGCCAACGTGGTGTTCGGCCGTGCGCCCTGCGCGGTGATCGAGCTGGTGATGGACCGCTACCAGCATTGGGGCTTCCGCCGGCTCGCCGCCCTGGCCGGGCTGGATTACGACTGCGTCGTGGGCCAGGCGCTGCCGGGGCAGACGGCGGGGTGGGAGCATGATCTGCGCTGGGCGGTGGCGCCTGCGCACCTGCATGCCGCGCTGGCGGCCGTGCTGGCGGCACCGCGCGCGGGCTGAGCCGAATTCGGGCCCGAGGGGGCTGGACAGCGGGCGGTTGTTGCGGTGGGCTACCGCCAAGCCCGCAATGCCGGAGACAGACGATGGACATCACCCCGCACCAGCTCCAGGCCCGCCGCGACCAGGCGATGGGGGCTGGCACGCCGCTGTTCTACAACGAGCCGCTGCACCTGGTGCGCGGCGAGGGCGTGTATCTCTACGATCCCTCCGGCCGGCGCTACGTGGACATGTACAACAACGTGCCCTGCGTGGGGCATGCCAACCCGGCGATCGTGGAAGCGATGGTGCGGCAGCAATCCACGCTGAACGTGCACAGCCGCTACCTGCATGAGGGGATCGTGGCGTTCTGCGAGAAGCTCGCCGGGCTGCACAAGGGCAAGAACACCGCAGGCCCGATCGAGAGCGTGATCGTTTCCTGCTCCGGCACCGAGGCGAACGAGGTGGCGCTGCGCATGGCGCGCTTCGCCACCGGCAAGCAGGGCATCATCTGCACCGACGGGACGTATCACGGCAATTCCGAGCTGGTCTCCAAGCTCACGCGCCTGTCGCTGGGCAGCAACGCGGTGCCGGATGTGCGCAGCTTTCCGTTCCCCGAGACCTACCGCCCGATCCAGCAGGGGCTTTCCGGCGCGGAGCTGACCGATGCCTACCTGGCCAAGCTGCAGGCGGCGATCGACAGCCTGAACGCCAGCGGCGAGGGGTTTGCCGGGCTGATCCTGTGCTCGATCCTGGCCAATGAGGGGCTGCCGGAGATCCCGGAGGGCTTCATGGCGAAGGCCAGCGACCTGGTGCACCGCAATGGCGGGCTGGTGATCTCGGACGAGGTGCAGGCCGGCTATGCCCGCCCGGGCAAGTGGTGGGGCTATGAGGTGACGGGCTTCAAGCCCGACATCGTGGTGACCGGCAAGCCGATGGGCAACGGCCTGCCGCTGGCGGCGACCGCGGCGAGCAAGGAGCTGGTGGATATCTTCCGCGCCCGCACCCGCTACTTCAACACCTTCGCCTCCAGCCCGCTGCAGGCCGCCGTGGGCAGCGCGGTGATCGACTACATCGAGAGCGAGGGGCTGGTGGCCTCCGTGGCCGAGGTGGGCGCGCATATGAAGGCGAGCCTGCAGGCGCGTGCCGGTGCCCATCCGGGGATCGGCGATGTGCGCGGCGTGGGCCTGTTCATCGGCGTGGAGATGGTGAAGCCGGATGGCTCGGCCGATGTGGAGACCACGGTGGAGGTGGTGAACCGGCTGAAGGACAAGGGCTTCCTGACCAGCAATGCCGGCATCTTCCGCAACGTGGTGAAGATCCGCCCGCCGCTGGTGTTCAAGCGCGAACACGCCGACGCGTTCCTCGTCGCATGGGACGAGGTGATTGCCGCCTTGCCGAACTGAGCCGGGCGGGCCTTTAGAACGACAACGCGTTGAAGGCGTTCACCAGCTTGTTGGTGAGCGCCGAGAAGGTGCTGGCGATGGTGAGGGCCAGGACGCCGGCAATCACGCCGTATTCCATGGCGGTGACGCCCTTTCGGTCGGAACGGAGCCCTGTCAGCAGGCTACCCAGGTTTGACATGGTGGCTCCAATCCTGCCCTGAAGCGCGACACTCTGCGGTTGCGAACGTCGCTGCCGGGCACACGTGGTAATATAGAAGCAACTTATTACAAGAACCCTACATGGCCGACATCGTCATGCTGGGTGGTGGCGCGCAGCGGCAGGACGACGGGGTGCCCGTCTGGGCCTGGCTGGATGGCGGCCTCCACGCCATAGGCGGTGCGCAACAGGGCGGGGGTGAGCACTTCATCGGGCGTGCCGGTGGCCAGCACGCGGCCTTCATGCAGCAGGGCGAGGCGGCCGGCGAAGCGGGCGGCGGCGTTGAGGTCGTGCAGCACCGCGATGGTGGTCAGGCCGCGGCGTGCCGTGGCGGCGGAAAGCAGGGACAGCACCTGGAGCTGGTGGGCAATGTCCAGCGCGCTGGTCGGCTCGTCCAGCAGCAGGGCGCGGGGGCTGCCGGCCAGTACCTGGGCAAGGAACACGAGTTGGCGCTGGCCGCCGGAGAGTTCGCCAAGGTGGCGCTGGGCAAGGGCGGCGATGCCCAGCTCCGCCATCGCGCCCTCGGCGGCTTGGAGGTCGGAGGGCGCGACGCGCAGGGTGAGCGAGCGCAGCCGGCCGAGCAGCACCACCTCGAACGCGGTCAGCGCCACGCGGGCGGCGTTATCCTGCGGCAGGTAGCCGATGGCATTGGTGGGCCCGCTCCAGCGCAGCGTGCCTTGGTAGGGCAACTGCCCGGCGGCGGCGCGCAGCAGGGTGGATTTGCCGCTGCCGTTGGCGCCGAGGATGGCCAGCACCTCGCCGGGGGCCACGGTGAGGCTGATGCCGCGCAGCACCTGCTGGCGGCCATAGCCGGCGGTGAGGCCGGAGATTTCGAGCCGCATCAGCGCCACCCCGTGCGCGGGCCGGCGGCGAGCACCAGCCAGGCGAAGAACGGCACGCCCACCAGCGCGGTGATGATGCCGATGGGAAAGACGGTGCCGGGCAGGATGACCTTGCTGGCCACGGAGGCGACGGAGAGCAGCAGCGCGCCGAACACCGCCGAGGCCGGCAGCAAATGGCGCTGGTCCTCGCCCACGAGCATTCGGGCGATATGCGGGGCGACGAGGCCGACGAAGCCGATCGTGCCGACGAAGGCGACGGCCACGCCGGTGAGCAGCGAGACGGCGGCGAAGCAGCGCAGCCGCAGCGGGCCCACGCGCACGCCCAGTGCCGCGGCCCGTTCGTCCCCCAGGCGCAGCGCGGTGAGGCGCCAGGCGTCGCGCATCAGCAGCGGCAGCATCGCGGCGAGCACGGCGGCGACGATGGCGGCCTTGCCGAGGCTGGCGCGCATCAGGCTGCCGAACAGCCAGAACACGATCTGCTGCAGGGCTTCCGGCGAGGCGAGGAATTGCAGCAGCGAGAGCAGCGACTGGAACAGGAACAGGCAGGCGATGCCTGCCAGCACCAGCAGCTCCGGCGTGGCACCACGCAGCCGGCCGACGCCGGCGACCATGGCGCAAGCCAGCCCGGCGAAGACGAAGGCGGCCACGGGGATGGCGTATTGCTCCGGCACCGGCAGGGCGGCGCCGGCCAGGATGGCCAACGCCGCGCCGAACCCCGCCGCGGCCGAGATGCCGAGCGTGTAGGAACTGGCCAGCGGGTTGTTGAGGATGGTCTGCATCACCGCGCCGGAGAGGCCGAGGGCCGCGCCGACCAGGGCGGCCATCACCGCGATCGGCAGGCGCAGCTGCAGCACGATGGCGTTCAGCATGCGGTCTTCCGAGACGCCGCCCAGCACGGCGAGCACGTCGGCCAGCGGCAGCAGGGCCGGGCCGGTGGCGAGGTCGGCGGCGAAGCTGGCGAGCAGGGCCAGCAACGCCGCCGCGGTGACGACGGCGCGGCGGCGGTTGCCGCCGCGCCAGGCTGTGGCACTCATGCCGCTTGGGGTGTGAGGCGGGCCATCCAGGTGCCCTCGAAGGCCACGGGCAGGTATCTGGCGTGGTAGCCGCGCAGCTCCGCCACCGGGTCGATATCGGCGAACTGTGCCGGCCAGAGCGCCTTGGCGAGGAACTGCATGGCGGTGAAATCCCACAGCGAGCGGGACAGGCCATGCTCGATGGCGAAGAGCTGGCCGGTGCGGATGGCAGCAAGGTCTGCCCAGCCCTGGCGCCGCGCGTAGGGGGCGAGGCGGGCGCGGGTGAGGGCGAGGTCGGCATCGAAGCCAGTGATTACGGCGTTGGGGCGGTTCACCCAGGAGGAGCCGGCGATGAAGATCGCATCGGGGTTGGCGGCGATCACGTATTCCGGGTTCAGCGGCCCCCAGTTGCCGGCGCCGGCGAGGCGGTTGGCGGCGATGTTCTCCGCGCCGACCAGGTCGATCATGCGGCCCCACATGCCGCGCCAGTAGGTGTTGCCAACCACGTCCGCGCCGCCCTGGCCGAGTTCGACATAGACCTTGGGCTTGCGGCCGCCATCGGCGGCGACGCCGCGGGCGGCGCGGGCCTGGATGTCGGCGAGCCTGGTGGCGTAGAGCGTGGCCAGCGCCTCGCCGCGGGCGGCTTGGCCGGTGACGACGCCGAGGGCGCGGGTGCTGGCGACGTGGCGGGCGGGGTCTTGCGCGTTGTAGTCGATCACCACGACGGGGATGCCCAGCGCCTCGAACTGCGCCATCTGTTCCTTGAGCGGCTGGTAGGTCCAGTCGGCGACCAGCAGGAGATCCGGCCGGAGCGCGATGACCTTCTCGGCGCTGAAATCGCCGCCATCGGTGTGGCCGAAATCCGGCAGGGTGGCGAGCTTAGGGATCGCCGGCAGGTAGCGCTTGAAGGATCCGGCGCGCCAGCCGGCCCAGAGGTCGCGCGAGAAGCCGACCACCTTGCCCCAGGCCTCAACGCCGCCGGCGGCGGTGAATTCCTCGAAATTGAAGTTGAGCGCGATGCGCTCGGGTGGGGCGCGCAGGGTGACGGTGCGGCCGAGTGCGTCGGTGACGGTGATCGGTGTGGCGGCGGCGGGGAAGGCGGCGAGCAGGGGCAGCGCGAGGGCGCGGCGCCGGGACAGGACGGGCATGGGAACTCTCCGGAATGACAAGCGGGACGGCGCGCATGGGCGCCGGTGGCCGGGTCAGGCGGAGAGGGCAGGGGGGCCGCGCGGTTGCGCGATCGCGAAGCCGGTGGCCGGCGGTGCGGTGGCGGGCGGGAGACGCAGGCGGATCGACGTTACGATAACGCTGCGGGCCGGCAGGGGCGGTGGCGTGGGCAGCAGCACGGCGGCGGGGCCGGCGCAGAGCGGGCAGAGCGGACAGGTGAGGCCTGGGTCCGGCGAGGCGGGGCCGCCGGGGTCGCTGTGGCAGATGCCGCCGCCGGACAGCAGCAGGGCCAACGCGTCCTCCGGCGCGGCCGGGGCGGCCATGGGCATCGGCGGCAGCAGCAGGCGCAGCAGCACGGCCAGCGCCGCGAGGGCGGCCAGCAGCGTGCTGCGGTGCGTGCGCCGGGGCGCGGGGAAGGGGCGGGCCATGGATGTGTCCGCGTGGAACGAAGCCAGCGTTACCGGCTGTGCGGCCTCATGGCAACGCTGCGTTACATCAGGCGTAGATCATCTTGCGGGTCATGCCGCCGTCGATGACGAGCTCCGCACCGGTGACGAAGCCGGCTTCGGGGCCGAGCAGGAAGGCGGCGGCGGCGGCAATGTCCTCCGGTTGGCCGACGCGGCCGGCCCAGTGCTGGGCGTGGTCCTCCGCCGAGGGGGCGGGGCCCTTGGAGAGGATCCAGCCCGGGGAGATGCAGTTCACCCGCACCGGGGCAAGCGAGGCGGCGAGCGCGTGGGTGAGGGCGACGATGCCGCCCTTGGAGGCGGCGTAGGCCTCCGAATTCGGTTCCGACTGGTGGGCGCGGGTGGAGGCGATGGTGACGATGCTGCCCTTTGCCGCGCGCAGCATCGCCTCCATGGCGCGGGCGAGGAGGAAGATGCTGGTGAGGTTGGTGCCGAGCACGCTGTTCCACTCGGCGAGCGAAAGCTGGGCGAGCGGCTTGGTGATGCCGAAGCCGGCGTTGCACACTAGGCCGTCGAGCCGGGTTTCCTCGGCTTCAATGCTGGCCACGAGGGAGTGCACGGCCGCCTCGTCCGACACGTCGCAGCGCACGGTGCGGGCGCCGGGCGGGCCATCCGCGTCGCGGTCCGCCACCACCACGCGCCAGCCATCGGCGAGCAGGCGCGCCGCCACCGCGCGGCCGATGCCTCGGCCGCCGCCGGTGACGAGCGCGGTCTTCATCCCTTCAGCGCCCCGAGCACGCGGCCGATCCAGGCATCGAGCTGGGCGGCATCGTGCCAGCGCAGCACGGCGACGATGTCATGCGTGGGATCGACCCAGGTGAAGTTGCCGCCGGCGCCGGTCGCCCAGTAGCTGTCGGCCGGCGCGCTCGGCTTCGGGCCGCGGCCGGTGTTGAGCCACCAGAGGAAGCCGTAATCGGGCTTGATCGCGCAGGGGGTGACGGATTGGGAAACCCAGTCGGCCGAGAGGATCTGCTTCCCGCCCCAGGCGCCGTTGCGGGCCATCATCAGGCCGATGCGGGCCTGGTCCTCGGCATGGATGAACACGCCGCCGCCCCAGTGGCCGCCGCCCGAGACGCTGCGGATGCTCTGCCCGTTCACCAGCACGTAGGAGTTGGAATAGCCGCTCCAGCGCCATTCGGAGGACGCGCCGATCGGGGCCATCACGCGTTCGGCAAACACCTGCGGCAGGGCGCGGCCGAAGCGGCGCAGCAGGGCGAGCGACAGGCGGTTCACCCGCACGTCGTTGTATTCCCAGTAGCTGCCGGGATCGCGCAGCGGGCGGGCCTCGCCCTTCTTCATGTTGCTGGTGCCGGCGAACTCGGTGGCGAGCGTGCGGTTGCGGTCGATCTGGTCGGGCTTGCCGAACAGCGTGCCTTCCCATTCCGAGGTCTGGTGCAGCAGGTGCCGCCAGGTGATGGCGCCGTTGTGCGGGCCGTCGAAGCCGCCGTCATCGACCGTTCGGCCCACGGGTTCGTCGAGGTCGCGGATCAGCCCATCGGCCACGGCGAGGCCGGCGAGGATGGAGAGGTAGGATTTCGCAACCGAAAAGGTCATGTCCACGGCGCGCGTGTCGCCCCAGGAGGCAACCAGCTTGCCGCCGCGCAGGATCAGCCCGTTGGGGCCGCTGCGGTTGGCAACGGGGCCGAACAGGAAATTGTCCGGCGGCGGCTCGAAGGTGCCGGTTTCCAGCTGGGTGCGGACGTCGCGCTGCCACTTGGTTTCGTTGGCGAGCGCGAAGGCCACCGCCTCCTGCAGCTTGGCGGCATCGAAGCCGGCGGCCTCTGGCGCCACCCTGTCCCAGGGGGTGCCGTCGGCGGGCGGAACGTAGTGGGTGCTCATGGTATGTGCGTTCCTCAGGCCGGCCGCACGCCCCAGGGGAAGGGGGCCAGGCCCTTCACCATGTCGCGCAGCGAGGTGCGATAGGCGGTTTGCAGGTAGAACTGGCCAACCGGAATGGTGGCGACTTCGCTCAGCGCGAGGCGGCCGAGCTCGTGCGCCAGCTTCGTTTGCTGGGCGGGGTCGGTTGCCTCCACCCAGGCCTCGGCCAGTTCCTCGGCGCGGGCATTGCCCCACCAGCCGAACCAGCCGCGCTCACCCTGGCCGCGCACCAGGGGCGAGGTGACCGGGGAGCCGTAGGTCGGCGCCGGGCCGGTGGTGTGGAAGATGCTCCAGCCGCCCTTCTCGATCGGTTCGCGGCTGGCGCGGCGCTGGATCACGGTGCCCCAGTCGCTCTCGCGCAGTTCCACGTTCACGCCGATCTTCTTCAGCGCATCGTTCATCACCAGGCCGAGCGGGCCGATATCCGGGAAGTCGGTGGGGTTGATGATCACCACCTTCTGCCCGGCATAGCCGGCTTCCTTCAGCATCGCCTGGGCGCGGGCGAGATCCCCGGGCATCAGGTCTGGATGCTCCTGGAAATACGGCGTGTTCTTCGGGAACAGGCTGCGGCTGGTGGTCCAGAGCTTCTCGTCGTCGCCGCGGCTGGCGCGCATGAAGTCTTCCTGGCGCACGCTGGCCAGAATGGCGCGGCGCAGCTTCACGTCGTTGAACGGCGGCTGCAGGCAGTTGAGGCGCGCCAGCGCCAGGCGCCCGGTGGGATCGGTCACCTCGGCGCGAATCGCGGGGTTGCGCAACAGGGTGGGAATGAGATCGACCAGCGGGCGCTCCCACCAATCCGCCTCGTTGTTCTGCAGCGCGGCGCCGGCGGTGGAGGGGTCGGCGATCACGTTCCAGACCACGCGGCCGAAATGCGCCACCTTGCCGCCCGATGTGCCGTCTGGCGCTTCCTGGCGGGGCACGTAGCGGTCGAACTTCGCATACACCACGCGGCTGCCGGAGTTGTATTCGTCGGCCACGAAGCGGAACGGGCCGGAGCCGACCACTTCGCGCACCGCTGTGTTGGCGTCGGTCTTGGCCAGGCGCTCCGGCATGATGAAGGGCGGGCCTTCCGCCTTGGCGATGGCGGCCAGCAGCAGCGGGAAGGGCCGCTTCAGCTTGATCTCCACGGTGCGGTCATCGGCAGCCCCCCAGCTCTCGACCGACTTTTCCAGGATCTGGCCGAACGGGTCGCGCTTGGCCCAGCGGGCGAGGGAGGCCGCGCAATCCTGCGCGCGGACGGGTTCGCCATCGTGGAAGAACAGGCCGGCGCGCAGGGGGAAGCGCCAAATGCGGCCATCTTCCGAGACGGTATGCCCTTCGGCCATCTGCGGGCGGTAGGCGCCCTTGCTGTCGGTGGCATAGAGCACGTCGAACACGTAGTACGCATGGTTGAAGGTGACCGTGGCCGTGGTCCAGACCGGATCGAGCGCGGTGAGGTTGGCCTGCGGGATGAAGCGCAGCGTGGGGACCGGCTGCGCCAGGGCCGGGGCGGCCAGCGGCGCGGCGAACGCGGCTTTCAGAAGGCTGCGGCGTTTCATGGTGTTTCTCCCTGTGCGTCAGACATTCACCCAGCCGCCCTCGCGGGCGCTGCGGGCAATGGCGGTAAGGGCGAGGGCGGTGTCAATCGATTCCGCTTCGGTGCAGCCGTTCCAGGCCGGCGCACCCTCGCGCACCATGCGCGCGAAGCTCTCCGCCTCCAGCCGGAAACCGTCGCCGCCCGGCACGGTTTCAGTCTCGAACGGCACGGTGGCGGGCACGCCGCGCTTGATGCGCAGGGTGAGCTCGGCCTCGGGCGGCTTGTGGTTGCTGTAGCTGGTTTCGATCACGCCGGCCTCGCCCACGATCACGGCGTGGCGGTGCTGGGCGGTGGACATGGAGCTGGTGACCTGGGCGATGGCGCCGGAGGGGAATTCCAGGATGGCGGCGATGGTCTGGTCCACGCCGGATTGGGTGTTGCGGCCGGCGGCAAACGCGCGGGTGGGGCGCTCGCCGGCGATGATGCGGGCCATGCTCATCGAATAGGTGCCGGCATCCAGCAGCCCGCCGCCGCCGCGTTCCGGCAGCAGGCGGATGTTGTTGGCATCGCGCAGCGGGCTGCCGTCCGGCGCCACCAGGGCGAAGCCGAAAGCGGCGGTGATGAGCTGGATGCGGCCGACGGTGTTCTGCGCCAAAAGCTCGCGCACCCGCAGCGTTTGCGGCTGGGACATGTAGGGATAGGCCTCGGCGAGATGCACGCCGGCCGCGCGCGCCGCGTCGTACATGCGCTGGGCTTCCCCGGCGTTCATCGCCAGCGGCTTCTCGCACAGCACGTGCTTGCCGGCCTGCACGCAGCGGATGGCCCAATCGCAGTGCATGTCGTTGGGCAGCGGGATGTAGATCGCCTCGATCGCGGGATCGGCCAGCAACGCCTCGTAGCTGGCGTGGTGGCGCGGGATGCCGCATTCCGCGGCAAAGGCGGCGGCCTTGGCGGCATCGCGGCTGGCGACGGCCGCCACTGTAGCCAGCGCGGAGCCAGCCACGCCACGGGTGAACGAGCGCGCAATATTGGCGGCACCGAGAATGCCGTAGCGGAGGGGTTCGGCCATGGCTGTTCGCTCCCGTTGCGGCGGCAGCATGGCGCTAGGCGTGGGCGTGGTCCAGCAGCCAGGCGCGCAGCAGGGCGATCTCCGGCCGGTCAGCATTGCGCTCGGGGGCGACGATGTAGAAGCCCATCTCGGACGGGAGCTGCAGGCCGAACGGCACCACGAGGCGCCCGGAGGCGAGTTCGGCTTCCACCAGCGGGCCCTGCACCAGCGCCACGCCCATGCCGCCGAGGGCGGCCTGGATCGCCAGGATCGGCATGTCGAACACCGTGGCGTGGTCGGCCAGTTCCGACGGCTGGCCGGCGGCGGTGAGCCAGCGATGCCACATGTCGCGGTAGGTGGAGATGGCGATCAGGCGCTGGCCGGCGAGGTCGGACGGCGTGCGCAGCCGGGCGGCCACAGTGGGGGTGCAGACCGGGAAGATATCGTCCGACAGCAGCCAGGTGGCGCGCAGCCCGGGCCAGCTGCCGCGGCCGTAGCGGATCGCCATGTCCACCTCCTCGCGCCGGAAATCGACCAGGGACATGGAGGTGCTGACCTCCACGTCGATTTCCGGGTGCTCGGCCTGGAAGCTGGCCAGGCGCGGCACCAGCCAGGTGCTGGCGAAGGAAGGGGTGGTGGAAACCCGCAGGGCGCGGCGGCCATCCGTGCCCAGCAGCTTCGCGGTGGCGGCGCGCAAATGGTCGAACGCATCGTGCACCGCGGTGAGATAGGCCTCGGCAGACGGGGTGAGATGCACGGCGCCGGGCGTGCGGACGAACAGGCGCACGCCGAGCTCTTCCTCCAGCTTGCGGATCTGGTGGCTGATCGCGGTCTGCGTCACGTGCAGTTCGTCGGCCGCACGGGTGAAGCTGCCGTGGCGCGCCGCGGCCTCGAAGGCGCGCAGGCCGTTCAGGGGGGGCAGGGGCTGGGTCATGGGCTACCCATCATGAGGGAAATTCATGCGGTGGGTGAGAAATCATCATTTGCTGCGGTGCAGCATAATCGGGTGGGATGAATGGGGCAACAATGCTGCCCGATCTTCCTGCACAAGGAGTTTCCCCGATGGCCCAGTCCTTTGCCGGCCCCCTCGCCGGCTTTCTTCCCGGCTCCCTTTCCACCCCGCAGCGCAACACCGCGGCCAAGCCCGGCCTGTTCGCGCTGCTGCGCAGCTGGCGCCTCCGCGCGCAGGAGAAGGCGCAACTCGCCCGCTTCGATGCGCGCGAGATGCAGGATGTCGGCCTGACCGAGGCCGATCGCGTTGGCATCCTGAACACGCCGCTATGGCGTGAGGCCGCGCCGCGCCGCTGACTTCTGCGGCGACCCGGGGCATGGCAGCATTGGCGCATCCAGCGGAGATGCGCCGATGCTGCCCACCCTCGCCGGCACCTTTCGCGCCATGGCGCGCAACAACGCCTGGTGCAACCATCGCCTTCTGGCGGCGGTGGCGCAGCTGGACCAGGCGGCGTTCGAGGCGCCGCGCACCGGCTTCTTCCCCAGCCTGCGCAAGACGCTGAACCATATCCTGATCATCGACCACTTCTACGTCGATGCGCTGGAGGGTGGCTCGCTTGGCCCGGCCGCGTGGCAGGACCAGGAGCCATGTGCCACGGCCGCGGCGCTGCAAGCGGCGCAGGCGGCGGTGGATGGCCGGCTGATTGCCCATTGTGATGGGCTGGATGATGCCGCCCTCGCCACCGAAGTGCGCGTGCATCGCGGCACGCGCTTCCAGGCGGAGCGGCGCGACCGGCTGCTGCTGCACCTGTTCCTGCACCAGATCCATCATCGCGGCCACGCGCACGGCATGCTGTCTGGCACCGAGGTGAAGCCGCCGCAGCTGGACGAGTTCTATTCCATCGCCGAAGCACCGCTGCGCGAAGCGGAGTTCGCCGAGCTCGGCTGGACCGAGGACACGGTGTGGATGCCGCCGCGGTGATCGGCGGGGCCATGGCCAAGGCGCACCCCCCATCCCATATCCGAGGCCGCCGCTGGATAATGGGATACCAAGATGTTTGCCCGATTTGCCGCCCTGGCCGCCGGTTTGGCCGTCGCTGCCTGCTCCGTGGTGGGTGACCGCCGGGGCACGGAAGAGCCTGCCTTCGAGGTGATGGGCCGGGCCGGGGTGGCCGAGATTCGCCGCTATGCGCCGCGCATCGCCGCCGAGACCGACCTGGAAGGCGATGCCGAGACGGCGCGCAACGATGGTTTCCGCCGCGTGGCCGGCTACATCTTCGGCGGCAATCGTGCAGCCGCGAAGATCGCCATGACGGCCCCCGTGGCGCAGGCGGCGGCCAGCGAGCGCATCGCGATGACCGCGCCGGTGGCACAGTCCGCCGCCGGGCCCGGAAGCTGGACGGTGCGGTTCTTCATGCCGGCCCAATGGACCATGGCCACGCTGCCGGTGCCGAACGACCCCGCGGTGCGGCTGGTGGAGGTGCCCGGTGAGACCATGGCCGTGCTGCGCTTCACCGGCGACCGCGGTGCTGCCGCGGTGGCGGCCCGCCAGGCCGAGCTTCTGCGCGGGCTGGCCGGCACGGCCTGGGTGCCGCGTGGCGAGCCGGTGGCCTGGTTCTACGATCCGCCCTGGACGCTGCCGTGGCTGCGGCGCAACGAGGTGGCGGTGCCGGTGACCGGCGGCTGATACGAAAAGCCCCGCGGCATCGCTGCCGCGGGGCGTTCCGGTCGTCCGTGCCCGAAGGGATCAGACGGAGTAGTACATCTCGAACTCAACCGGGTGCGGGGTGTGTTCGAAGCGGTACACCTCGTTCCACTTCAGCTCGATGTAGCTCTCGATCTGGTCGGCGCTGAACACGTCCCCGGCGAGCAGGAAGTCGTGGTCGGCGGCGAGCGCACCGAGGGCTTCGCGGAGCGAGCCGCACACCGTCGGGATGCCCTTCAGCTCTTCCGGGGGCAGGTCGTAGAGATCCTTGTCCATCGGGTCGCCGGGGTGGATCTTGTTCTTGATCCCATCCAGGCCCGCCATCGCCAGCGCCGAGAACGCCAGGTACGGGTTGGCGGACGGGTCGGGGAAGCGAACTTCCACCCGCTTGGCCTTCGGGTTGGTGGTGTAGGGGATGCGGCAGGAGGCGGAACGGTTGCGCGCCGAGTAGGCGAGCAGCACGGGGGCCTCGAAGCCCGGGATCAGGCGCTTGTAGCTGTTGGTGCTGGGGTTGGTGAAGGCATTCAGCGCCTTGGCATGCTTGATCACGCCGCCGATGAAGTAGAGGCACATCTCCGACAGGTCGGCATAGCCGTTGCCGGCAAACAGCGGCTTCGCGTTCTTCCAGATCGACATGTGGGTGTGCATGCCGGTGCCGTTGTCGCCATAGATCGGCTTCGGCATGAAGGTCGCCGTCTTGCCGTAGCTGTGGGCGACGTTATGCACGCAGTACTTGTAGATCTGCATGTGGTCGGCCATCGTCACCAGGCTGCCGAAGCGGGTGCCCAGCTCATGCTGGCTCTGCGCCACCTCGTGATGGTGCTTCTCGATCGGCAGGCCCATCTCGCCCATGGTCGACAGCATCTCGGCGCGCAGGTCGCTTTCGCTGTCCACCGGCGGGACCGGGAAGTAGCCACCCTTCACAACCGGGCGGTGGCCCATGTTGCCCTCGGGGTATTCCTTCATGTTGGAACCCGGGCCCTCGATGCTCTCGATCTGGTAGGTGCCGAAGTTGCCACCCGTGCCAAAGCGCACGCTGTCGAAGATGAAGAACTCGGCCTCGGCGCCCACGGACAGCGAGTCGCCGATGCCGGTGGACTTCAGGTAGGCCTCGACCTTCTTCGCGGTGGAGCGCGGGTCGCGGTTGTAGGATTGGCCGGTCGAGGGCTCGAAGATGTCGCAGAAGATGATCAGCGACGGCTTGGCCGCGAACGGATCCATCACCGCGGTGCTGGCATCCGGCATCAGGATCATGTCGGACTCGTTGATCGCCTTCCAGCCGGCGATCGAGGAGCCGTCGAACATGATCCCATCACGGAACGCATCTTCGCCCATGGTGGAGACATGCTGGGCGGTGTGCTGCCACTTGCCGCGGGGGTCGGTGAACCGCAGGTCCACGTACTCGACGGAATGCTCCTTGATGAGCTCCATCACCTTCGCCACGCCGCTGGTTGCGGCGGCGCCGGAAGCCTTCTTCGCCATCGTCGTCCTTCTTTCCCTGTTGGTGGCCCCGCCCTGCCTGTACGGTGGGGCGGCCGGGTGGTCTCTTGTCCGTGGGCCGCGCGATGGCCCGCGGAATACTCAAACGTGGGGCGCCTCGTAGCTTGGCAGGCGCCGGGTTGAAAGCGGAATCGCTTCCTGAGTCTCTAGATCGCCTCCTCGCCGCGCTCGCCGGTGCGGATGCGCACCACTTCCTCGATGGTGCTGACGAAGATCTTGCCGTCGCCGATGCGGCCGGTGCGGGCGGCATTCACGATCGCCTCCACCGCGCGCTCCACCACGGAATCCTCGCAGACCACCTCGATCTTCACCTTCGGCAGGAAATCGACCACGTATTCGGCGCCGCGGTAGAGCTCGGTATGCCCCTTCTGGCGCCCGAAGCCCTTGGCCTCCACCACGGTGATGCCCTGCAGTCCGACCTCGTGCAGCGCCTCCTTCACCTCGTCGAGCTTGAACGGCTTGATGATTGCCTCGATCTTTTTCATGCGTGCGAGCCCGGCCTGGCCGGGCGCCTCCTCATTCCATCAGGGACCGCGCATCCCCGATGGCAGGGAGGCGGAACAACAGGGTTGCACGATGCGTGCCAACCTTCAAATCGCGCCGGAATCCGAGGGGTGCCCGCAATTTGGGCGGTGCCGATGCCTCCTTTGCGGGCGCGTGCTGCCGCAGGGCAGGGCAGTCTGCCGATCCCGCAGGGCAATCCCGCCGACGCGCCCAAGCAGGCGGTCTTGCGGGGTTGGCCCGGGGGCGCCACGTTGACCCGCGCGGCGCGCCATCCATACTGCCGCCCCTTTCCATTCCGGCCGCCGGGCCGACCATCGGAGGCTTCCGCGGTGAAGGACTTGAACCACCAGCTCGCCGGTCTCGGCACCACCATCTTCACGGTGATGTCGGCCCTGGCTGTCGAGCACGGCTCCATCAATCTCGGCCAGGGCTTCCCAGACACGGACGGGCCGGACGACGTGCTCCAGGCCGCCGCCGATGCGCTGCGCGATGGCCGCAACCAATACCCGCCGATGACCGGCGTGCCGGAGCTGCGCCAGGCCGTGGCCGCCGCCAACCGCCGCTTCTACGGGTTGGAGATCGACCCCAACACGGAGGTGGTGGTCACCTCCGGCGCCACGGAGGCGATCACCGCCAGCCTGATGGCCCTGATCAACCCCGGCGACGAGGTGGTGCTGATCGAGCCGCTGTACGACACCTACGTGCCCGTGGTGCGCCTGCTGGGCGCGATC
>CANHKG010000079.1 GCA_947460455.1 Rhodospirillales bacterium | reverse complement strand
TGGGCTACCGGGCGCAGGCGATCCTGCCGTACGACGCCAGGCTGCACCGGTTCGCGGCGCATCTGCAGCAGCTGGAGATGGAGAGCAACGGCAAGTCCGTGCTGCTGGATGGCGGGGCGGTGGGGACCGCGACCTGCCCGGTGATCTTCGGCGAGCCCGGCACGGATGCGCAGCACAGCTTCATGCAGCTGATCCAGCTGGGCACCGCGGTGATCCCCGTCGATTTCCTGCTGGCGGCGCAGGCGGATCATGGGCGCGATGGGGCGCACCGCATCCTGGCGGCGAATGCCTTCGCGCAGGCCGAGGCGCTGCTGGCCGGCAAGACGCGGGCGCAGGTGGAGGCGGAGATGCGCGCGGCGGGGGCGGATGACGCCGCGGTGGCCGCGGTGACGCCGCATCGGGTGTTCCCCGGCAATCGGCCGAGCACCACGATCCTGTTCCGGAGGCTGGATGCGTTCACGCTGGGGCGGCTGGTGGCGCTGTATGAGCACAAGGTGGCGGTGCAGGGCTGCCTGTGGGGCATCAACAGCTTCGACCAGTGGGGGGTGGAGCTGGGCAAGGTGTTGGCCTCCGGCGTGCTGAAGGAGCTGGAGGGCGGACCGGCTGGGGTGCATGACGGCTCCACGGCGGCGCTGATGGCGCGGTTCGCGGCGCTGCGATGAGGGCGGGCCGCATCCGGCTGCTGCCGGAGGCGACGGTCAACCGGATCGCCGCCGGCGAGGTGATCGAGCGGCCGGCGGCGGCGCTGCGCGAGCTGGTGGAGAACGCGCTGGATGCCGGGGCATCGCGCATTGCGGTGGCGATCGATGGCGGCGGGATTGCGCGCATCGAGGTGGAGGATGACGGGTTCGGCATGAGTGCGGCGGAGCTCGCGCTGTGCGTGCAGCGTCATGCGACCTCGAAGCTGGCCGACGACATGCTGGTGCGGATCGAGACGCTGGGATTCCGCGGCGAGGCGCTGCCCAGCATCGGGGCGGCGGCACGGCTGGCCATCACGTCGCGCACGCGGGACGGGGACAGCGCGCATACGATTGCCGTCGAGGGCGGCGTGGTGGGGGAGGTGGCGCCTTCGGCCGGGGCCGTCGGCACGCGGGTGGTGGTGGCCGATCTGTTCTTCGCCACGCCGGCGCGGCGGAAATTCCTGAAGTCGCCGCGGGCGGAGGCCGATGCGGCGGAGGTGGCGGTGCGGCGCCTGGCGATGGCGGCCCCGCAGGTGGCGTTCCGGCTGGAGAGCGACGGGCGGATGCTGTTCGACCTGCCGGCGCAGGACCGGGCGGCGCGGGTGGCCGCCCTGTTCGGGCCGGAGGCGGCCGGGGTGCTGATCCCGGTGGAGGGGCGCAGGGCGGATGTGGAGGGGGGCGAGATGGTGCTCACCGGCTTCATCGCCGCCCCTACCGTCACGCGCGCGACGATGGCGGCGCAGGCGCTGATCGTGAACGGGCGGCCGGTGTCGGACCCCGTGCTGCGCACGGCGGTGCGGGTGGCGTATCGCGACGTGATCGCCTTCGGGCGGCACCCGATCGTGGCGCTGTTCCTGACGCTGGACCCGGAGCAGCTGGACGTGAACGTGCATCCGGCGAAGGCGGAGGTGCGGTTCCGCTCGCCGGAAGCGGTGCGCGGGTTGGTGATCTCCACCCTGTCGCGCGCATTGGCGGCCGGGGCGGCGGGGGTGGCGGCGCCGGAGGTGAGCCTGCCGGCGCTGACACGGTATTCCGGGCTGCCGTTGCGGCGGCCGATGGCGCCCTCCCCTGCCCCGGCCCGTATGGGGTTCGCCGAGGCGCGGTTGCCGATGGAGGCGATGCCGGCCGCAAGGGTGCTGCCGCCGGTGGAACTGCGGGAGGTGGCGCCGGCGCATCCGTTCGACTATCCCCTGGGGGCACCGGTGGCGCAGGTGCTGGATACCTACATCCTGGCGGTGGCGGCCGATGGCGCCCTGGTGCTGGTGGACCAGCACGCGGCGCATGAGCGGCTGACGCATGAGGCGTTGCGGGCGCAGCTGCTGGAAGGCGAGGTGCGGCGCCAGGCGCTGCTGATGCCGGCGGTGGTGGACCTGCCGCCGGGCGATGCGGCGCGGCTGGTGGAGCAGGCCGAGGCGCTGGAAAAACTGGGGCTGGAGATCGAGGCGTTCGGGGCCGGCGCGGTGCTGGTGCGGGCAATGCCGGCCGCACTCGGCGCGCCCGATCCCGGGCCGCTGCTGCGCGACCTCGCCGACGAATTCGCCGAGATGGGCGAAGGGCTGGCGCTGGCGGCGAAGCTGGATGCGGTGGTGGCACGGCTGGCCTGCCACGGCAGCATCCGCGCCGGGCGGCGCTTGGCGGGGCCGGAGATGGACGCATTGCTGCGCCAGATGGAAGCCACGCCGCGGGCGGCGACGTGCAGCCATGGGCGGCCGACCTACCTCAAGCTGTCGAAGGCGGAGATCGAGCGGCTGTTCGGGCGGCGGTGAGGCAGGCGCTGGACTCCGGGCGAATCCGCGTTCGTCATAGCTCCCTGTTTGCAACGGGAGAGCGGCCATGGGCGAGACCAAGACAAACGCGGTTAAACCCGTCGACCTGAATGACGTCAGGGAGAACGTCCTGCGCTCGCTCGCCAAACTGGAGACGCTGCGGATCGAGACGACGGTTTCGGAGCTGGAGTTCGTGGTGGACGAGGGAAAGACGGTGCTGAAGCCCAAGGTGGGAACGACCGAAGGCATCGTGACCGAGGTGCAGTTCCTACGCGGAGACATCTCCATGCGCATGTCTCCCGGAATGCTGGCGGGGGCGAACCAGCCGCTGATGGAGGCGCACACGCGCCACGTGGCCGAAAGCCGCGAGATCATCCGCACCAACATCAAGGCGATCGCGGATCTCGTCGGCGAGCTCATGAAGAAGTAGCAGGGGCACGGCCATGGTTGAGTTCCGCGACGTCGCGCGCAACCTGCTGAGCCTGGAGGTCAATACCGTCGAGAAGGACGGGATGTCGGCCCAGCGCATGCCGACGCCGACCAACGCGATCATCGACGTGAAGGTAGAGTATTTCCGTTTCCTGCAGGGGGCGGCACAGGTATTCGGCGTGCCGGGGAACCGGCCAGCGGCGTGGGCGCGGGCGCTGTCGGATACGTTCGACTACGGTATCCAGCCCTTCGACACTCAAGGCCAGGGGCGGCGGGCGATGAAGCGCCCGGATGGCGGCGACGACCCGAAGCGGGCGATGCCGGGGTTGCTGGTGGATGAGCGTGCCACGCTGGAGCCGGGCGAGCTGGAGGCGATGCGCGGGGTCGCGCTGTGGCTGGCACAGATGCGGGTGCGAACCCTGGCGCTGGAGGCCGGGCAGGTGGTGGAGCCGGATCGGGGGCTGCTGGGGCTGCCGGTGCGGCGGGAAGGGCCGTGCTGGAGCCGCGACGACATCACGCAGGCGGCGCGGGCGCTGGCGGAGGTGGACCCGGGCGTGCTCTCGCGCATCAAGAACAACTGCGACCAGCTGAAGGGCGTAGCGGTGGATGTGACGGGCCAGGGCAGGGTGGAGCTGGGCAAGGCGCGGCTGGACCGCAACACGGGCACGGTGTTCGCCACCAACGACCTCGTGCTGCTGCGCAAGACCTGGGACGTGGGTGCCGAGCGGGTGCTGATGCAGACCGTGGTGCAGCTGGACGGCGACGTGGTGTTCCGCATCCAGACCGGGCTGGACAACGCGAAGCGGCTGGCCCTGCAGGGCGCGCATCAGGCGGCCGTCGATGCCTCCTTCCGGCAATGGTCGTTCCTGGTGGATACGCTGGGGCGCTGGATCGGCTCGGCGGCCGGCGCGCTGCTGCGGCGGTGAGCGAGGCGGCAACGCGCTGGCGGCGGGCGAAGGGGCTGGCGCTGTGGCGGCGCTTCTGGCGCGACGGGGCGGTGGCGCTGGTGCTGGAAGTGGAGGGGCCGAAGCGGCTGGTGGCCGTGACGGTGATGCTGGACGGCGACATGGTGCTGAGCGTGCCGAAGCAATACGGCCGGCCGGCGGATGTGGCGGCGATGGCGCTGCTGCTGCGGCTGCTGCAGGGCCGCATGGCGGCGCTGGGTGCGGTGGCGTTCGGGCCGGTGCCGGCGGGGGTGCAGCGCTGGGTGGGTGGGGCCGCGGCGTTGCACGGCGTGGTGGTGCCGGCCTGGCATGCCGGGATGGCCTGGCAGTGGCTGGGGGAAGCCGCGGCGGCGCTGGGGGCCGGAGCGCTGCCGGCCCTGCCGCCGGCGCTGCTGGCCTGGCCGATGCTGGCATTGGGGGCGCCGCCTTTGCTGATGCTGGCGGGGCGAAGGCTGCGCGGCCGGTGGGTGCGGCGGCTGTTCAACGGGTGAATTGATCCGGATCAAGGCCGTGCCTGTGCCGGCGCATCATCCTCATCGGGCAATCAGCGGCGGAGATGGGCCATGGGCGTGGCGGCAATGGCCGGGTTGCGACTACGCAGCCGGATGGACCTGGGCAAGGTGTGGCCGGAGTTCCTGGTATGGCTGGCAGTGTCGGTGTGCACGCTGGGGCTGGGCTGGCTGGTGGTGGCGGGGCATTTCTTTCGCGCGGTGATCAACAGCGTGGAGCTGACCGATGCCGCCGGCACGCCGGTGGGGCGGCTGGTGTGCCGCTACGATGTGGAGCGCGGCATCGGGCAGCTGCTGCGGTGGCTGCTGATCTGCATCGCCACGCTGGGCGTGGGGCTGCTGTTCTACAGCTTCGCGGCGGCGCGGGCGGCGATGAACCATACCGAGGTGGAGTGGTACTGAGCGGCAAGCGAGCGGCCAGGAAAGATCAAGCGCCAAAGGCCATGGGGATCTCTCTTGGCGAGCCCTTGGCGGTCTTGGCGCCTTGGCGGTTACCCTTCCCGTAGGCGCAGGATCGTGATCCTGGCAGCGCCGTGGGCGCGTTCGGCGAGGATTTCGGCCGACAGGGCGAGGGGTTCCTCGCGGGCGGTTTCGGCCACCACCAGGGCGCCGGGGGCGAGCCAGCCGGCGGGGGCGAGGGCGGCCAGCGCCTTTTCCACCAGGCCCTGGCCGTAGGGCGGGTCCAGGAAGACCAGGGTGCAGGGCGGGCCCGGCGGGGGCTTTGTGGCATCTGTGGCGTGGATGGTGGCCGGGGCTTTCAGCGCGGCGATGTTGGCGCGCAGGGTGGCCAGGGCGGCGCGGTCGCGTTCCAGGAAATGGGCGTGGGCGGCGCCGCGCGAGAGCGCTTCCAGGCCCAGCGCGCCGGTGCCGGCGAAGGCATCCAGCACGGTGGCGCCCACCACGGCCTCACGCCCGGCCCAGGGGGCGTGCAGCAGCATGTCGAACAGGGCCTGGCGCACGCGATCCGCCGTGGGGCGGGTGGCCTCGCCCTTCGGCGCCAGAAGGGCGCGGCCGCGCCAGAGGCCGGCGACGATCCTCATCCCAGGGATCGGGGCGAAATGGCAGCCGCCTCGTGAATCAGTTTCGTGACGAAGGCCATCAACCTTTCACGCGAATGCGCGCCGGCACGGCCCATCAAGTGGATCACGCCGAGCAGCATTCCGCTGAACGCCATCAGCAAAGTGATAATGAGGCCGAGTCCGCCGCCCGCTCGTACCAACATCCACAGCATCTCGACAACATCCGGCCACGCCTTGGCCATATCGGACAGCACCTCCAGGGCAACTCCTGGCAGCACCAGCAACGACAACGCCGGCGGAGATATCAGGAAGAACATGAGCCCAACCCGAATGGAGCCGTGTACCATGATGCGTCCGTACAGCATCGGTCCCTTCGGCGTCTCAGCCAGTTCGCCATCCAGCCGATATTCGAAGCCGAACGGCCCGAAGGCCATGCTGCGCAGAAGTCGCGTCTTGCTGCCGCGCAGGTTCAGCTCTTCGCCGTA
The DNA here is from genome assembly GCA_947460455.1 of Rhodospirillales bacterium. GTDB lineage: Bacteria > Pseudomonadota > Alphaproteobacteria > Acetobacterales > Acetobacteraceae > CAMDGX01. The sequence goes on along the minus strand of CANHKG010000079.1, from coordinate 15,180 downwards.
CCACACGCTTTCCCACCACGGGAAACTTCGGCGAATAACAACGCGAGGGCCGTCGCGCTCGACGCGCCAACCTCGCCAAGGAGAGTCATCGGGCACGAAGCAGGCCTGCAGCTCCAACATTCGGGCAGGAACCGCGAGCGCAATCTCCTCCTCGCCGAAGCGACGCAGCACCCAGTCCAGTATCCGCCCGGACAGGTCCTTGCGCTGCACTTCCGTCAGCCCTGCGGGATCTGCTCGCGCAGCACCTTGGTGGGTACCTCGGAGACCTCGCCGCGGTTGAGGTTGCCGAGCTGGAACGGGCCGTAGGCGACGCGGATCAGGCGGCTGACCTCCAGGCCCAGATGGGCCATCACCTTCCTCACCTCGCGGTTGCGGCCTTCCTTCAAGGCCACGGTGAGCCAGGCGTTGTCGCCCTTGCGGCTGTCCAACCCGGCCTCGATCGGGCCGTAGCGCTCGCCGGCCACGGTGATGCCCTTGGCCAGGGCGGCAAGCTGGCTCTCGGTGGGGATGCCGAAGACGCGCACGCGGTAGCGACGGACCCAGGCATTGCTGGGCAGTTCCAGGCGGCGGGCCAGGGTGCCGTCGTTGGTGAGGAGCAGCAGGCCTTCCGAATTCAGGTCGAGCCGGCCGACGCTGACCACGCGCGGGATGCTGGGCGGCATCTTCTCGAACACCGTGGGCCGGCCCTGGGGGTCGCGATGGGTGGTCACCAGCCCGTCCGGCTTGTGGTAGCGCCAGAGGCGGGTGCGCTCCGGCTCGTTCACCAGCGTGCCGTTCACGGTGACGAGGTCGCCGGGCTCGATGAAGGTGGCGGGGTGGGTGACCACCACGTTGTTGAGCTTCACCCGGCCTTCGGTGAGCAGCTTCTCCGCATCCCGCCGGCTGGCGATGCCGGCGCGGGCGAGCCATTTGGCGATGCGTTCGCCCTTGGGGCTCGCCGGGGTTTCACCGGTCTCGGGGATATCGCTCATGCGCGCGCCGCGGCGGCGAGGGCATCGAAGACGCGGCGGTCGCCTGGGTCGATGAAGAATTCCGGGTGCCACTGCACACCGAGGCAGAAGCGGTAGCTGGCTTCCTCGATCCCCTCGATCACGCCATCCGCGGAGGTGGCATTCACGATGGCGCGCGGGCCGGGGGCACGGACGGCCTGGTGGTGGGAGGTGTTCACGTTCATGCCGGTACTGCCAACGATGCGGTGCAGCAGCGTGCCGGGGACGACCGCGATCTCGTGGCCCGGTTCGTTGCGCGGGTTCTTCTGCTCGTGGTCCAGCGCGTTCGGGATCGCATCCGGGATGTGCTGGATCAGGGTGCCGCCGAGGGCCACGGCCAGAAGCTGCTCGCCGCCGCAGATGCCCAGCACCGGCATGTTGCGGGCAAGCGCGCCGCGCACCAAAGCGAGTTCGGCGGCGGTGCGGCCTTCCTTGAGGATCACCGTGTCATGCCGCCCGGCATCGCCGTAGAGCGAGGGATCGACGTCGAACGCGCCGCCGGTGACGATCAGCGCGTCGATCCGGTCCAGCATGGCTTCGGCGAGGTTGGCATTGTGCGGCAGGGCCATGGGCAGGCCGCCAGTGGCCGCCACCGCATCCATGTAGTTGGTGCGAAGGGCGTACCAGGGGTATTTCGAGTAGCCGCCGGGCTTCTCGCTATCGAGGGTAACGCCGATGGTGGGCAGGTTGCGCGTGCTCATAGGCGGTTGCTACGCCGCGGGGTGCGGCGGTGGCAAGGACGGATCATGAACGCGATGAACGCCGCACTGGATGAGGCGAAGGCGGCCGCCCTGCGCGGGGAGGTTCCGGTGGGTGCGGTTGTGCTCGGGCCGGACGGCCGCATCCTGGCGCGGGCCGGCAACAATGTGGAAGCGGCGCATGATGCGGCGGGCCATGCGGAGATGATCGCGCTGCGGGCGGCGGCCAAGTTGATGGGCTCGCCGCGGCTGGTGGGGTGCGATCTGGTGGTAACGCTGGAGCCCTGCCCGATGTGCGCGGCGGCGGCGGGGCTGTTCCGCATCCGCCGGGTGGTGTTCGGCGCCTATGACCCGAAGGGCGGCGGGGTGGAGCATGGGCCGCGCATCTATGCCGCCCCGGGCGCACAGCACCGGCCGGAAGTGGTGGGCGGCGTGCGGGAGCAGGAGGCGGCTGCGCTGCTGAAGGATTTCTTCGCCGCGCTGCGCTGAGGCACGCTCAGGAGGCGGAGGTGAAGCCCCGCCGCTCCAGCGCGATGCCCACGGCGCGGACCAGGGTGTAGGTGCCGGTAAGGGAGAGGCCGGCCAGGCGGGTCATGCTATTGGCCCAGACCCAGACAAGGGCGAGGGCGGCGGCGATCAGGCCCGCGGTGATCATCACCACGTCCGCCACGCGCAGCCAGTCGGCCAGCGCCATGCCCTGGTGGATATCACCCAGCAGGGAGAGGCCGGTGCCCGCGGCGGTGCGCGCTTCGGCGATGCCGGCGGCGAGGCACAGGGAGAGATCGGCGCGGGAAAGGCCCGCGATGGCCTGGTTGAGGTGGCAGGCCGCACCTTCGGGCGGGAGCAGGGAATCGGCCCAGCTTTCCATCGCCGGAACGCCGGCGGTGAAGCTGAGCAGGCCGGTGATGAAGTAGTACATCCAGATGGATCGGTACATGGTCCAGGCGTCCGGCAGGAGGGGCCACGCAGGAATGCGCGGCAGAGGGTCAATTTTTCCTTAACAACGCGCGCAATGCGGCGCTGGGCAGGGTGTGCGGTAGGCAGGGGGTAGGGAAAGGCGGGTCAGGCGGTGTGGCTCCTCAGGAACTGGGACAGGCCCTGGACCAGCGAGTAGCAAGCCGCGACGACAGCGCTGGCAACATGGGTCATGGCCGTTGCCCAGAGCCAGTTCAGCGCGAGGCCACCGGCCAGCGTGCCGAAGGCGAACAGGCCGATATCGGCGGTATGCAGCAGCTCCACGCCGTGCAGGCCCTCGGCGGTGTGCAGCACCATCTCCTGCGCATGGCCGAGCCAGATCTTGGCCTCGGTGAACCAGACCGCGAGGCAGAGCGGGGCGCGGGCCAGGGGGATATTGCCGGCGAGCGTGCCACGGCACATCAGCTCTGCGCCGGGGGCGGCGGTTTGGGCGGCCCAGCTGTCGAAAGCCAGGACGTAGCCGGCCAGGGCAACGGCGCCCAGGGCAAAGAAGAACAGCCAGGTAGCCCGAAAGAAGCTCATGTCCACCACTCCTGGAAAACGGTGCGGTCAAATGGGGTGTCCCGTCGCGCTGGGCGGAAAGGACATTGAAAGAAACGTCTAATAAACCGAACCGTAGATCGCTCTCTGGGCGGAACGCAACAGCACGGCAGGAATTGCGGTAGGCAATTTGTAAGAATTTACAAAAGTGAACATTGCTGGAGATGTTCAGATACAAACACACGAAAACGCCGCTCGGCGGGGCCGGGCGGCGCGGGTGGTGACGGGATCGTGAAACGAAGGGGGCGGAGTGTCAGCCCGGCGGGATCAGCAGCATGCCGCCATCGGGGGCCGGCAGGGCGCGCTGGTTGTAGAGCATCGCGGCGCGGCGATCGCGCTCCGCCTGCGGCAGGGTGGCGGGGTCTTCGGAGAAGCCGGCGCCGGCGGCGAGGCCACGCTGCACGGCGGGGCGGGCGGCCAGTTCGTTGTGCCAGCGGGCGAAATAGGGGAATTCGGCGATGTCCTGCCCCTGCCCCTTCCAGTTCACCGTCCAGGGGAAGCAGATCATGTCGGCGATCGTGTAGCTGTCCCCGGTGAGGTAGCGGCGGCTGTGCAGGCGGTTGTTGAGCACACCGTAGAGCCGGTTCGCCTCATCGGTGAAACGGCGCACGGCATAGGACTGGTCGCCCTTGGTCTCGCCCAGCCGGCGGAAATGACCGCATTCGCCGAGCTTGGGGCCCTGGTTGGCCATCTGCCAGAACACCCACTGCATCACCTCGGTGCGGCCGCGCGCGTCCGTCGGCAGGAACTGGCCGTGCTTCTCCGCCAGGTACTGCATGATGGCGCCGGATTCGAACACCGGCACCGGGGCGCCGCCATCGGCCGGCGCGTTGTCCACCAGCACCGGCATGCGGTGGTTGGGGTTCATCTGCAGGAACTCGGGCCGGAACTGGTCGCCCCTGCCGATATTGACCGGCACGATGGTGTAGGGCGCGCCCAGCTCCTCCAGCAGGATGGTGACCTTCTTGCCGTTGGGGGGCGGCCAGTAGTGCAGGTCGTAGGCCATCCTGGGGATCTCCCGGTTGATTAGCTGCCGCGCGTGGCGATCTGGGCAGTGTCCACCAGCTCGTGCAGCAGGGCCAGCGTGGCGGTACCGGAGGCGGTGAAGGGATCGAGCACCGGCTTTTCGGAATACTTCAGCAGCAGCGCGGTGTTCACGCGGGCGATGTTCACCTGGCCCATGTTCCAGTGGCCAAAGCGGCGCTCGCCGATCTCCTCATAGGCGAGCAGGCGCACGGCGCTGTGGCGGTCGTCGCGCACGATGGTGGCGAACAGGTCGCACACCGGGTCCCGCCCGCCTTCCAGCACCTGGACGAAGACATCGTCGACGAAGCAGAGCAGGCCGGTGATGCCGCGGGCGGGGTTGTTGCGGCGGGACTGCTCCAGGATCGCATCCACCACGGCGGGGGTGAGCGGCTGGCGGGCGCGGCTGGCGTAGAGGCAGCGGACAAGCATCGGGGGGCTAGGCCTTCAGGTTGATCAGCGAGAGGAATTCGCGCCGCAGCGCCGCATCCTTGAGGAACGAGCCGCGCATGACCGAGTTGATCATCTTGGTGTTGGTGTCCTTCACCCCGCGCCAGTGCATGCAGAAATGATCGGCTTCCATCACCACGGCGAGGCCATCGGGGGCCACCTTGCTCATCAGCAGGTCGGCCATCTGGGCGATCGCCTCCTCCTGGATCTGCGGGCGGCTCATCACCCAGTCGGCCAGGCGGGCGTATTTCGAGAGGCCGATCAGGTTGGAGTGCTCGTTCGGCATCAGCCCGATCCAGAGCCGCCCCATGATCGGGCAGAAATGGTGGCTGCAGGCGCTGCGCACGGTGATGGGGCCGACGATCATCAGCTCGTTGAGCTGCTCGGCGTTGGGGAACTCGGTCACCGGGGGCGCTGCGGCGTAGCGGCCGCGGAACACCTCGTTGAGATACATCTTGGCAACACGGCGCGCGGTGTCCTGCGTGTTGTGGTCGCTCTCGGTGTCGATCACCAGGCTTTCCAGCACGCCCTGCATCTTGCCGGCGACCTCGTCCAGCAGCTGCTCCAGGTCTCCGGGCAGCAGGAACTCGCTGATGTTGTCGTTGGCGTGGAAGCGCTTCCGTGCACGGCGAATGCGGTTGCGGATGCGGGCGGAGGCGGGTTCGGCGGCGACGGCCCCTGTCTGGGGGCCCTCATCCTCGGCGTCGGCGGGGGGTGGCGGCATCGGGGCTTCCATCGCGGTCGGAGGGCGGCTTGAGCGTATCGGCTTGAGACATGGGGTGGAGCACCACACCTGCAACGCTTGTATGGCGCCGTGGGCGCGGTAGTGGCCAGGGCGGACTGGCGCCACAATGGTTGCGGCATGGCAGGGCTCGAAGAGCTGCATACCTTATAGGCGGTTTTCACAACGATCGCATTGCCTGGAATGCGGACGAAACGGCGACAGGCGGAATATGACGGTGCAGCTTTGCACCAAACTGGCGAACCCCTCGCAGCCTGCACGGGAAGATGCGATCCGTATGCCAACCTTATGAATAATCCATTGCTGCAGGCTTGGAACATCGAAAAACGTAACTTGCGTACGGCTGGGAAATCGCGCAATTGCGATCAACCTTCACGGAGTGTTGATCCATGGTGAACCGCTTGCCGCTGGCCGCCCCCGATCGGCTGTATTTTTCCGAGTTGCACTCGCTGGCGGTGGACCGTCGCGGCAACGAGGTGCTGTGCGGCCTGTCGCTGGAGGAATCGCTGGAATACCTCTCGATCACCCGCCAGGTGCTGAAGCAGTTCCCGGAGCAGAAGGCGCGCTACCGCTACCTGCACGACAAGAACAAATCGATCGCGGGCGCGCTGTCCCAGGCGGCGGAGCAGGCGTGGCGGACCGGGCGGCCGAACTAGGCGCCCAGCCTTCCCATCCCCCAGCAAACGGGGCCGGGGCATCATGCCCCGGCCTTTTTGCATCTGGGGGATGCACTCCCCCTCAGGCCGCGAGCTGGTCGTCCATGCGGTAGCCGGCGCCCCAGACGGTGGTGATGAGGTTGCCGGCCCCGGCAGCCGCGAGCTTGCGGCGGATCTTGCAGATGAAAACGTCGATGATCTTGCCCTCGGGCTCATCGCATTCAGAGGCGTAGAGATTGGCCACGATGCTGTCGCGCGTGACCAGCTTGCGGTGGCGCAGCGCCAGGCACTGCACGATGGCGAACTCGCGCTCCGTCAGGCGCAGCGGGCGGTCGTTCACCCGCACCTCCCGCGCCTCGATGTCCAGCGTGAGGGGGCCGATGGTGAGGCGGCTGCGGGCGAAGCCGTGGCTGCGGCGGATCAGCGCCCGGCAGCGCGCGGCCAGTTCCTCCGGGGCGCAGCCGATGTCCACCACGTCATCCGCGCCATGGCCGAGAGCGGCAACCACGTGGGTATGCACCTCGGCGCAGAGGACAAGAGCGGGGATGGACCGGTGGGCGGCGCGCAAGGCGCGGATGCTGCGGCAGCATTCGCCCTGGCTGGGCGGGGAATGGAGCACCACGAGATCGTACTCGTCGTGGCGCAGAACAGAGACAGCCTCCTCGGCATCCTCTACCCCTGTGACGGCGAAGCCGGCTTTGGCGAGATGGAGGCGAAGGGCGGCGGTCTTCGGGCCACACATGACAATTCGCATTAAAATACTCCCGCGTGAATGATAAAATAATGATCATGTCACTTTTTTATTTACGTATTTATGCGTAGAAAATGATTGGTCTTGATCTGAACGAGTTTTATTGTTTGCGTTGCGCAGCGTTTACACGCCCATAGATTTCCGATTCATTGACAGACGTCAAGGAAGATCGGCGATCTATCAGAGATTCAGCAGATAGCAGCAGCAGGTTTGCGGAGCTGGGCCGCACGCCCCCGCAGCCGGGGGCGGCGGGCGCGATGCCCCCCGTGCACGGGGTGGTATCAGTCGCCCAAGGCGGCGAACACCGCGGCGGCGAGGCTGGTGCCGCGCGGGTTGCTGGCGATCTGGCCGCCCATGCGGTTCATGACATAGCCGATGCCCACCTGCCGGCGCGTGTTGGCGCAGCCGAAGGCGCCGCCCCAGCCGGTATGGCCGAACGTGTCCGCGTGCGGGCCGAAGGCGGGGGCGACGTTGCTGGAAACGCCGGCGCCCCAATGGCGCGGGCCCACCATCTGGTCCGGCCCCAGGTGGCGCGGGGCGCGCATCCGGTCGATCCCCTCCGGCGAGATGATGCGGGTGCCATCCAGCGCGCCGCCATGCGCCAGCGCGCCGTAGATGCGGGCCAGGCCCTGGGCGGAGGCCTGGCCGTTGGCGGCCGGGATCTCCGCTTCGCGCCAGGCGCGGGTATTGGGCAGGGCGGGGTCAGCCACCGGGTTGGTCACGGCGCGGCGCGCGATCTCCGGCAGGCCGGGCCCGCCCGGGGTGGCGTTGGCCGGCGGCGGGGGCAGCATTTCCGCCACGCGCCAATCGTGCTGGGCGGGCAGGCCAACATGGAAATCCGCCCCCAGCGGGGTGGCGATCGCGTCGCGGATGAAGTGGCCGGGGTGCTGGCCCGTGATGCGGCGCACCACCTCCCCGGCCAGATAGCCATGGGTGATGGCATGATAGGAGGCAAGCGTGCCTGGCTCCCACGCCGGCGCCTGGGCGGCGAGGCGGGATGTGGCGGTGCGCCAGTTGTAGAGATCGTCCCAGGTGGTCGGCGCCTCCCAGCCATTGAGGCCGGATTGGTGCGACAGGATCTGGCCGAGCGTGATGGCCTCCTTCCCGTTCGCGGCGAAGTCCGGCCAGTGTTTCGCCACCGGATCGTCGTAGCTGGCCGCCCCCTGGTCGACCAGGATGGCCACGGCCAGCGCGGTGATGCCCTTGCTGGCGGACCACACATTCACCAGCGTGTCCCGCGCCCAGGGGCGGGTGCGGGCGGTATCGGTGAAACCGCCCCAGAGATCCACCACGCAGCGCCCTTCGAAATAGACGGCCAGCGCCGCGCCCAGTTCGCTTTCCGGCTCCTCGCGGTGGAAATTGGCGGCGAAGGCGTCCTCCACCACCGCGAAGCCCGGGGCCACCCAGCCTGAGATCACCGCTTCGCTGCCCATGGCCCGTTCTCCCTGTGTCCGGTTCAGGTTAGCCGCGGAGGGCCCTAAAGGCTAAAGCCCCGCCTTGGCCATCAGTGCCGTGGTGGTGGCAGGGTCCAGCGCATCGCCCTTGGGCAGGCCCTCCGCCTTGCGGAAGGCGGCGATAGCGTTGCGGGTGTTCTGGCCCACCACGCCATCGGGGTCGCCGGGGGTGTAGCCGAGATAAACCAGCGCGGCCTGGGCGGTGCGGGCGCGCAGGTCTCGCCCTACGCCGCTGCTGAACTTGTCGAAGGCGCTCTTCAGCTTCACGTCGTACTGGTTCTTCCAGAACTCAGGCCCGTTATAGCCGCGGGCGAAGGCGGCCCAGTCGCGCTTGGCCAGGTGGCGGTTCAAGCGGTTGGCAACAATGAACTTCGCCATGCCGAGCAGCTGCCAGTCTTCGCCCTCGGCCATGCGGGCCACCATGTCGGCCGCGCTGGTGAAGCCGGCGGCTACGGCGTTGAAGCCCATCACCTGGCCCAGGCCCCAGCTGGCGCTGCGCAACGCCGGCTCCGAGGACACGCCGGCAGCCTTCAGCAGCGCGAGCGCGCGGCCGATGCGGTCGTATTCCGGCGCGCCACCGATATAGCCACCGCCCGAGGGGGCGGAGAGGTCCGGCGCCACGGCGGCGAAGCGGCCCCCGGTTTCCTTATGGAAGATGTGGCGCTCGAACAGCACCTTCGGCCGGCGATCCGCCTGGAAGCCGAAGCCGCGGCTTTCTACCGTCAGCACCGACCAGAGCACGGGCAGGTCGGCCACCGGGTCCAGCTCCATCGCCGTCAGCGCCGCGGCCATGCCGGCTTCGCTCATCGGCCGGCCCACTCCGGCAAACTCCGGTTTCACCGCCATGCCCCATTCCCCCTGCTGGATCGCCGGCAGGATGCTAGTCGGACGTTGCGGATGGGCACAATCGACGTGTTCGTGACGGCCGTGCGCTATAGCCCTGCGACATAGGCGGCCACGCCCGACAGCGCCCGCTCCCCAAGCGGCTGGCCGAGCAGCTGCACGCCCAGCGGCAGACCATCCACGGAAAGCTTCGGCACGGAGATGGCTGGGCAGCGCAGGGCGGAGCCGGGTGCGTTGAAGATGGAGTTGCCGGTGGAGGCCAGCCCCAACGGCGCCGCGCCGGGGGCGGCGAGCGTGATGCAGGCATCGGCGACATCGGCCAGCAGGGCGAGGCGCTCGCGCATGATGTCCCGCCGGTGCAGCAGCACGCGGTACTCCTCCGGCGTCATGCTGCGGCCGGCAGCGATGCCGTTGCGCAGATGGGCACTGACAGCCTCGCCGTGGCGGGTTTCCAGCTCCGCCAGCGGCCACGCCTTCTCCCAATGGTTGATCGCCAGGGAGATCGGGCTCGCCTCGGCGATCGCCTCCTCCAGCAGGGCGACGCGCGCGGAATTGGTGCGGTCGATCAGGTGCACGCCGTCGGCTGAGAGGCAGCGCAGGAAATCCTGGAACGCGTCGATCGCGCCGGGATCCGCCACGGCCCAGCCCGCGGTCTGCAGCACGGCCAGCGTGCCGGGCTTGCGTGGCGCCTGCGGCACCGGGCCGCCGGTGAAGGGCGGGTAGCCGGGGTCGCCGCCAGCGATGCCGGCCACCACGTGGCACACCGCCCAGCCATCCTCCAGCGTGGCCGACAGCGTTCCGAGCGCGTTCTGGCTGAACTGGTCGCTGATGCCACCACGGTTGATCGCGCCGAAGGTCGGCTTGATGCCGACCACGCCGCAGAAGCTGGCCGGGCGCAGGATGGAACCGACAACCTGGCTGCCGAAGGCCACCGGCACCATCCCCGCGGCCACCGCGGCGGCGGAACCGGAGGAGGAGCCGCCAGGGGTGCGCGCGGGGTCGTGCGGGTTGGTGGTGGGGCCGGGCACCATGTCGGCGAACTCGGTGGTGACGGCCTTGCCGACGATCACCGCGCCGGCCCGGCGCAGCGCCCAGGCCACGGCGGAATCCCGGCCACTGTGCTTGCCCTCGAAGATCGGCGAGCCGAAGCCGGTGGGCAGGTCGGCGGTTTCCAGGATGTCCTTCAGCGCGATCGGCATCCCGTCGATCGCAGAAAGCGGCGTGCCGGCGCGCCAGCGCGCGGTGGCGGCATCCGCGGCGCGGCGGGCGGCCTCGGCACCGATCGCGGCGAAGGCGCGCACCACGGGCTCGCGTTCCTCGATGCGGGCCAGGCAGGTTTCCAGCAGGTCGCGCGGGGAGCCGATCCCCTCGGCAAAGCCGCGGCTGAGTGTGGCATAGGTGGACATCCGGGCCTCCTGCAGTGCTAGGGCCGGAATGGTAGGCGGGGCCGGGCCGGCATGCCAGGGTGCACGTGGGAGGAACGGCGCGATGCATCTGGGGATCGATCTCGGCACCTCGGCGGTGAAGGCGGTGCTGACCGGAATGGACGGCGCCTTGCTGGCCCAGGCCTCCGCGCCCGTGCCCAGTTCCTTCCCGCGCCCGCTCTGGAGCGAGCAGAACCCGGAGGAGTGGTGGCGAGCCACCGGCCAGGCGCTGGCCGGGCTGGGCACCGATCTGTCGCATGTGCGCGGCATCGGCCTCTCCGGCCAGATGCACGGCGCCGTGCTGCTGGATGGCGCAGACCGCGTGCTGCGCCCGGCAATCCTATGGAATGATGGGCGCTGCGCCGCGGAGTGCGACGTGCTGGAAGCCGCAGGCGTGCGGGCCGCGACGGGGAACCTCGCCATGCCCGGCTTCACCGCGCCGAAGCTGCTCTGGGTGCGCCATCACGAGCCGAACATCTTCGCCGCCACGCGCCGCGTGCTGCTCCCGAAAGACTGGCTGCGCCTGCGCATGACCGGGGAAGCGATCACCGACATGTCGGACGCCGCCGGCACGCTGTGGCTGGATGTCGGCGCGCGCCGCTGGTCCGAAGCGATGCTGGCAGCCACCGGGCTTTCGCCCACCCACATGCCCGCGCTGGTAGAAGGCACCGCCCCCGCCGGCCGCCTGCGGGCGGAGGTGGCCGCCGCCTGGGGGCTGCCGGCGGGCATCCCCATCGCCGGTGGCGCAGGCGACCAGGCAGCCGGCGCGGCGGCGCTGGGCTGCGTGCGGCCGGGCCAGGGCTTCGTCGCACTCGGCACCTCCGCGGTGCTCTTCGTCTGCGATGCCGGCTTCCTGCCCGATCCCGACCGCACCGTGCATGCCTTCTGCCACTGCGTGCCCGGTGTCTGGCACCGCATGACCGTCTCGCTCTCCGGCGCCTCCGCGCTCGCCTGGATCACCCGCGCCACCGGGGCCGCGAACGAGGCCGCACTGCTGGCGGAGATGGAACACAGCACCGAGCCGCCGCCCATCTTCCTGCCCCACCTCACCGGCGAGCGCACGCCGCACAACGACCCCGGGGCGGAGGCGGCCTTCGTCGGCCTGCGCGCGGCCCACGGGCGCGGCGACCTCGCACGCGCGGTGCTGGAAGGCGTGGCGTTCACCCTGGCGGAGGGCATGGAGGTGCTGGCGGCGTGCGGGGCACCGGTGGCGCCCTTGGTGGCCATCAGCGGCGGCGCGCGCTCACCGGCCTGGATGCGGCTGGTCGCCGCCGCCCTCGATCTGCCGGTGGCCACCGTGCATGGCGGTGAGGTCGGCTCCGCCCTGGGCGCGGCCCGCCTGGCGCGCGTGGCGGCCGGGGACGGCACGGCGGAGGAGGTGTTCACGCCCCTGCCGGTGGCGGCGGTGCATGAGCCGGACCCACGGCTGCAGGAGGCATTGGCGCCGCGCCGGGCGGTGCATCGCGCATTGTATGCAGCACTGCGGCCATTGCGCCCGGCGGCCGGGCTCGCGGGATCGTGAAGCCGCTCCGGTAGATTTCCGCAACGATCGCGCAACGCCGCCGGCGGGCGGATCGGCAGCCGGAATCACGGCCTAGCGGCACGCATCGGCGTGCACCACCGCACATGCAGCGTCGCAACGGTGCCAGCGCTACAAAGGAGCTTTGCTTGACAGCCCGGTCGTCTCGGACCGAAGCATCATGCGCGGCTGCTGCTCCGTGGGAGACGCCGCAAGAAGAGGCCCGCCGGCACCGGGGCCTGGCCGCGCTTCGCCCCAAGGGCGATGGCGGACCGACACGCTGCGGGGAGCCGAGGACCGAATGACCATCGCCGTGGAGACGCCGCAGACCGGGCCGGCCGTCTTCCGCCTGTCGCGCGCGGTGGCGCCGCTGTCCTGGCTACTGGCCGGGGCGGTGATGCTGCCGCTGCTGGTGGCCGGCGCCGGGGCCTGGCTCGCCTGGCGCGGCACCTGGGAAACCGCGCGCTCGGAACTCTCCCATGCCGCGGATTCCGCCGCCGAATACATGCGCCGCGTGCTCGATGGCCACCGCGCCGCCGCCGACCGGGTGAACGACCTGCTGCGCGGCCTGTCGGATGCGGAGGTCCGCGCGCAGGAAGCGGCATTGCACGCCCGGCTGCGCGCCATCGTGCCGGATTTGCCGCAGGTCTCCACCGCCTATGTGAGCGACCAGGCGGGGATGCTGCTGCTCAGCGCCTCCATGGCGCCGGTGCCGCGCATCTCCATCGCCGACCGGGAATTCCACCTTCTGCTGGCCGGGCCCAACCCGCCGGCCACGGTGGTGAGCCGCGTGTATCTCGGCCGGGCGGAAGACAACATGTTCTTCGCCGTCGCCCGCCCGCGGCGCGATACCGGCAATGCGGCGAACAACGCCTTCCACGGCCAGGTGAACGTCTCCGTCGATCCCAGGCTGGTGTCCAACGGGCTGGGCCGGCTGCTGCTGGGCCCGCAGGACTCGCTGGCGGCGATCCGCAGCGACGGCTTCGTGCTGGCCCGCCACCCCACCTTCCACCAGCCGCTGCCGCAACTGCCCGCCGATGGCGCGCTGGCCCAGGCGCTGCGCAGCGCCGATCGCGGCGTGGTGATGGCGCGCTCCCGCGTGGACAACACCCCTCGGCTGATCGCCTTCCGCGCGGTGGAAGGCTGGCCCGGCATCCTGGTGGGCGCCGGGCGCGACCGCACCGCCATCCTGGCCGCCTGGCGGCGGGAGGCACTGTTCCACCTGCTCATCGCGCTGCCGGCAATGCTGGCGCTGGCCGGGCTCGCCCTGCTGGTCTGGCGCGGGCAGCGCCGGCTGGCAGAGGCCAACGCCCTGCTGGAGCGCCGCGTGGCCGAACGCGCAGAGGTGCTGCGGGCCAGCGAGGCACGCTTCCGCGCCTTCCAGGAACTCTCGCCGGTGGGCTTCGTGATCCATCGCGCCGTGCGCAACAGCCAGGGCCATGTGGTGGATTTCGAGGTGGAATACGCCAACCCCGCCGCCCACCGCGCCGTGGCCGCGCCCGCCAGCTCCCTGCCCGGCGTGCGGCTGCTGGCGCAGGTGCCGGAAGCCCGCACCGACGACCGGCTGTTCCCGCGCTACTGCCGCATCCTCTCGGGCGCGGAGCCGGGCGGCGAAGTGGACCTGGAACTGCGCAACACCCGCTTCAACGGCTGGTTCCGCAACGCCGTGGTCCGGTTGGATGCGGAACGCCTGGCCATCTCCGTGCAAGACATGACCGCCGAGCACGCGGCCCGCGAAACGCTGGCGCGCAGCCACGCCGAGCTGGAAGCGCTGGTGGAGGCCCGCACCGCCGCCCTGCTGCACGCCGCCGACGAGACACGCCGTGCCGAGGAATCCGCCCGCCAGCACGAGAAACTCGCCGCCCTCGGCCAGTTGGTCGGCGGGGTGGCGCACGACTTCAACAACCTGCTCCAGGTAATCGGCAGCGGCGCCGCCCTGCTCCGTCGCCCGGCCATCACCGAGGCACGCCGCACCGCCGTGCTGGAAGGCATGGAGCGCGCGGGCGAAACCGCGCGCGTGCTGACCGGCCGCCTGCTGGCCTTCGCGCGCCAGCAGCCGCTGGTGCCGGAGACCTTCAACCTCAATGCCCGCATCGTCGGCATGTCCGCCCTGCTGCGCCAAACGCTGGGCGGCCTGGTGCAGGTGGAAACGGCGCTGGCGCCCGACCTCTGGCAGGTGCACGCCGACCCCGGCCAACTGGAACTGGCCGTCCTGAACCTCGCCGTGAACGCGCGCGATGCCATGCCCGAAGGCGGCCGCCTGCTGCTGCGCACCCGCAACGCCACCCTGCCCGCCACGGATGGCCGCCAGGCCGGCGACTATGTCTGCCTGGACGTGGTGGATGCCGGCATCGGCATGCCGCCCGCCGTGCTGTCCCGCGCGCTGGAGCCGTTCTTCACCACCAAGGAAGCCGGGCGCGGCACCGGGCTCGGCCTGCCACAGGTGTTCGGCTTCGCCCGCCAGTCCGGCGGCGACCTGCGGCTGGAAAGCACGCCGGGCGAGGGCACCACCGTCACCATCAAGCTGCCCCGCGCGGCGGGCAACCCCGGCGGCGGCGATGCCACGGCCATCGGCTCCCTGCGCACACCCAAGGGCAAGTCCGTGCTGGTGGTGGAAGACAACGTCGCCGCCGGCGAATTCGCCGCCTCCCTGCTGGAGGAGCTGGGCTATCGCGCCCGCACCGCCATCACCGCGGTGCAGGCGCTGGACATGCTGCGCGAAGGCACCACCGTGGACGCGGTGTTCTCCGACGTGGTGCTGCCGGGCGGCATGAGCGGCAACGAACTGGCCCAGGCATTGCGGGCGCAGTTCCCGCAGGTGGCCGTGGTGCTGGCCACCGGCTATGGCGGCCAGGCCGCCGCCGTGGCGCCGCCGCCAGGGGTGGAAACGCTGGGCAAGCCCTACCAGCTGGTGGAACTGGCCGCGGCATTGGCGCGCGCGCTGGCGCGGGTGGAGCTGGGGCAGGACTAAGAGCCCATCCGGAAAGAAGTTGAATCGCCTGAATCGGATGTGATTCCCTGCCCGTTGGGACGATTCGTGGGGGCGAGGGATGGCATGGACAGCGGAACATCGACGCGCGGCGGATCGGCGTGGGCTGCGCTACCCGTCTGACCTG
>CANHKG010000078.1 GCA_947460455.1 Rhodospirillales bacterium | reverse complement strand
TAGCCGTCGAGAATGCGATACGCCGTCGCCACCCGGTGCTCCACCATCGCACCCATCCGGTAGCCCACCTGCACATGGATCGCGCTGGCCGGCAGGAACCCGCCCTGCCGCACGCCGAACACACAATGTCCCGCTGTCACCACGCGATCGGGCGCCACCACGAAGCCCGTGCACCGAACCTCCCCGGCGGAGATCACCCGCGCCAGGGACCGCCACGGCGCCACCGTCATGTCCGCCACCGGCCGAGGCTCCCCCGCCGCCGCGGGGGAAGCGGCCAGCAGCAACCCCGCGCCCAGGATCGCCCGCAGCAGCCCCATCAGCCCCGCTTCACACCCCAGAACACATGAGTGGAGGAAGGCACGAACCCCGTCAGGTCCGAACGATGCGCCGTCGGCTGGCTCCACTGCCCCAGCGGAACATAGGGCACCTGCTCGAAGGCCACCTTCTGGATATCCCGGCAGATCGCCTGCTGCCCGGCGAGCGTTGGCGCCCTGAACCACGCCTCACGCAACCGCTCGATCTCCGGCACATCCGGCCAGCCGAACCACGCCTTCAACCCGTTCGCCCGCAGCTGCACGCTGGTCGGATCGGTCCCGCCAATCCCGGTGATCCGCGTGTTGAACGCACTCCACCCGCCCTCGCCCGGCAGCTTCTGCACCGAACGCCGCGTCAGCAGCGTGCCCCAATCCGTCGTCGCCAGCTGCACGTTGACCCCGATCTGCTTGAAGATCGCATCGCACATCGCCGCCATGGCATGCATCTGCGGCTGATCGGAAGGCGACATCAGCAGAACCGTCTCCCCGGCATAGCCGCTCTCCTTCACCAGCTGCCGCGCCCGCGCCACATCCCGCTTCCCCGTCAGCGCCTCGATCCCAACATCAGAGGCAAACGGCGAGCCCACCGCGAAGAACCCCACCGGAAGCTTCGCGAACCGCGCCTGGTCGCCCAGCACGGCCGCGATGAACTCGCGCTGGTCCACCATCGCCATCACCGCCTGGCGCATCTTCACGTTGTTGAACGGCGGGTGCAGCTGGTTCATGAACAACCCGCCGATCAGCCCGAACGGATCGCCCTGCGCCACCGTCACGGCGCTGTTGCGCTGGAGCATCGGCAGATGGTCGAACAGCGGCTGGTCCACCCAGTCCACCTCGCCCGCCATCAGCGCGGAAGCCCCGGTGCCCGGGTCCGGCTGGATCAGCCACTCCACCCGCTCGAAATTCACCACCTTCGCGCCCGCCGTGTTGCTCGGCGCTTCCTGCCGCGAAACGTATTTGTCGAACTTCGTGTACACGCTGCGCACGCCGGAAACCCAGTCGCGCTCATGGAACACGAACGGCCCGGAGCCGACGAACTCCTTGATCGGCTGGCTCGCCGAAACCTTCGCCATCCGCTCCGGCATCACGTAGCAGCCCTGGGAGAGCGCATAGAGCATCTGCGGAAACGGCTCCTTCAGCCGGATCCGCCAGCGCCCGTCATCCACCACCGCGATCTCATCGGCGATCGCCAGCAGCCGCTGCCCGTAGGTATTGCGCTGCCCCCAGCGATTGATGCTGGGCACCACGTCATGCGCCCGAACCTTCTCGCCATCATGGAACAGCAGCCCCTCGCGCAGCGTGAAGGTCCAGCTGAGCCCATCGGCCGACACTTCCTCGCCCGCGCACATCTGCGGCTTCGGCATCAGGTTGATGTCGCTGCCATACGGCGTGTCCCACACCATCAGCGCGTGGATGCCCACCACGATCGCGGTGGTCCAGATCGGATCGGGCGACGAATACGCCGCCGCCGGCACGAACTTCAGCAGCTTGTCCTTCCCCTGCGCCAGCGCCGGGCGGGCAAGGGCTGCCGCGGGCGCTGCGGCAAGAAGATGGCGTCGGGTCAGCATCGCGGCGTAGCTCCTGCGTCTGGCGTGGGAGAAACCGTCTGGCCTGGCATCCGCTCTTTGGCGGCATTCCCGTCACGCTACCGGCTCCGGTGCTGTCGCGCCAGCACCGTTGGCGCGGCCGATGGGCCCTGGCATCATCGCATCCGCTGGTAGGAACCTTGATGCCGCCCAACCCCGGCTCCCCCTGGCGCGCGCTGATCGTGGCCGGCGCCTGGTATCTCCTCGCCAGTGCCGTGGCGGCACCGTTCGTGCTGCTGGACCAGGCCGGCCGCCTCCCGCCCGGCATGGGCGGCGCGCTGGCCATGCTGGCGGTGCCGGGCCTGCTGCTCGTGCCCGTGCTGCGCACCGCCCCGCTGCGGGAATGGCTGCGGCCACCCTCGGCCGGGCCGGTTCAGGTGGTGCTGGCCTTTGCGCTGGTCCTGCTCGTCAATCGCTGGCTGGTGCCCCTGCTCGGCGTACCGATGGCCGATATCGGTGCCGTGGCCGCCGGGCCTGCCGCGCCGGCCGCCACTGGCTGGCACCTGCTGCGCCTCGCCGCGATCGCCGTCGCCGCGCCGCTGGGCGAGGAGCTGTTCTTCCGCGGCTGGCTGTGGCGCCGCCTCGCCGTGGCCTGGTCGCCGCCGGCGGTGGCGCTGGCCACCGGCCTCGCCTTCGCCGCCGCCCACGGCCAATTCGCCGCCTCTGTCCTGCCGCTGACCCTGGCACTGACCTGGCTGCGCCTCAACGGCGGCGGCCTGCGTGCTCCGCTGGCCCTGCATCTGGCCATGAACACGTTCGCCGCCGCCGTCACCGTGGCTGAGTTGTAGCCCTCAGCCGTTCGGCTTCATCACCTGCCGCAGCACGCTGCCCGAGGCCAGCCGGTCGAACCCGGCATTGATCTCCTCCAGCGGGATCGTGCCGCTGATCAGCTTCTGCACCGGCAGCTTGCCGCGCTTGTAGAGGGCGATGTAGGCCGGAATGTCCCGGGCGGGGATGCAGCTGCCCATGTAGCTGCCCTTGATCGTCCGCTCGTCGCTGACCATCGCCGCATGCGGATAGCTCACCAGCCTGGAGCCGCTGGGCAGCCCCGCGCTCACCGTCGTGCCGCCGCGCGCGGTGATGGCATAGGCCAGCTCCATCGCCTCGCCCACGCCCGCCGTCTCCACCGCCCAATCCACGCCACCATCGGTGGCATCGCGGATTGCCGCCACCGTATCGGCATTGCCGGCCAGGAAGGTATCCGTCGCCCCCAGCTCGCGCGCCAGCTCCAGCTTCTGCGGGTTGGTATCCACCGCCACGATGCGCTCGGCGCCTGCCACCACCGCGCCCATCAGCGCGTTCATGCCCACGCCGCCCAGGCCCACCACGGCCATCACCCCGCCCGGCTTCACCTCCGCCGTGTTCAGCACCGCGCCCACCCCCGTCAGCACCGCGCAGCCGAACAGCGAGGCGTGGTCCAGCGGCACGTCCTTGTCGATCTTCACCGCGGAGGAGCGCGCGGCCACGATATACTGCGCAAACAGGCTGAGCCCGCTGAACACCGGGATGTATTCCCCGTTCAGCTTCAACCGCCGCCCACCGGTGATCAACGTGCCCGCCGCCCGCGTGCGCCCATGGGTGTCGCAAAGGTTCACCCGCCCGCGCGCGCAATACCGGCACTCCCCGCAGGAGGAAACGAACGCCGTCACCACATGGTCGCCTTCGGCCAGCCCCGTCACCCCGGCACCGATCGCGCGCACGATGCCCGCACCCTCATGGCCGGGAATGATCGGCACGCCGCGCGGCCTGGTGCCGTCGATCACCGAAAGGTCGGAATGGCACAGCCCGGCGCCCGCCACCTCGATCAAAACCTCCCCGGGCCCGGGCCCGTCGATCTCCACCTCCTCGATGGTCATCGGGCGCGTTTCGGCATAGGGGCGCGGGCGGCCGCATTCCCACAGCACGGCGGCTTTCATCTTCATGGTGTATCCTCCCAACAATTGCGCACCATGCTAGGGTGACGCGAACGCGGGAGAAAGCCATGGACGGCGCATTCGGACTGGTCTGGGTTCTCGTGCTGGTGCTGGTGGTTGCCACCGTGTTCGCCGGCATGAAGACGGTGCCGCAGGGGCAGGTTTGGACGGTGGAGCGCTTCGGCGCCTTCATGCGCGAGCTGCACCCCGGCCTGAACTTCCTCATCCCCTATATCGACCGCGTCGGCCGCAAGCTGAACGTGCAGGAACAGGTCTCCGACATCCCGGAGCAGAGCGTCATCACCAAGGACAACGCGACGGTCGCGGTGGACGGCGTGATCTACTTCCGCGTGATGGAAGCTGCCAAGGCCGCCTACCAGGTGACCAACCTGGAAGGCGCGCTCTCCACCCTGGCGATGACCAACATCCGCGCGGTGATCGGCGAGATGGAGCTGGATGCCGCACTCTCCTCGCGCGAACGCATCAACGCCCAGCTGCTGAACATCATGGATGGTGTGACCGACCCCTGGGGCGTGAAGGTCAGCCGCGTGGAGATCCGCCGCATCGAGCCGCCGGAGAACCTGATCCGCGCCATGAACCTGCAGATGACCGCCGAGCGCGAACGCCGCGCCACCGTCGCCCGCGCCGAGGGTGAACGCCAGGCCGCGATCATGCGCGCGGAAGGCGAGAAGCAGAGCCTGATCCTCGCCGCCGAAGGCCGCCAGCAAGCCGCGGTGCGCGATGCTGAGGCACGCGAACGCCTCGCCCAGGCCGAAGCCGAGGCCACCCGCGTGGTGGCCGCGGCGGCGGCCGATGGCGGCGAGGCGGCGCTGCGCTACTTCATTGCCGATCGCTACGTGACGGCCTTCGGCAAGGTGGCCGATAGCCCCGGCAGCCGGCTGGTGCTGGTGCCGATGGAAGCCACCGCCATGGCCGGCGGCATCGCCCAGGCGATGGAGTTGCTGCGGGCCCCCGAACTCGCCGCCCCGCGCCCGCCCAGCGGCTCCGTGCCGAGCGTGCGGGGCTAGGATGGACATCGCGCCCGCCGTCATCTGGCTGGCCGCCGGCCTGGTGATGATGCTGCTGGAGATGGCGGTGCCGGGCGTGTTCCTGCTCTGGCTCGGCCTCGCTGCCCTGGGCACCGGGGTGGTGGTGCACCTGCTGGGCGCGGTGTTCTGGGTGGATGTGGTGGTCTTCGCCGTGCTCGCGGGCGCCAGCATCGCGCTGGCGCTGAAGCTGCGCGGGCCGAAGCGCGCCCCCACGCTGAACACGCCGGGCTCCGGCCTGGTGGGCCGCCCCGCCACGGCGCTGGAGTTCCACGGCCGCAACGGCCGCGTGCGCGTGGGCGACAGCGACTGGAACGCACGGCTCGCCCAGGGCGCCGATCCCCAAGCGCCGCTGCGCGTGGTGGGCGTGGACGGCACCACGTTGATCGTCGGGCCGTAACCCACGTTTCCTGATCGCGTCGGGCGAGCCGGCGTTCCATTCCCCACTCACAACACCCTGCCGCCGTGGCTCCAACCGCCCGATCCCGCGCATGACCCGGCAGGGCAGGCCGGGCCGCATGGTGGATTTTCTCGTCCGTCAGAAGGCGAAGGGGAGGTTGGTGAGGATGTGAAGCGCCACGCCGGGCCACAGGCTTCCTGTCCGTTCCCGCAGGGTTGCGAAAACGATCCCCATCGGAAGGGTAAACAGCAGTTGCGCGAAGAGAAGCCCCGCGGGTGCGGTGTGGATGAAGAGGTGATGCAAGCTGAACGCCGCCGTGGAGATGAGGATGGCGGGCGTGCCTGACCGGCGCCAGACCTGGCGGGCGCGCTCCTGCACGATGCCGCGAAACAACAACTCCTCGCCGATCGGGCCGAAGATCAGAAAGCCGATCCGGGCGGGCCAAGCATGGACATAGGTCGGCCAGTGCCCCTGCGCTACGGCAAGGGCCAGCGCGCCGGCAAGCCATGCAGCCATCCACACGATCGACAATCGCAGAACCTGCGTGTGGCTGTTCCACGGCTTCGACGGAAGCTGCAGCAGGCTTGCGTTGCCGAAGCAGGCGAACAGCAGCGCGATCACCAAACAGGACGGGATCGCCGTGGAACTCAGCGCCGCCAGCGCCGGATCGTGCCGCGCGATCATCGCACCGGCCACGCGGTTTGCGACGGCTGTCAGAGGCAGCGAACAGAGGAAGACGAGCAGGAGACCAACGGCCTGCCCGTACCTGCGCTCTTGGTCTCTCGGGTCGATTGACATGATCAGAGGATTCTCCCCGTCTTGTCCGCTCTCCACCAAAACATGACTTCGGCCCGGCTGATATGGAAGTGCCGCCCCACGCAGCGCCGCGCGCTGCGCGGGGCAGCCAAGCGAACGGGGATGGCGTGGTGGCTGGCCAGACAGAGCTGCCCTACCTGTTCCCGCGCCACGCGATCCCGGTGGACCCCACCGAAGCCTGAACGGCATCGCCCAGCATTGCCGCACAACGGGCTGCGCGCCTTCGCAGCCACGGCCCGGCAAGAACGGAGGCAGGAGGCCCGCGGGTGACCAAGACTTCATCCGCCGGTGCCTTGATCGCTGGGGCAGTCCGGGCCACGTTCAAGGGGCCATGAAGATGATCTTCCTCCGCGACCCCCGCCTCGGCGGACCCACCCTGGACATGACGCCGGACGGCGAGTTCCGCACGCCGCCACCCGCGACCTGGTCCACCAAGCTGCTGCGCTATGCCATCGTGGTAGCGGTGCTGGCCGGTATGCTCTCCGTGGCAGCCCTGGTGCTGTGGGCGGCGCTGATCCTGATCCCGGTGGCGATCGGGGCGGCGGCGGTGGCCTACGGGGTGTTCCGCTGGCGGATGTGGCAGGCAAGGCGGCAGCGGGGCGCGATCTACAGGCAGTAAGGGCTTCTTTTTTCTGAAGAAAAAAGAACGCGCTTCCTCACTCCGCCGCGAGCTTTGGCTTCTCGACCATTTCAAACTCCCGGGCCAGCAACGTGTAGCTGCGCCGCCGCGCCTCCGGGTCATGGGCGGTGGAGAGCACGACCATGTCCTCCACCTGCAATTCCGCGGCCAGGGCGCTGAGCTTGCCCGCCACCACATCCGGCGTGCCCCAGAAGCTTTCCGCGCGCAGGCGCTCCAGCTTCAGCTTCTCGGCGTTCGAGTAGTCGTAGGCGGCGGCTTCGGCGGGCGAGGGCAGGGGGGCGAACACGCCGCGGTCGCGCCAGATGCGGGCGAGCGCACGGCTGCTGAACAGGCGCTCGGCCTCCTCCTGCGTGTCGGCGGTGATCGCCCAGACGCAGACGGCGCCCATCGGGTTCGGGAAGCGTTCGCTGGGCCGGTAGCCGGTGCGGTAGATGTCCATCGCCTCCGCCGCGCCGTGGCCATCGGAGATGAACCAGGCGAAGCAGTGCGGCAGGCCGAAATGGGCGGCGACCTGGGCGCCGTAGGTGGAGCTGCCGAGGATCCAGGGCTCCGGCACCGTGGGGCCCTGCGGCTGGGCGGTGATGCTGCGGAAGGGGTGGCGCTCCACCAGCGGCTGGCCGGCGAGCCACGCCAAAAGGTCGCGCACATCGGCGGGGAAGTTGTCGGCCGCCTGGGCCGCGTTGGGGTTCAGCGCGTGGGCGGTGAGGCCGTCGCTGCCCGGGGCGCGGCCGAGGCCCATGTCGATGCGGCCTGGCGCGATGGCTTCCAGCACGCGGAACTGCTCGGCCACCTTCAGGGCTGCGTAGTGCGGCAGCATGATGCCGGCGCTGCCGATGCGGATGCGCGATGTGGTGGCGGCCAGCGCCGCCATCAGCACCTCCGGCGCGGAACCCGCGATGGAGGCAGAGTTGTGGTGCTCCGCCACCCAGTAGCGATGGTAGCCCAGCGCCTCGCAGTGTTTCGCCAGCGCGAGGGATTCGCGGATGGAGGCATCCGGCGAGCGGCCGGTGACGACGGTGGATTGGTCGAGCACGGAGAGGCGCATGGCGCTGTCCCTAGAAGGCGGTGGGGCCGAAGATCGCATGCAGCACGGCATAGGCAAGCCCACCGACGATGAAACCCACGATGGTGCCGTTGATGCGGACGTATTGCAGATCGGGCCCGATGCGCAGTTCCAGCCGGTCGGTGATGGTCTTGCTGTCCCAACCGGCGACCACGTCGGCCACGAAATCGGCGATCTTCACCTGGCCTGCCGGGATCAGCCCGCCGATCAGCCCGTGCAGCGTGGCCTGGAGGCGGGCATGGGCGGCGGGGTCGGTGGCGAGCAGGGTGCCGAGGTTGGAGACGGCCTGCTCCAGGAAGGCCACGGTGCGCCCGGTGGGCTTGGCGGCATCGGCTTCGAAGGCGATGCGCATGCGCGACCACACGTCCCAGAACCAGGCGCGCACCGTCTCATGTGCCACCACCTGGCGCAGCGCGGCACCGATCTCGGCGGCGCGGGCGGGGTCTTCCTCGATGCGGGCGATTTCGCGGCGCACCCATTCGTCGAAGGCGGCGCGCAGCTCGGATTGGTCGGCCTCCATTTTTTCCAGTTCCGCGTTGATCACGCCCAGCATCCGGGTGGCGACGGTGGCGCCGAGCGCCCAGCCGACGAGGCGGCCGCCCTGTTCGCGCACACGGTCCTGGATGGCGGTGCGGATCGCCTCCTCGCGGGCGATCAGCAGGGTCTTCACCTGGGACATGACGTAGCCGAACACCTCCTGGTGCCGGCCGCCATCCACCAGCTGGCGCAGGGCGCGGCCGATCAGGCGCCCGGCCTCCGGCCCGCCCAGCATACGCGGGATGATGCGGGTGAGCACCTTGCGCGCTCGCCCATCCTCCACGGAGCCGAGCAGCTTCGGCAGCGTGGCGGCCAGCGCCTGCGCGGCCGGGCGGGCGGTGGCGGGGTCGGACAGGGAGCGGGCGATGATGCCGGCGAGGTCCAGCTTCTCCAGCGTGCGGGCCACCTCCGCGCCGGTAAACACGTGGTTGCCGACGAAACGGCCCAGTGCGCGGCCGAGCCGGGCCTTCTGGGTGGGAATGATCGCCGTGTGCGGGATCGGCAGGCCGAGCGGGTGGCGGAACAGGGCGGTTACGGCGAACCAATCGGCGATGCCGCCGACGAAGCCGGCCTTGGCGGCGGCCTGAAGCGTGGATGCGGCGAAGCTGGGTGGCAGCCAGTAGGTGGCCACGGTCAGGCCCGCCATGCCGGCCACAAGCCCGGTGGCCACGGCCTTGTGGCGGCGCAAGGAGGCGCGGGCGGCTTCGTCCGGGTCCGGAGAATCGGCAGGCGGCGCTGCGTGGGTCATGTGCCGAGATATCATGCCGGGCGGGTTTGCCGCCAAGGGCGCAGTGGCGTTATAGTATAACAATGCATTCCGGCCCCGCCCCGATGAACGGCCTCTGCTCCGACCCGCTGGCGCTCACCGCGGGCCTCGGGCGCCGGCTGGCGACGGCCGGGCTGGCGGCGCTGGTGGCCTGGGCCGTGGTGGGCTGGGCATGGTGACGCCGCCCATCACGATCGAGGGGCTGACCTGCCGCCATGGCGCGCGGGTGGCGGTGGAGGGGCTTTCGGGCAGCTTCGCACCGGGCAGCCTTACCGCCATTGTCGGCCCGAACGGCGCGGGCAAGACCACGCTGCTGCGTACGCTGGCCGGGCTGCATCGCGGCCATGCCGGGCGGATCGACCTCGGCGGGCTGAAGCGGCGGGATATCGCGCTGCTGCCGCAAGCCAGCGCGCTGGACCGGAGTTTCCCGGTGAGCTGCGGCGAGGTGGTGGCGCTGGGCGCCTGGGCGCAGCTGGGCGCCTTCGGCCGCGCGCCGGCAGACTTGCCCGCCCGGGTGGCCGCGGCCTTGGACAAGGTGGGGCTCTCGGGCTTTGCCACGCGTCCGGTGGGCGCCCTTTCCGCCGGCCAGTTCCAGCGCGTGATGTTCGCCCGTCTGATGCTGCAGGACGCCAAGCTGCTGCTGCTGGATGAGCCCACCGCCGCGGTGGATGCGCGCACGGAAGCCGATCTGGTGGCGCAGATCCGCGCCTGGCATGCCGAAGGCCGCACGGTGGTGGTGGTGCTGCACGATCTCGATCTGGTGCGCGCCCTGTGCCCGCAGGCGCTGCTGCTGGCCGGCAGCAAGGTGGCCTGGGGCGCGACGGAGCAGGTGCTCACGGCCGAGAACCGGCTGCGCGCCCGCCTGCTGGCCGAAGCCCAAACCGGGCCGGAGCGCCGGAAGGCCGCTTGATCCAGGATCTGCTCTTCGCCCCGTTCGATCTGGGCTTCATGCGCCGGGCGCTGGCGGGCTGCGTCGCGCTGTCGCTCGCCGGGCCGCCGCTGGGCGTGCTGCTGGTGCTGCGGCGCATGAGCCTGACCAGCGACGGGTTGCAGCACGGCATCCTGCCCGGCATCGCCCTGGGCGCGCTGCTGGGCGGCGTGACGGCGGGCGGCATGCTGCCGCTATGGCCGATGGCGCTGGGCGGCTTCGTCGCCGGGCTCGCCGTGGTGCTGCTGGCCGGCTGGCTGGCGCGCGCCACCGGCGGGCGGGAGGACAGCCAGCTCGCCGCCCTCTATCTGCTGGCGCTGGCCACGGGTGTTGCCGTGATCTCCGCCACCCGCGGCATCGACCTCGCCCACGTATTGTTCGGCAACGTGCTGGCGGTGGACCGGGCGGGGCTGCTGCTGATGGCCGGGGCCGCCACCATCTCCCTGGCCGGGCTCGCCGTGCTGTGGCGCCCGCTGGTGGTGGAAAGCTTCGATCCCGATTTCCTGGCCGCGATGGGTGAGGCCGGCGCGGTGTGGCATCTGGGCTTCATGGCGCTGGTGGTGCTGTGCGTGGTGGCGGGGTTCGCCGCACTGGGCACGCTGATGTCCGTCGGGCTGATGATGGTGCCGGCGGTGGCCGCGCGGCATCTTTCCCTGCGCCTGTCGGGCCAGGTGGCGGCGGCGGTGGCGGTGGCGCTGCTGTCCAGCCTGCTCGGCCTGATGCTCTCTTTCCACGCCGACGTGCCGGCCGGCCCCGCCATCGTGCTGGTGGCCGGGCTGGTCTGGCTCGGCGCGATGCTGCTGGGCCCGCATGCCAGCCTGCGCGCCCGGCTGGCGGCGTCGCGCGCGGCCTGATAGCACTCGGGCACCCCAGCAGGAGCCTGATGCCATGACCATCCGCCGCCTCGCCCCAGAGGCCCGGCTCGCCGGCGCCACCGTTCACGGCAACACCGTCTATCTCGCCGGCCAGGTGGCCGACGATGCCAGCCTGGATGCCGAGGGCCAGATGGCCGACATCCTGGCCCAGATCGACGCGCTGCTGGCCGAGGCCGGCACCGACAAGCGCCACCTGCTGCAGGTGCACATCTTCATCCAGGATTTCGCCGACTTTGCCGGCATGAACCGCGCCTGGGATGCCTGGATCGACCGCGACCACCTGCCGGCGCGCGCGACCGTGCAGGCCAAGCTCGCCAATGCCGACTGGCGCATCGAGGTCACCGGGGTGGCCGCCATTCCGTGACGCAACAGCGGCCGCATCACGCTGGCAAGTTCGACCGGCACTGGCTGCACACGCTCGCCTTCACGCTGTCGCTGGTGGGGTTGGTTACGCTCGCCATGGGCGCCAACCTCGCCTTCGCCGCCACCACGCTGGCCACCTGCGCGGTGGGGTTCGGCTTCTTCTACCTGCTGTTCGCCACCGGGGCGTATTTCGGCCTGGTGATGGCCAATGGGCTGGCGGTGTATGTCAGCCTGTTCGCCTTCTTCCGCGATGCGAACTTCGCCGCCTCCTCCGATGCGGTGGCGCTGGTGGCCTTCGCGGTGCCGGTGCTGGCCTTCCTGGCCGGGTGCTTCCGGCATCGCGCCGCGATCGGAACGGCGCTGGCCGCCCGGCACGACGAGGTGCCGCGCCACCTGCCGCCGATGGTGCGCTGGATGCCGATCTCCCTGGTGGTGGCTGCCTCCTCCTTCGCGGTGCGCGAATGGGGGCTTTCGCCCTCGGAGCAGGGCCAGGTGCTGGTGGCCTCCATGGCGGTGATCGCGCTGTTCGTCGGCCTGGCGGCGCGCGATTTGGTGGTGCTGCTGATCGACGTGGCCACCGTGTTCGAGAACGTGGCCGAACGCGCCCACCGGCTGGTGATGCCGATGGTCGCCTTCCTCACCTACTACGCGCTGGTGATCCTGCTGTTCACCTGCCTGTATCGCGTGGTGGAGATGGTGACGGGCCGCGGCCAGTTCCGCGTGCATGGCGAGGTGCGGTCGCTGTCCTTCGCGGAAGCGCTGTATTTCAGCGTGATCACCATGGCCACGGTGGGCTATGGCGACATCGTGCCGGAAGGGGCGCTGGCGCGGGCCCTGTCGGCGGCCGAGGTGGTTTCGGGCGTGTTGCTGCTGCTGTTCGGCTTCCGCGAGATCATGCAGGCGCGTGATGTCGGCATCCGCCGGCCGCGGCGCCATGCCGACGACCATGCGGAGCGCCCGGATTGACCATTGTTGCGGCCAAGTTCCGCCACGATGGCCCCACATGATGGCGGCGGCCAAGGAGAGCGAGATGGATTTCAACGGGCAGCGGGTTCTGGTGACGGGCGGGGCAGGGTTCCTGGGCGCCAATCTGTGCCATGCGCTCGCCGCGCGCGGCGCGAAGGTCACGGCGCTGGATGGCTTCCTGTTCGGCGGCGGCGCCAACCCGGCCAACCTTGAAGGCGCCGGCGTGGAGCTGGTGCGGGCGGATATCCGCGAGACGGACCTGCGCCCGCTGTGCGAGGGCGTGTCGGTCATCTTCAACCTTGCCGCCCAGACCAGCCACATGGGTGGGCAGAAGGACCCGCTGGCCGATATCGCGGTGAACGCGGTGGCCCAGGTGCGGCTGATCCAGGCGGCGCGCGAGGCCGCCCCCGATGCCGTGGTGGTGCATGCCTCCACCCGCCAGTTCTATGGCCGCCCGCACTATTTGCCGGTGGACGAAAAGCACCCGGTTTCACCGCCCGATGCCAATGGCGTGTCGAAATTCGCCGGCGAGCAGTACTGGATGATCGAGCACCGCACCGCCGGCCGCCCCGTCGTCTCCCTGCGCCTGACCAACTGCTACGGCCCGCGCCTGCGCATCCGCGATGCGCGCCAGACCTTCCTGGGCATCTGGATCCGCTGCGTGCTGGAAGGAAAACCCTTCGAGGTGTGGGGCGGCGAGCAGCTGCGCGACATGACCTATGTGGACGACGTGACCGATGCCTTCCTGCGCGCCGCCGCCACGCCCGCGTGCTACGGCCACGTCTACAACATCGGCGGCCCGCCGCCCGCCTCGCTGCTGGAGATCGCCGAGCTGATGCGCAAGGTGGGCGGGCCCAGCGTGCAGTTCACCACGCGCGAGTTCCCCGCCGACCGCAAGACCATCGACATCGGCAGCTACCACGCCGACGACGCCGCCTTCCGCGCCGCCACCGGCTGGGCGCCGGATACCTCCCTGGAGGAGGGCATCCGCCGCTCGCTCGACTGGTACCGCACGCGCCTTCCCGCTTATCTCTGACCGGACATTCCCGCGATGAACGCTCCCGCCATCACCGTTCCCCAGGCCAACCCCGGTGCCGGCTACCGCGCCCAACAGGCGGAGATCGACGCCGCGGTGAACCGCGCGCTGAACTCCGGCTGGTACATCCTTGGCGCCGAAGGCAAGGCGTTCGAGGCTGAATACGCTGCCTGGATGGGCACCACCCGCGCTGTGGGCTGCGCCAACGGCACCGATGCGCTGGCGCTCGCCCTGCGCGGCCTCGGCATCGGCCCGGGCTGCGCGGTGGCCACCGTCGCCCATACCGCTGTCGCAACGGTAGCGGCGGTGGAGATGGTGGGTGCCACGCCGATCCTGATCGATATCGACCCGGTGCACTACACCATGGACCCGGCCGAGCTGGCCGCCGTGCTCGCCAACCCGCCGGCAGGGCTGCCGCCGATCAAGGCGGTGATTCCCGTGCATCTCTACGGCCAGGCGGTGGACCTGCCGGCGATCATGGAAGCGGCGGCGCGGCACGGCATTCCGGTGATCGAGGATTGCAGCCAGGCGCATGGCGCCACTTGGCAGGGCCGCAAGGTGGGCACCTTCACGGAGGTCTCCTGCTTCTCGCTCTACCCCACCAAGAACCTCGGCGCGCTCGGCGATGGCGGCGTGCTGGCCACCAACAACGAGGCGCTGGCCACCCGCATCGGCGCACTGCGGCAATATGGCTGGCACCAGCACTACATCAGCGACGAATGCGGCGTGAACTCCCGCCTCGATGAAATCCAGGCCGCCATCCTGCGCGTGAAGCTCACGAAGCTGGATGCCAACAACGCCCGCCGCGCCCAGATCGCAGCCGCCTACGACGCGGCGCTGCCCGCCGGCCTGACCGCCCCCGCACGCCGCGCGGGCGGCACGCACGTGTTCCACCAATACGTGCTGCGCAGCACCGACCGCACGGCGATCCAGGCCAAGCTGCGCGCCCACGGCGTTGCCACCGGCATCCACTATCCCATGCCCGTCCACACCCAGCCGGCCTACAAGGGTCGCATCGCCCTCGGCCCCGCAGCCTGCCGCGCCAGCGAACAGGCGAGTGCGGAGGTGTTCAGCCTGCCGATGTTCCCGGAACTGACCGACGACCAGGTGGCGCAGGTCTGCGCGGCGTTGAAGACGCTCTGAGGCACTAGGAAGCAAGGCTCACCACGGAGGCGCGGAGGGCACAGAGAAGGCACGGAGGTGAAGCTTCGGCTCATTGCCTTCCCTCCTCCCCCAGCTCCCAATCTTCCCCGCCCCGGCCCCCTATGCGAAGCTCGTTCCGACAGAAGGAGCCTCGCCCATGTCTCGCATCGTCACCGTCGGCATCGCCCAGCTCGGCCCGATCCCGCGCAGCCAGTCCCGCCCGGAGGTGGTGCTGCGGCTGCTGGCATTGATGGAGGATGCGGCGAAATCCGGCTGCGACCTGATCGTGTATCCGGAAGCCGCCCTCACCGCCTTCTTCCCGCACTGGATGGTGGAGGGCGACCAGGAGCTGGACTCCTATTTCGAATCCGAAATGCCCAACGCCGCCGTGCAGCCACTGTTCGATGCCGCGCGGCGCCTGCGCATCGGCTTTCACCTCGGCTACTGCGAGCTGGATTTTTCGACTGGCAAGAAGCGCCGCTTCAACACCTCCATCCTCGTCGACAAGGACGGGCAGATCGTCGGCAAGTATCGGAAAATCCACCTGCCCGGCGGGCATGATTTCATGCCCGGCCACCCGTTCCAGAACCTGGAGAAGCGCTACTTCGAGGTCGGTGACCTCGGCTGGCCGGTCTGGAACGCCTTCGGCGGCAAGGTCGGCATGATGATCTGCAACGACCGCCGCTGGCCGGAAGCCTATCGCGTGATGGGCCTGCAGGGCGTGGAGCTGATCGTGCTCGGCTACAACACCCCGGTGCACAACCCGGCGATGCCCGAGACCGACGACCTCGGCAATTTCCACAACCAGCTGGTGATGTCCGCCGGCGCCTACCAGAACGGCTGCTTCGTGATCGGCGTCGCCAAGGCCGGGGTGGAGGAAGGGGTGGACCAGATCGGCCAGTCCTGCGCCTTCGCCCCCTCCGGCGAACTGCTCGCCCGCTGCGTGACGCTGGGCGACGAACTGCAAGTCGCGCGCTGCGACCTTGATCTCTGCCACAGCTACAAGACCAGCATCTTCAACTTCGCCAAACACCGCCGCCCGGAACACTACGGCCTGATCCTGGAGCGCACCGGCGCCGGCGACATTCTCGGCCGCTGAGGGGAACCATCATGAGCAGCTTCGCCCAAGCCGTCCTCGCCGCCCTGCCGGATGATCACGCCAGCGCAACCCTCGCCGGCCGCGTCTGGCGCCCCGATGTCGGCGGCCCCAGCGTGGTGGCGATCCGCAACGGCGAGGTGTTCGACATCACCGCCGCCTTCGCCACCATGCGCGACTTGTGCGAACAGCCCGATCCTGGCGCGGCCACACGCGCCGCCAAAGGAGAATCGCTCGGCCCGATCGGCGACATCCTCGCCAACACGCCCCCGGAATCACGCGATTCCGGAAAACCCTGGCTGCTCGCCCCGATCGACCTGCAGGCGGTAAAGGCCGCGGGCGTGACCTTCCCCATCTCCATGCTGGAACGCGTGATCGAGGAACGCGCCCGCGGCGACCTCGATGCCGCCGCCGGGCTACGCGCCGAAGTGAACGCCCTGATCGGCGACGACCTGGCCCGCCTCAAGCCCGGCTCGCCGGAAGCCGCGAAGCTGAAGGAAATGCTGCTGGCCCGGAACGCCTGGAGCCAGTACCTGGAAGTGGGCATCGGCCCGGATGCGGAGATCTTCACCAAGGCCCAGCCCATGGCCGCCATCGGCACCGGCATGGATGCGGGCGTGAACCCCGTCTCCACCTGGAACAACCCCGAACCCGAAGTGGTGCTGGTGGTGGCCAGCGACGGCCGCATCGTCGGCGCCACGCTGGGCAACGACGTGAACCTGCGCGACGTGGAAGGCCGCTCCGCCCTGCTGCTTTCCAAGGCGAAGGACAACAACGCCTCGGCCGCCGTCGGCCCGTTCATCCGCTTCCTGGATGCCGGCTTCGGGCTGGACGACATCCGCACCACCACCGTCACCCTCACCGTGGCCGGCACCGACAATTTCCGCCTCGAAGGCGCGTCTTCCATGACCAAGATCGCCCGCGACATCACCGATCTCGCCGGCCAGATGGTCAACGCCCATCACCGCTTCCCCGACGGGGCCGTGCTGTTCTGCGGCACCATGTTCGCGCCGATCGAAGACCGCGATGCGCCAGGCAAGGGCTTCACCCACAAGACCGGGGATATCGTGACGATCGCCACGCCCCGGCTGGGGCGGCTGGTGAACCGCACCAAGCCGACCGACCAGTGCGCGCCGTGGGAGTTCGGGCCGGGGGCGCTGATGCGTAACCTGGCGAAGCGGGGGGTTCTCTAAGCAAGCGCGTTCTTTTTTGAAAAAAAAGAACCAAAAAACTTTCGTACGTTTGACGCGGAAAAGCCCGGTCTTCCCGCATCAAACGAATGAAGTCTTTTTGCTTCTTTTTCTTCAGAAAAAGAAGACTTCCTTTCTGACCTGACCCACTACTCCGCCGGCCGCGCCACCCAGAGCGGGATCACCTCCGCCCCCGCCTCCGGCGCCAGCCAGTCCGGCACCGCCTCGGGCGGCATCGGGCGGGCGTAGAGGTAGCCCTGCGCGGAATCGCAGCCCATGCGCATCAGCATGCGTGCCTGCTGCATCGTCTCCACGCCTTCGCCCACCACTTCCAGCCCCAGCCCATGCGCCAGGGAGATGGTGGCGCGCACGATCTCTTCCGCGCGGCTGTCCAGGCCGAGGCCCTGCACGAAGCGCTTGTCCAGCTTCACCGCATCCAGTGGCAGGCGCAGCAATTGGGAGAGGCCAGAATTGCCGGTGCCGAAATCGTCCAGCACCAGCCGCGCCCCGCGCCCGCGCAGCGCGGCCAGTTGCTGCAGCGTGGCGTCACTCACGCGTTCCAGCAGCACTTCCTCGGTGATCTCGATCTCCACGTCGCGCAGCGACAGGCCGGCGCGTGCCACCTGGGCGGCCAGGCTGGCGGCGATATCCTCGCGCTCCACCTCACCCGCCGAAAGGTTCAGCGCCAGACGCCCCACCGGCAGGTCGCGCTGGCGCATCGCCGCCATGGCCGCCAGGGCCTTGGTGCGCACCGCCGCCCCCAGGCGCATTGTCCGCTCCGGCCCGATGATCGACAGCAGCTCGGCCGGCGGCACCTCCCCCAACTCCGGGTGAGACCAGCGCGCCAGCGCCTCCATCGCAATCACCGGCGCCGCGCCGGCCTGCGCGCCCAGCGCCACGATCGGCTGCAGGAATGCCCGCACGCCAGCCAGGCATTCGCCGTTGCCGGCCGCATCGAAGGCGCGCAGCACCAGGGCGCGGCGCAGCAGCTTCGCCGCATCCTCCGGGCCAGACCAGCCGATGCTGCCGCGCCCGTCGCGCTTGGCCTGCACCAGCGCCGCATCGGCGGCCCGCAACAGCATGTCGCCATTGCTCTCCCAGAGGGTGGAGAGCGCCACCCCCAGCGTGGCCCCGGCCGGCAGCAGGTATTCATCATGGGAAACAGGGGTGCGCAGGGCGGCGGAAATGCGCGCGGCCGCGGCGCGCGCCTGGGCCTCGTCCGTCAGGCCCAGCAGGATGGCGGCGAATTCGTCGCCACCGGTGCGGGCCACGATATCCCCGGGGCGCACCGCGGCGCGCAGCCGCTCGGCCGTGGCGCGCAGCAGCGCATCGCCCGCGGCGTGCCCCCCCGCCTCGTTCACCTGCTTCAGATAGTCCAGGTCCAGGATCACCGCGGCCAGCATCCCGCCGCGGGCGAGCTCCTCCGCCAGCCGATGCTCCAGCGCCCGGCGGTTGGGCAGCCCGGTCAGCGCATCGGTCAGCGCCATCTCCCGGCTTTGGCGCAGGGCGCGGCGCAGCTCCAGGTTGGAGGTGACGGTGCGCGCCAACACCTCCAGCGCCTGCACCGTTTCGGCATCGTGGCGGCGCGGCGTGCGGTCGATCACGCACAGCGTGCCCAGCGCATGGCCGCCGGTGCTCACCAGCGGCACGCCGAGATAGGCCCGCACGTGCGGCTCCCCGGTTACCAGCGCGGAATCGACGAAGCGCGGGTCCTGCGCCGCGTCCTCCACCGCCAGTGGCTGGGTGGGGGTAAGAATGGCGTGGGCGCACAGCGCCCCGTCGCGCGGTGTCTCCTGCGCCTCCAACCCTGTGCGGGCCATGAACCACTGCCGCTCCCGGTCCACCAGGGAGACCAGGGCAATCGGGCAGCCGCTCAGCCGTGCCGCCAGCCGCACCACCTCATCGATCGCGGCATCCGCCGCGGTGTCCAGGATCGCGAAGGAATGCAGGTCGGCAAGGCGGTCGGCTTCGTTCTTCGGCAGGGGGGCAGGGGGCATCTGGGTCTCCGGGCCCGCGGGCCGTTGTTCGTCGCGGCCCTGCGACGACGGCCGGAACCCGGATCACGCCAGATGTCTGTTAAGAATAGATGACCTGCGCCCACCCCTGGGGATAATACTAATAGGCAAACCGCGCTTCCGGCAGCCCGCGCACGCCCACGTCGATGGCAAACAACGCCCCCGCCGCCGGCTGCTTCGCCCGCTGTTCGTCGCTCAGGTTCTGGAAAGCCGAAGTAATATACAGCGTTCCCAGCCCGGGCCCACCAAAGGCGCAGCTGGTGATGTTGCTGGCCGGCAACGGGATCACACGGTCCACGCTGCCATCGGGCGCAAACCGCGTCACCCGCCAGCCGCCATAGTTGCCGCTCCACAGATAGCCCTCGGCATCCACCGTCGCCCCATCGCCCACCATCGGGGCCGAAAGGCTCGCGAACACCCGCCGCTCGCCGATCGCACCCGTGGCGGGGTCGTAGGGGAACGCCCAGATCACCCGCTTCGGGCTGTCGGTGAAATACATGGTGCGCCCATCCGGCGACCAGCACAGCGAATTCGGAATCCCGATCTGATCCAGCACCGCCGCACACCCGGTGCCATCCAGCCGATACAGGAACCCCGGCGTGCCCGGTGTCTCGGCGAACATCGTGCCCACCCAGAACCGCCCCTGCCGGTCGCACTTGCCATCATTGAAGCGCAGCCCGGCATGATGCCCCGGCGCATCGGCGATCTTTTCCACCGCCCCGGTCGCCGGGTCGAACACGCTCAGCGCCGATTTCAGCGCCACCAGAATGCCGCCCTTCTCCCGCAACGCCAGCGAGCCCACCGGCTCCGGCATCGCCCAGCTCGTCACCTGGCCGGCCTTGTCCAGCCGCCGCACCGCCGGGGCGCGAATATCCACCCAGTACAGCGCCTGCTCCCGCTCGCACCACACCGGGCCTTCGCCCAGGAAATCGCGCCCCTCGCCCACAATCCGCAGCCCGCCCATGGCCATCTCCGTCCCTTGCCGCTCCGGTGTCAGCCTGTCACAAACTCACGCCCGAACACAGACGCGCGCACGAGGACTGGCATGGCCCGCACCAATATCGACCACGAATTCCAGAACCTGCACGAGTTCATCAAGGCCGCGAACCTGAAGCTCAACCGCTTCATCTGGGACTACCTGATCGGCGGCGCGGAAACCGAAACCACCCTCGCCCGCAACCGCCAGGCGCTGGACAGCATGGCCTTCCGCCCGCGCACCCTGGTGGACGTCTCCAACATCGACACCAGCCACGGCTTCTTCGGCAAGCAGATCCGCTTGCCCGTCGGCCTCGCCCCTGTCGGCTCGCTTGAATCCTTCGAGGCCGGCGGCGGCGCCACCGTGGCCAAGGCCGCCGGCGAATACGGCGTGCCGATGTTCGTCTCCTCCGTCACCCAGCCGGGCCTGGAAACCATTGCCAAGTCCGGCCGCGGCCCCAAGGTGTTCCAACTCTATGTCCGCGGCGACGATGACTGGATCGGCGACCACGTCGCCCGCGCCGTCGATGCCGGCTACGACGCCTTCTGCCTCACCGTCGACACCGCCCACCTCTCCCGCCGCGAGCGCGACATCGCCAAGCGCTTCCGCAAGCCCTGGCAAGCCCGCAACTCCGGCATGGAATTCCAAGCCGGCCTGAACTGGAAAAATGTCGAGGTCTTCAAGGCCCGCCACAAGATCCCGCTCATCGTCAAAGGCATCGCCACCGCCGAAGATGCCGCCCTCTGCGTGGAACACGGGGTGGACGTCGTCTACGTCTCCAACCACGGCGGCCGCCAGCTCGACCACGGCCGCGGCTCCTTCGATGTGCTGCCCGAAGTCGTGCAAGCCGTCGCCGGCCGCGCCAAGGTCTATGTCGATGGCGGCTTCAACCGCGGCACCGATATCGTCAAAGGCATCGCCATGGGTGCGGACCTGGTGATCATCGGCCGCCTCTACCTCTACGGCCTGGCCGCCGACGGCGCGGACGGCGTGGTGCGCCTGCTGGAACTGCTGGAAGACGAAGTCACCCTGGCCCTCGGCCTCGTCGGCGCCCCCAACTTCGCCGCCCTCACCCGAGCCCACCTGCACCCCGCCCCCTCCGTCACAACCCCCCACGTCCACAGCGCCTTCCCGCTGCTGCGACTGGACGAAGGCTACTAGGCATGGGGCAGGGGGGGCGGGAGGAAGGAAGGCCAGGGCTCTGCCCTGGACCCGCCAGGGACCTGAGGTCCCTGGACCCACATCAGCTTCCGCCTTCGGCGGGGAGGGGCCGCCCGGGTCTCTCCACCGCCTCGACGGCCCCTCCCCGCCGAAGGCGGAACTCATGTGGGTCCAGGGACCTCAGGTCCCTGGCGGGTCCAGGGCAGAGCCCTGGCCTTGCTTCCTTCCGCCGCCCCCCGCCCATGCTG
>CANHKG010000077.1 GCA_947460455.1 Rhodospirillales bacterium | reverse complement strand
CTGCCGTCGCTGTAGTGCACCAGCCCGTGCACCACGGATTGCGGATGCACCAGCACCTCGATCCGCTCGCTCGGCAGGGCGAACAGCCGCGCCGCCTCGATCACCTCCAGCGCCTTGTTCATCATCGTGGCACTGTCGATGCTGATCTTCGCACCCATGGACCACACGGGGTGGCGCAGCGCCGCCTCCGGGGTGGCGCGCGCCATCTCCTCGCGGCTGGCAGTGCGGAACGGGCCACCACTGGCGGTCAGCACGATCTTCTCGATCCCGCCGCGATTGCCGTCGGCCATGCTCTGGAAGATGGCGTTGTGCTCGCTGTCCACCGGCAGCAGCGTGGCGCCATGCGCGCGCACCGCCGCCAGCATCACCTCGCCGGCGCAAACCAGCGCCTCCTTGTTGGCCAGCGCCACCACGCCACCCCGGCGGATTGCCGCAAGCGTGGAGGCCAGCCCCGCCGCCCCGGTGATCGCCGCCATCGTCCAGTCGGCGCCCAGCGCCCCGGCCGCCGCCACCGCATCCGGCCCGCATTCGGCGCGGATTCCCGTGCCGGCCAGCGCCGCGCGCAGCTCGGCATAGCCGGCGGGGTCGGCCAGCACCGCCACCTCCGCCCCCAGCTGCTTCGCCTGCGCCGCCAGCAGCCCCGCATTGCGCCCCGCCGCCAGCGCCACCACGCGATAGCGCCCGGGCTCGGCCGCCAGCAGATCGATCGTCTGCGTGCCGATGCTGCCGGTGCTGCCCAGCACGGAAACGCTGCGCACCCCTGTCACCGCCACAACTCCACCCCCGGTCCGAGCGCCAATGCCACCGCCACGGCCACCGGCGCCGCCGCCAGCACCCCGTCCAGCCGGTCGAACACCCCGCCATGGCCTGGGATCAACCGGCTTGAATCCTTCACGCCGTAATGCCGCTTGCACGCGCTCTCCAGCAGGTCGCCGAGCATGGAGGCCACGGAGAGCACGCCGGCCACCAGCAGCACATGCGCCACCGGCCCGGGCGCGAAATGGCGAGATACCAGCAGCCCCACCAGCATCGCCGCCACCAGCCCGCCCAGCGCGCCAGACCACGTCTTGCCCGGCGAAATCCGCGGCGCCAGCTTCGGCCCGCCGATCACCCGCCCGGCCAGGTAGGCGCCGATATCGCTGCTCCACACCACCACCAGCAGGAACAGCACATCCATCAGCCCCACGGCCGTATCCGCGCGCAGCCAGTGCAGCGATGCCGCACCCGCCAGCATGTAGCCCCAGCCGGCCAGCAGCGAGAGGGCAGGGCGCGGCTCCGGGCCGTGGCGCCACATGCGCCACCATTCCCACAGCAGCGCCACGGTGGCCGCCAGCACCATCGCATTCCACGCCCAGCCGCCGGCGAACAGGCAATACAGCGCCAGCGGCAGCATCACCGCCGCCGACAGCGCCCGCGGCCCCAGATCGGCCCAGCGAGACCCGCCAGCCGCCGGCCGCACCGGGGGCATCGGCTCAGCCAGGGCGCGCACCGAACCGCCGCTCCCGGCGGTTGAACTCGGCCAGAGCTTCGTCGAAATGCGCCGCCGCGAAATCCGGCCACAGCACGTCCAGGAACACCAGCTCGGCATAGGCCGATTGCCACAGCAGGAAGTTCGACAGCCGCTGCTCGCCGGAGGTGCGGATGATCAGGTCCGGGTCGGGAATCCCGGCGGTGGAAAGCAGCCCCGCGAACCCGTCCTCGGTCAACGCCGCAGGGTCCAGCCGCCCGGCCAGCGCCGCCTCCACCACCGCCCGCGCCGCGGCCACGATCTCGGCCCGCCCGCCATAGGAAAGTGCCACCACCAGGGTCAGCTTGGTGTTCCCCGAAGTGCGCCGCTCCGCCGCCTCCAGTTCCACCTGGATGTCACGGTCGAACCGCGCCCGGTCGCCGATCACCCGCAGCCGCACCCCGGCCTGGTCCAGCTCCGCCACCTCGTTGCGCAGGAAATGCCGCAGCAGGCCCGTCAGGTCCGAAACCTCGCCCGCCGGCCGGCGCCAGTTCTCGCTGCTGAAGGCATACAGCGTGAGCCAGCCCACGCCGGCCTCCATCGCGCAGCGGATCGTGCGCCGCACCGCCTCCACCCCGGCCCGGTGCCCGGCCACCTTCGGCAGCGCGCGGCGAGACGCCCAGCGCCCGTTGCCGTCCATGATGATGGCCACATGCGCCGGCACCGTCGCTCCGGCCGCCCGCGGCGCCACCTCGGCGGCCTCGGCCGCACTTCCCGAAAGCGGCGTGCGCATGACCATCGCGATGCGCCTCAGACCTGCTTGATCTCTTTGTCCTTGTCCAACAGGGAAACGTCGATCCGCTTCACATAGTCGTCGGTGAGCTTCTGCACCTC
This sequence comes from Rhodospirillales bacterium, assembly GCA_947460455.1. Classification (GTDB taxonomy): domain Bacteria; phylum Pseudomonadota; class Alphaproteobacteria; order Acetobacterales; family Acetobacteraceae; genus CAMDGX01. Next base: position 18,831 of record CANHKG010000077.1, on the reverse strand, counting down.
GTCCGACCAGCGCTTCTCGTCGTCCTTGCTGATCACGGCCTTCTTTTCCAGCGCCTTGATCTGCTCCATGCCGTCGCGCCGCACGCCGCGCACCGCCACCTTGGCGTTCTCACCATATTTGGCCGCCAGCTTGGCCAGCTCCGTGCGCCGCTCGCCGGTCAGCATCGGGATCGGCACGCGCACGATCTGCCCGTCATTGGCCGGGTTCAGCCCGAGCCCGGCATCGCGGATCGCCTTCACCACGTTGTTCACCAGGCCGCGGTCCCATACCTGCACCGTCAGCATGCGCGCCTCGGGCACCGAGATCGTGCCGCACTGGGTCAGCGGAACCTCGTTGCCATAGGCCTCCACGCGCACCGGCTCCAGCAGCGCGGGGCTCGCGCGCCCGGTGCGAAGCCCGGCGAAATCGCGCCGCAGCGTCTCCAGCGCGCCATCCATGCGGCGCGTCAGGTCCTGCTTCAGCTCGTTCAGATCGGTCGCCACGCCATCCTCCCCGGGGATGCCCCCGACAAATCAATCCGCTAACCGGCTACGCTCTATCACCGCGAGCCCAGGTCGCACCAGTGGGGCACGCGAGCACCCGGCCTCAGTGCGGTTCCACCACGGTGGTGAACTTGCCCTCGCCGCGCATCACCGCCGCGAAGGCGCCCGGCGCGCGGATGTTGAAGATGATGATCGGCACCCCGTTCTCCCGCGCCAGGCTGATCGCCGCCGCGTCCATGAACTTCAGGTCCCGTGCCAGCACGTCGTGATAGGTCAGCGTGTCGAACCGCTCGGCGCCCGATACCTTGCGCGGATCGGCGGAATACACCCCGTCCACCTGCGTGCCCTTCAGCAGCGCGTTGCATCCCATTTCCACCGCCCGCAATGCCGCCCCGGTATCGGTGGTGAAGAACGGGTTGCCCGTGCCGGCCGCGAAGATCACCACGCGGCCCTTCTCCATGTGCCGCATCGCGCGCCTGCGGATATACGGCTCGCACACGCTGGCCATCGGAATGGCGCTCTGCACGCGCGTGGCAACCCCGATCTTTTCCAGCGCCGCCTGCATCGCCAGCGCGTTCATCACGGTGGCCAGCATGCCCATGTAGTGCGCCTGCGCCGCATCCATGCCCTGGGAGGCACCGGAGATGCCGCGGAAGATGTTGCCGCCGCCGATCACCAGGCATACCTCGGCGCCCATCTCCACCACGGCAGAGATGTCGGCCGCGATCGCCGCGACCGTGTCGTTGTCCAGCCCGAACTCGCGGCTGCCCATCAACGCCTCGCCCGACACCTTGAGCAGCACACGCTTGTAGGTGAGGGGATAGCTCATCGTCGGTCCTCGGGGCGTCCTGTCGGGGGCAATGCGGCCGCAAGAAGACGCCGCCGGGCCGCCCCTGGAACAACTCCAGACTGGAGCAACTCCTGGCAGGGGGCCGACTCGGCGGCGTATTCAGTCTCGGTCAAGGGTAGGCTTGCCGGCGGCCCCAAACAAGGCCACCGGCGGAAGGGCAGGGGGCGTCAGCCCACCCCGGCGGCGGCCTTCACCTCGGCGGCGAAGTCGCCGGCGGCCTTCTCGATGCCATCGCCCAGCTTGAAGCGGGCGAAGCCGATCAGCTCGGCGCCGGCCTTCTTCACCACGGCCTTCACGCGGCTCTCGCCGTCATGCACCCAAACCTGCTCCAGCAGCACCACTTCCTCGTAGTACTTGCGGATGCGGCCTTCCACCATCTTCTCGATGATGTTGTCCGGCTTGCCGGAAGCCCGCGCCTGCTCGGTCAACACCGCCTTCTCGCGCTCCAGCGCGGCGGGGTCCACCGCACTGGTGTCCAGCGCCTCCGGGCTCGTGGCCGCCACGTGCATGCCGATCTGCCGGCCCAGCGTCTCCAGCACCGCGATCTCGCCGGGGCCCTGTACGGCCGCCAGAACGCCGATCTTGCCCAGGCCCGGCTTCACCGAGGAGTGCATGTAGGTCGCCACCGCACCCTGGCTCACCGTCAGCACGCAGGCGCGGCGGATGTTCATGTTCTCGCCGATCGTGGCCACCAGGTGCGTCAGCTCCTCGCCCACGTTGCGCCCGGTGCCGGGGTACGGCGCGGCCTTGATCGCCTCGATGTCCTCGCCCACCGCCAGCGCCACCTTGGCCACTTCGGCCACGAAAGCCTGGAAGGTGTCGTTGCGCGCCACGAAGTCGGTCTCGGCGTTCACTTCCACCATGGCGGCGCGCTGCGGGCCGGAGGCCACGCCCACCAAGCCCTCGGAGGCCACGCGGCCAGACTTCTTGGCGGCGTTGGAAAGGCCCTTCTTGCGCAGCCAGTCGATCGCGGCTTCCATGTCGCCGCCGTTCTCAACCAGGGCCTTCTTGCAGTCCATCATGCCGGCGCCGGTGCGCTCGCGCAGATCCTTCACCAGGGCGGCGGTGATTTCGGCCATCTCGATCTCTCCTCGGTCTTTGCGCGACCGCCACAGGCGCCATAGCGGCGCCGCGCGATCAAGCGCACTTCCATGACAATCCGGGTTCATGGCTGTCCGGGCCAGCGGCACTCCGCCGGCCCGGTTTCAGCCAGTCGTCAGGGTCAGTCGGCGGCCGGCGCGGCCACTTCGGCTGCACCAACAGCCTCAGCGGGCATCGCCTCGATCGGCAGGTCCTCAGAGGCGCCGATGTCGCGGCCAGAGGCCATCATCTCGGCGCTGATCCCGTCCAGCACCGCGCCCGCGGCCAGGTCGCAGTACATCGTGATGGCGCGGATCGCGTCGTCGTTGCCGGGGATCGGGTAGGTCACGCCCTTGGGGTCGGAGTTGCTGTCCAGGATAGCGATCACCGGAATGCCCAGCTTGTTGGCTTCCTCAACCGCCAGCTTCTCCTTGTTCGTGTCGATGATGAACAGGATGTCCGGCAGACCGCCCATCTCCTTGATCCCGCCCAGCGAGCGCTCAAGCTTCTCGCGGTCGCGGGTCATGTCGAGCACCTCTTTCTTGGTGAGGCCCTCGATGTTGCCGGCCAGCTGCTCTTCCATCTGGCGCAGGCGCTTGATGCTGCCCGTGATGGTCTTCCAGTTGGTCAGCATGCCGCCCAGCCAGCGGTGGTTCACGTAGTACTGGCCGCAGCGCGTGGCGGAATCGGCGATGTATTCGGCTGCCGCCCGCTTGGTGCCCACGAACAGCACGCGCCCGCCGGCCGCGGTCACGTCGCGCAGGGCGCGCAGCGCACGGTCCAGCATCGGCACGGTCTGCTGCAGGTCCAGGATGTGCACCTGGTTGCGGATGCCGAAGATGTACGGCGCCATGGCCGGGTTCCAGCGGCGGGTGTGGTGGCCGAAGTGAACGCCGGCCTCAAGCAGCTGGCGCAGGGTGAAATCGGGCATCGCCATCGGCGTGCTCCTTTCCTCGTATCCGGTTGAACCTCCGCGGGGCATTGCCTTGCGGCACCGGATTCCGTCCCTTAGTCAGGGAGGAAAGGTGCCCCGCGTGCGAATTACCGGCAGCCACGCCACCGGCGGGGCGGCATATGGCCCAACCCGGCCGCCAAGGCAAGTCCGGTCCCAATGAACGCCGCTCACCAGATTGTAACCATCCATCTCGATAATCTCATGGAATGCCTGCGGCCGCCGCGCTACATGCCGCCCAGCCGATCGCAGACCGACCCAGACATTTCATCCGCTCACCGGGACATTTCCCACCATGCGCCTCGCCCTCGCCGCCTTTCTCGCCGCATCGCTCGCGCTGCCTGCCGCAGCCCAGGCCCAATCAACCCCCTCCGCCTCGGCCATCGTCTCCGGCTTCAACGCCTTCACCCAGGGCAACTTCAATACCAACCACGACGTGGAGGGCCCCTTCGTCGTCGGCGGCAACCTCTCGGGCAGCGCCAGCGTCTTCAACCTCGGCATCCCGCTCGGCGTCACGCTGTCCGGCTTCGGCTCGGTCAATATCTATGGCAGCGCCGCCGGCGCCACCTACAACGCCAACGGCCTCAACGTGCGCGTGGGGGCCGCCAGCGGCGGCAGCTTCTCGGGCGCGGCCAGCGTCACCTACAACGCCAGCTTCCCCGCCACTGCCAGCGCGATGTGGGGCCAGATCACCACCCTCTCCACCGGCCTGTCGAACCTGACCGCCACCACGTCGCCCGGCTCCTTCCCGGCCCCCGGCAGCAACAACGCCGTCATCACCGCCACCCCCGCCACCGTGAACGGCGTCGCCAACGTCGCCGTCATCGACATCTCGGCCAGCCTGCTCGGCTCCTACCCCTCGCTCTCCGTCAACCCCAACGGCGCCGGCACCGTCATCATCAACGTCACCGGCAACTACAGCGCCCAGCCCAACTGGCAGAACGGCGCCGCCTGGCGTGACAAGGTGATCTGGAACTTCGAGAACGCCACCAGCATCGATTTCGGCTCCACCGGCATCCAGGGCACCGTCATCGCCCCCCTGGCCGCCGTTTCCAACTCCAACCCGATCGAAGGCGGCCTCTTCGCCAAGAGCTACAACGGCAATGGCGAACTCCACTACCGCCCCTTCTCCGGCAGCAGCACCCTGCTGAACAGCTTCACCACCACGGTGCCGGAGCCCGCCAGCCTCGCCCTGTTCGCCACCGGCGCGGGCGGCCTAGCCCTCCTGCGCCGCCGCCGCGGCCCCAAGCGGGATTGAAGCCCGGCCAAGTCTGGCCACATCCTGGCGCATGACCCAGCGACGCGTCGCCCTGCTGCTGCCTTTGCTGCTGCTCCTCGCCGCCGGTGCCTGGTGGGCCCTCGCCCGCCCCGCCCCCACCGCTCCCGCCACGGCCGCCGCCATCGCGGCCCCCATGGGCGTTGGCGCCCTCGGCCGCATCGAGCCCGCCTCGCGCGTCCGCCGCCTCACCCATCCCGGCGGCATGGCCGTCACCCGAATCGAATCCCTGCTGGTCCAGGAAGGCGACCGTGTCGCCGCCGGCCAGCTCCTCGCCACCTTCGCCGACGCCGCCCAGAAAGACGCCACCCTGGCCCAGGCGGAAGCCGCGCTGGCCGAGGCCCAGGCCAACCTCACCCGCGTCGCCGCCGGCGGGCGAAACAGCGAGATCACCGCCCAGCAGGCCCGCATCGCCGCCCTGCGCGCCGATGAGGAGAACGCCCGCCGCGAGGCCGGCCGCCAGGAAACCCTCGTCCCCGGCGGCGCCGGCACCCGCGCCGGCGCCGAGCGCGCCCGCTTCGCCGCCGACCGCGCCAGCGCCACCCGCCGCGAGGCCGAGGCCGTGCTCGAAACCCTGGAATCCCCCCGCGCCGAGGACCTCGCCATCGCCCAGGCCCGCCGCGCCAGCGCCGAGGCCGCCCTCGCCAAGGCCCGCGCCGATGCCGCCCTCTCCCGCATCGCCGCCCCCATCGCCGGCACCATCCTGCGCATCTACGCCCGCCCCGGAGACCAGCTAGGCGCCGACGGCCTGCTCGACCTCGCCGACCTCGATGCGCTGGATGTCGTGGCCGACGTCTATGAAACCGACGTCCCGCGCCTGCGCCTGGGTGCCCAGGCCGAGATCATCGTGCCCGGCACCGCCACCCGCTATGTCGCCACACTCCGCGAGATCGGCTGGCAGGTCCGCCGCACCACCCTGGCCGGCACGGACCCGGTCGCCGCCACCGATGCCCGCACGGTGGAGGTCCGCCTCACCCTCGCCGAGGACGGCCGCCGCGCGCTGATGCGCCGCGTGAACATGCAGGTCCAGGTCGCCATCCCGCCTGCACAACAATGATCGCCGCCCTCGCCGCCCGCCTTGCCTGGCGCCAGCTGCTCAGCAACCGCGCCCGCCTTGTCTCGGCCATCGCCGGCGTCACCTTCGCCTGCGTCCTCGTCTTCATGCAGCTCGGCTTCCGCGCCGCCCTGTTCGAAAGCGCCTCCAACCTCCCCCGTGCGCTCCAGGGCGAGCTGTTCCTCATCAACCCCCTCACCCTGGTGATGTTCCGCCCGGAACCCGTCGCCCGCGTCCGCGCCAGCCAGGTCCTCGCCGACCCCGATGTCGCCCTCTCCGTGCCGATCTACCTGGCCCAAACCAAGTTCCGGAACCCAGACACCGGCCGCCAGCGCACCATCCAGCTGATCGGCTTCGACCCGGAAGCCGGCGCCGTCAGCTTCCAGGGCCTGGACTCCCTCACCCATGCCCTGAAGCGCATCGACACCATCGCCTTCGACCGCCGCTCCCGCCCCGAATTCGGCCCCATCGCCGCCCGCCTGGAGCAATCCGGCCCGTTCGAGGTGGAGGTGGGCGGCCGCGCCATGCTGATTGTCGGCGCCGTCTCGCTCGGCACCAGCTTCGGCGCCGACGGCAACGCGGTGATGACCGAGACCAACTTCCGCCGCATCGTCAAGGAACGCCAGCCGAGCAAGACGGACCTCGTCGCCATCCGCCTCAAGCCCGGCGTGGACGCCCAGGCGGTGAAGCAGCGCCTGTCCGCCATCCTGCCCCCCGATGTCACCGTCCTCACCGGCGCGGAGCTGATCGCGTGGGAGCGCAGCTACTGGGAGAACGGCACCCCCATCGGCTTCATCTTCGGCTTCGGCAGCCTGATGGGCCTCATCGTCGGCATGGTGATCGTCTACCAGATCCTGTTCAGCGACATCGCCACCCATCTCAAGGAATACGCCACGCTGAAGGCCATCGGCTATTCCAACCACTATCTCCGCCTCGTCGTCATGGCCGCCGCGCTGTTGCTCGCCCTGTTCGGCTTCATCCCGGGCTTCCTCGGCTCCACCGCCCTCTACAGCGTGGTGGCGAAAGCCACGCTCCTCCCCCTCGGCATGGAAGCCGCCCGCGCCCTGTCCGTCTTCGGTATGATCTTCGCCATGTGCGCCATCGCCGGCCTGCTCGCCATGCGCAAGCTGGGCGAAGCCAACCCCGCGGACATGTTCTAGATGCCGCCCCCCATCACCCTCTCCGGGGTCTCCTACACCTACGAAAAAGGCGACCGCCCGGTGCTGCGCGAGGTCGACCTCACCATCGCGGAAGGCGAGATCGTCCTGCTCACCGGCCCCTCCGGCAGCGGCAAGACCACGCTGCTCACCCTCGTGGGCGCCCTGCGCGCCATGCAGTCCGGCGCTTGCACCGTCCTCGGCCAGCAGCTCATGGGCGCCACCGAATCCCAGCGCGTGGCGCTCCGCCGCCGCATCGGCTTCATCTTCCAGCAGCACAACCTGCTCGGCTTCCTCACCGCGCGCCAGAACGTCGCCATGGCGCTGGAACTCGATCCCGCCTCCTCCGAAGCAACCCGCCTCGCCCGCGCCGGCGAGATGCTCGAAGCCGTCGGCCTCGCCGACAAAACCGAAAGCCTCCCCGGCCAGCTCTCCGGCGGCCAACGCCAACGCGTCGCCGTCGCCCGCGCCCTGGCCGCCCGCCCCGGCCTCGTCCTCGCCGACGAACCCACCGCCGCGCTGGACCGCCAATCCGGCCAGGACGTCGTCCGCCTCCTCACCGACCTCGCCCGCCAGCGCGGCGTGCCCATCCTGCTGGTCACCCACGACCCCCGCATCCTCGATATCGCGGACCGGATCGTCGCCATGGAGGATGGGAAGGTAATCTAAGAATCTTGCTTTTTCTGAAGAAAAAAAGACGTCATTCGTCTGGTGCGGAGGGGCCCGCCCCAAGTCCCAAAAGTTTTTTGGTTCTTTTTTTCAAAAAAGAACCGCTTGCTTATCCTAACCGATTAATCCCATCAAACGCCGCCGTCTTATAGGCCTCTGCCAGCGTCGGATAGTTGAACACATTGTCCACGAAGTAATCGACCGTCCCGCCATGCGCCAGCACCGCCTGGCCGATATGCACCAGCTCGCTCGCCCCTTCGCCGATGATGTGCACCCCCAGCAGCGCCCGCGTCTCGCGATGGAAGATCAGCTTCAGCAGCCCGGCATTGTCCCCCAGGATCTGCCCGCGCGCGATTTCCTTGTAGTTCGCCTTGCCGATCTCATAGGGCACGCCCGCCGCCGTCAGCTCTTCCTCGTTGCGCCCCACGGTGGAGATCTCGGGGATGGTGTAGATCCCATACGGGAACAGCCCCGCCATGCTGTCCGCTGTCACGCCGAAGGCATGGCACGCCGCCATCCGCCCCTGCTCCATGGAGGTGGAGGCGAGCGAGGGAAACCCGATCACATCGCCCACCGCATAGATATGCGGCTGAGACGTCTGATAGGTCTCGTTCACCGCCAGCCGCCCGCGCGAATCCGGCTGCAGCCCCGCCGCCGCCAGGTCCAGCTCCCGCGTCGCCCCGGTGCGCCCGATCGAATACAGCGCCTTCTCGCTCACCACCTGCTTGCCGGAAGCCAGCGTGATCCGCACCCGCGTCCCGCGCGCCTCCTCCACCGTCTCGATACTGCGCACCTCCTCGCCCAGCCGCAGCGTGATCCAGTTGTGCTGCATGTGGTAGGCGAGGTTGTCGGTGATCTCCCGGTCGATGAACGGCAGCAGCCGGTCGCGCTTGTCCACCAGCGTCACCCGCACCCCCAGGGTCGCGAACATGGTGGCGTATTCGATGCCGATCACCCCGGCCCCGATCACCGCCAGCGTGCGCGGCATCTCCTTCAGGTCCAGGATATCGTCGCTGATCAGCACGCTCTGCCCGTCGAACGGGATCGTGGCACTGCGCGTCGCCTCGGTGCCCACGGCGATCACGATCTTCTCGGCGGAAACCTGCTCGTGCCCATGCCCGTCGCCGCGCGCCACATGCAGCGTGTGCGCATCGGCGAACCGCGCCGTGCCCGCCACCATGTCCACCCGGTTGCGCATCAGCTGGTGGCGGATCACGTCGATCTCGTGGCGCACCACATGCCCGGTGCGGAAATGCAGATCCGCCATGGTGATGTTCCGCTTCACCGCATAGGAGGCGCCATACACCCCGCGCTCCCGATGGCCGGAAAGATGCAGCACCGCCTCGCGCAGCGTCTTGGAGGGAATGGTGCCGGTGTTGATGCACACCCCGCCCACCACGTCGTGCCGCTCGATCACGATCACCCGCCGCCCCAGCTTCGCCGCCTGGATCGCCGCCCGCTGCCCCGCCGGGCCCGATCCGATCACCGCCAGGTCGTAGTCGTACTGCTGCGCCATGCCCGCCCCGAAAGTGAACCGCCTACAATCGTATCAGCCGCGGCCCCCGGCCGTGCCCACACTTCAACCAGGGCAGAAGAAGGATTGATGAAGAATCACCCCTCGCGGGGTCAGCCCGGCAAAACGCCCACTCGCCGATAGGCCCCGATCTGCTCCAGCAGCAGGTCGATGCTGTCCAGGCACTCCCCGAACCCCGCCTGCCGCAGCCGCGTGGTAGAGGCGAACAGATCGTGCTCCAGCCCGAACACGAAGTCGGCGAAATCCCACCGCGCCACCTCCGCCAGAGGCAACCCGGCCCCGATCCGGTCCCATACCGGCCCCTTATCCGCCATCCAGGCGGAAAGCTTCATCGGCCGCACAATCCCGCACCGCACCCCGAACGCCTCGGCGAGCCGGGGCCACAGCCGCTCCCAGCGAAACACATCCCCATTGGTCACATTGAACGCCCTGTTGGCTGCGCCGGGCGCCTCCAGCATCCACAGCACCGCCCGCCCCAGCAGGCCGGCATCCGTCACCTCGCTCAACGACCGGAACGACGCCCCACTGCCGGGAAAATCCAGCGCCACGCCCAACTCCCGGCAGAGCGCCGCATAGGCGCCGAGCGTGGAGGCCAAGTTCCGCGCCCGCCCCGGTGCCACATCCACGATGAAGGAAGGCCGGCTCGCCGACCACGCCCACCCGCCGGCAGCCGCCCGCGTCGCCAGCAGATCCTGCTGGTCGTAGTAGAAATTCGGCGGCATGTGCCGCGGGTCATCCTCCTGCGCCGGGGTAGGGTAGGGGCCGATATGCATCCCGTACCACTTGGTCCCCTCCACCAGGTGCACATGCCGCAACGCCGGCCCCGCCGCCGCCGCGATCAACCCATCCAGCATGGCGAGGTTGGCCGGCACATCCTCCACGCCCCCCTCCCCGAACGCCGCCCGCGCCGCATACACCGCATGCGTCACGCCGCCCGGCGCCGCCGCCTGCACCGCCGCCCGGCACGAAGCCGCATCCGCCAGATCCGCCGCGACATAGCGCACCGAAGGGGCAGGGGGCCGGGCCGTCCGGCACAACCCCACCACCTGCCACCCATCCTCGGCCGCCTGCGCCACCAGCCGCGATGCCGCCGCCCCGGTGGCACCCGCCACCAGCAGCGTGCCCTTGCCCGTCATGCCGCCAGCCGTTCCAGCACCCGCGTCAGCACCCGCGCCCCCGCGGCGAGCTGCGCCGGCGAGGAATACTCCGCCGGGTTGTGGCTGATCCCGCGGCGCGACGGCACGAAGATCATCCCCGTCGGGCACAGCGGCACCACGAACTGCGCATCATGGAACGCACCGGATGGCAGCTCCCGCGCCCGCAGCCCTTCCGCCGCCGCCGCCGCGGCCACCGCCCCGGTCACCAGCGGATCGAACGGCACCGGCATGGCGTGGAAGTTTTCCACCATCTCCACCGCGCAATCCCGCACCGCGCCCCGGATCGTCGCCAGCATGGCATCGCCCTTGGCCACCAGCACCCCCTTGTCCGGATGCCGCAGGTCGATCGTGAAGGTCGCCCGGTTCGCCACGGAGTTGGAGGTATTCGGCGAAACCTCCACCCGCGCCACGGTAAAGCGCAGCGTATCCGTCGGGTCCGCCGTCAGCGCGTTCAGCGCCACGATCGCCCGCACCATGTCCTGCACGGCGTCGCGGCGCCCCCGCAGCGGTGCCGTCCCGGCATGCGCCGTCTCCCCGGTCAGCGTCACCGTGAACCACCGGCTGCCCTGGATGCCCGTCACCACCCCGATATCGAACCCCTCGGCCTCCAGGATCGGCCCCTGCTCGATATGCGCCTCCACATAGGCATGCGGAACGCCGCCCAGAGCCCGCCGCGGAATATCCGCCTCCAGCGCCAGCTGCTCATCCAGCGCCGCGCCATACGTCACGCCATCCCCATCCAGGATCGCCCGGAACGCCTCGGGCTTGGTGTGGCCAGACCAGTTCATGCTCCCGGTGCAGCCAGGCCGGAACCGCCCGCCCTCCTCGTTCGTCCACGCCACCAGCTCGATCGCGCGCCGTGTCGTCACGCCGGCATCATGCATCGCCGTCAGCGCCTCCAGCCCGGCCACCACCCCCCAGATCCCATCGAACCGCCCGCCCTCCGGCTGCGTGTCCATGTGGCTCCCGGTCAGCACCGGCGCCAAGCCGGGCTCCGTCCCCTCGCGCCGGAAGAACAGATTGGCCGCCTCATCCACCGACACCTCGCAGCCGATCGCCCGCGCCCAGTCGATCATCACCCGCCGCGCCTGCCGGTCCAGCGCCGAAAGGCACGGCCGGTTCACGCCGATATCCTCGGTCCCCGGCACCGCGAACCCGCCGATCTCCGCCAGTTCCATCAACCGCGCCCACTGCCGCGCCTCGCTCACCGACCCGCTCATGCCCATCTCCCCGTCTCGTGCCGCCCCAACTCGTGCCACCATGGTGCCGTCCCCCGGCCAGGATGCAACCCATGCCCCACACCGCCTTCCTCGTCATCGACGTCCAGCCGGATTTCCTCCCCGGCGGGGCGCTGGCCGTCCCGGATGGCGACGCCGTCATCCCCCTCATCAACCGCCTCGCCGGCCAGTACTCCACCGTCGTCCTCACCCAGGATTGGCACCCAGCCGGCCACCGCTCCTTCGCCTCCGCCCACCCCGGCCGCACGCCGTTCGAGACCATCCGCCTCCCCTACGGCAACCAAACCCTCTGGCCCGACCACTGCCTCCAGGCCACCCCAGGCGCCGCCCTCGCCCCGGGCCTCAGCATCCCCCACGCCACCCTCATCCTGCGCAAGGGCTGCAACCCCGAGGTGGACAGCTACTCCGCCTTCACCGAAGCCGACGGCACCACCACCGGCCTCGCCGCCTGGCTCCGCGCCCGAGGCATCACGAATGTCGTTCTCGCCGGCCTCGCCACCGACTACTGCGTCGCCTGGTCCGCGCTCGACGCCCGCCGCGCCGGCTTCACCACCAGCGTCGTCGAAGATGCCTGCCGCGCCATCGATCTGAACAACTCGCTGGCCGCCGCCTGGAAATCCATGTCCGAAGCCGGCATCGCCCGCCTCGCCAGCGCCGATCTCCTAGCCCCGTAGCAGCCCCGACATCGGCGCAGCGCCCAGGCTCCCCGGAAACACCCGCTCCAGCACCGCCCCTGGCAGCCCCAGATGATCCGCCAGCACGCCCTTGCTCACGCTGCGCAGATCCGTCGTCGGCGCCAAATCCCGCCCCTCGAACAGCTGCCCCGCCCCCAACCCCGGCCAATCCCCACGCACGCGCCCCCCGGCCACGCCGCCGCCGGCCACGAAGGCCACCGTCCCCGTGCCATGATCGGTCCCGCGCGTGCCGTTCACCCGCACCGTGCGCCCGAACTCCGTCATCACCAGCACCACGGTCTGCCCCCAGGCCGCCCCGAGCCCCTCGCGCAGCGCCACCAGCCCGGAATCCAGCTGCCGCAGCGGCCCCGCCAGCCGATCGGCCTGGTTGGCATGCGTATCCCACCCGCCAATCTCCAGCGCCGCCAGCCGCGGCCCGTCCGAAGCCGCCAGCATCCGCCCCGCCGCCCCCGCCAGCGCCGGAAACCCGAACCGCTCCGGCCGACGATCCTCACCCAGCGCCCCCGCCGCGAACCCCCGCTCGCGCAATCCAGAAGCCACCGCCGGCCCCGTCACCTGGTCTGCCGCATGCAGCCTGGCCACCCGCGCATAGAAATCCCCTGCTGGCGGCGCGAAGCTCTGCGGCAACCAACTCCCCACCGGCGCCGGCCCGCGCAACAGCACCGGCGTCAGCCCCCCCACCGCCAACGCCAGGTCAGCGCCCTTCCCGGGCACACCCCCCAACGCGCCGGCCACCCGGTTCAACCACCCGCTCTCCAGCCGCCGCTCGGCGCCGAACTCCATCCAGTCCTGCGCCTCGAAATGGCTCCGGTTCCGCCATGACCCGGCCACCGCATGCACCACCACCGCCTCGCCGGCGCGGAACATCCCATGCAGCCCCGAAAGCGCCGGATGCAGCCCGAAGAACCCGCCAAGCTCCAGCACGCCCCCCTCGCGGCCGGGCTCCACCCCCGCCAACCCACCGCGCAACCCCGAAAGCCCCGCCTCGCCATACGGCACCACCGCCGACAGCCCATCCAGCGCCCCGCGCAACACCACCACCGCCAGCCGCTTCTCCGTCGGCGCCGCCGCCACCGCCAGCGAAGCCCGCCCGAGCGAAAACGCCCCCGCCAACCCCAGCAGCGTCCCCCGCCGAGAAATCCTCATCGTCATCGCCGCTGAAACTCCGGCCCCGCGAACAGCAACGCCAGCGCCTCGCGCCGGGACCCCGCCCGCATCATCTCCCCCCGCGTCGCCTCGCCCAGCAACGGCCCCAGCGCCTGCTCCGCCACCACCATCGGCTCCAGCCCCGCCCCGCGCCCGGCCACGCCCCAGGCGAAATCTACCCGCCGCATCATCGCCTCCGGCCCCGCCCAGTCATGCGCCATGTCCGGCCAGCCATTCGGCAGCGGCGCATTCATCACCGCCTGCCCCAGCCCCGCCACCGCCTCCCGCAACCGCGGACGATTCCCCGCCGGCAGATCCAGCGCCCGCACCACCGCCACCACATAGTCGAACGGTCCGCGCAGCTTGCTTTGCGGCTCCCACGCCTGCGGCAACCCCGCCACCGCCAGCGCGGCGGCCTTCAAATCCCCATCCGTCTCCCGCAGTACCTGCTCCACCTTCGCCACCGCCGGCTCCGGCGGCACATCGGCCACGAAATGCCGCACCAGCTTCACCGCCAGGTTCCGCAGCGTCGCCGGATGCCGCGCCAGGAACCCCAGCACGGAATCGAGCCCCTCCGGCCCCGCCGGCACACGATGCCCCAGCACCATCTTCTCGCCAGGCTCATGCTGCGGCCGCCGGAACAGCACCCCCGGCACCTCACCGCGCAGCATCACGCCCCACCCGGTCAGCACCAGCGCCATCTGCACCACATCGGCCTGCCCATACCCCGAAGCCGGCGTCACCGTGTGCAGCTCCAGGCACTCCCGCGCCAGGTTCTCGTTCAACCCCACCCGCCGCGCCGGCGGCGCCGCCTCCGCCGCCGCACTCCGCGGCCCCGCCGAGTCCTGGTTGTCCAGATAAAACAGCATCGCCGGGTGCTTCATCACCGCCCCCAGCATGTCGGCGAATTTCCCCGTCACATGCGGCCGGATCGCCTCGCGCAGGAACGCATTCGCCACCGGCACCACCGCCCCACGCCGCTGGCTCACCGTGAAATGGTTCGCCCAGAACCACGCCAGCCGCTCCCGGAACGGCACATCCGTCACCGCCACGTAGTCCAGCAGCCCCGAAACATCCTCCTGGAACACGATACGAGACTGCGAAACCCCGTCATTCCCGCGCCTGATATCCTCGCGCCACGCCGCCAGCCCCTCGGCCGTGCTGCGCGCCGGCACCGCCAGCGCCGGGTCCGCCCCCTCCAGCTGCCCCGCCAGCCACGCCATGGGATCGTCGGGCAGCGCCTCCGCCCCCCGCCGCCCCAGCCCGAACCGGCTCATCGCCTGCCACGCCCGCGCGCTCATACGAAACCGACCCCCGTGCGCTCCCGCGCAACAATACCACGCCCCCCGATATGCTGCCATGCAGCAAGCCCCCCCACATCGCGCTTGCAAATCGCCGCCGGGGGAGTCATGTCACGCCGCAATCCAGCCGGCGGTGGGCCGACCTGATGGGACGCGCGGAGGCTACAGCCCCGTCGCGCCTTTCTACGTCGTATCAGCGTCCGCACCCATCGTCCGTCCGAGCAGTCCGGCCCCGCCCGGGGCATCATGGAGGCCATCGTGTCCACTGATCTGTCCAAGATCCGCAACATCGGCATCACCGCGCACATCGACGCGGGCAAAACCACCACCACCGAGCGGATCCTGTACTACACCGGCGTCTCGCATAAGATCGGCGAGGTGCACGATGGCAACACCACCACCGACTACATGGAGCAGGAGCGTGAGCGCGGCATCACCATCACCTCCGCCGCCGTCACGTGTGAGTGGAAAGACCACCGCATCAACATCATCGACACCCCCGGCCACATCGATTTCAACATCGAAGTGAACCGCAGCCTGCGCGTGCTCGATGGCGCCGTCTTCATCATCGAGGGCGTGGCCGGCGTGCAGCCGCAGTCCGAGACCAACTGGCGCCTGGCCGACCGCTACAACGTCCCGCGCATCATCTTCATCAACAAGCTCGATCGCACTGGCGCCGATTTCTACCGCGCCTTCGACACCCTGAAGGAGAAGCTGGACATCGTGGCCCTGCCGCTCCAGCTCCCGATCGGCATCGAAGACCAGTTCATCGGCGTCGTCGACCTGATCGAGATGAAGGCCATCATCTGGGAAGGCGGCGAGCTGGGCGCGAAGTTCCACGACGCCCCGATCCCCGACGACCTGATGGAAAAGGCCAAGGAAGCCCGCCAGAACCTGCTCGACACGGCGCTCTCCGTGGACGACGCCGGCATGGAGGAATACTTCGAGAAGGGTGACGTCGCGATCGAAACCCTCAAGCGCGCCATCAAGACCGGCACCATCACCGGCGCCTTCCGCCCCGTCCTCTGCGGCACCGCCTTCAAGAACAAGGGCGTGCAGCCCCTGCTCGACGCCGTGCTGGATTACCTGCCCGCCCCCATCGACGTCCCCGGCATCTCGATCGCCGCCGAGGAAGGCGAGGAAGACGGCGAGTTCAGCGACCGCCGCCGCATCAAGGCCGACCCGAACGCTCCGTTCGCCGGCCTCGCCTTCAAGATCATCAACGACAAGTACGGCGCCCTCACCTTCGTGCGCGTCTACGCCGGCACCCTGCGTACCGGCGACACGGTGATGAACACCACCAAGGAAGAGAAGCAGCGCGTCGGCCGCATGTTCCAGATGCACGCCGACAAGCGCGCGGAAATCAAGGAAGTCTCGGCGGGTGACATCGCGGCCTTCGTCGGCCTGAAGGACACCACCACCGGCGACACCCTGGCCTCCATGGACGACCCCGTGGTGCTCGAGCGCATGGCCTTCCCGGTCCCCGTCATCGACATCTCCGTCGAGCCGGCCACGAAGGACTCGGTCGAGAAGATGACCCTCGGCCTGCAGAAGCTGGCCTCCGAAGACCCCAGCCTGCGCCTCAAGACCGACCAGGAATCCGGCCAGACCATCCTGTCCGGCATGGGCGAGCTGCACCTGGAGATCATCATCGACCGCCTGCGCCGCGAATTCGGCGTGCAGGCGAACGTCGGCGCCCCGCAGGTCGCCTATCGCGAAACCATCTCCAAGTCGCACACCGAGATCTACACCCACAAGAAGCAGTCGGGCGGCTCCGGCCAGTACGCCGAAGTCAAGATCATCTTCGAGCCGACCGAGCGCAACACCGGCGTCGTGTTCGAGAACAAGGTCGTCGGCGGCGCGATCCCGAAGGAATACATCCCGGCCGTCGAAAAGGGCATCAAGGTCCAGGCCGACACCGGCGTGCTCGCCGGCTTCCAGACGGTGGACTTCAAGTACACCCTGGTGGACGGCAAGTACCACGACGTCGACTCCTCGGCCCTCGCCTTCGAAATCGCCGCCAAGGCCTGCTTCCGCGAAGGCATGAAGAAGGCCAGCCCGATCATCCTGGAGCCGATCATGGACGTCGAGGTGACCACCCCGAACGACCACGTCGGCGACGTCGTGGGCGACCTCAACCGCCGCCGCGGCCAGATCCAGAACCAGGAATCGGCCGGCTCCACCGTCATGGTCCGCGCCCACGTGCCGCTGAAGGAAATGTTCGGCTACATCTCCGACCTCCGCAGCATGACCAAGGGCCGCGCCAGCTTCACCATGCAGTTCCACCACTACGATCCCGTGCCCCGCAACGTGGCCGACGAGATCGTCAAGAAGAGCGCCTAAAGGGAAGCAAGGGCAGGGCTCTGCCCTGCACCCGCCGGGGCCTGAGGCCCCGGACCCCCATTCGAAAGAACGGCGCGAGGGTCACCCCTCGCGCCGTTTTCGTGCGCCCCCCCCCGTCATCCTGAGCGAAGCGAAGGACCCACGCTTCCTTCTTCCCCACCCACACGCCCGTCGTCGTCACCCAGCCCCGCCACCCGAGGCCACAAATCCTCCCAGAGCGGATTCGCCTCCAGAATGAGCGCGATCTTCCGCGCCCGCAGCCACCCCTTGATTTGTTTCTCGCGCCGGATCGCATCCTCCATCCGGGCATGCTGTTCGAACCACACCAGCATCCTGCACCCATACCGCGCAGCAAATCCGCCACCCCCGCCCACCCGATGCTCCCCCACCCGACGCACCAGGTCCGACGTCACCCCCACATACAAAGTCCCGCCCCGCCCGCTCGCCGCAATGTAAACCGCCGGCTGCCTCTCATCCCCCCGTCCCACGACCACCATCCACTCCCGTCATCCTGAGCGAAGCGAAGGACCCACGCTTTCACTTCGCGCCAACCACCCCATCCCCACTCAACCGCGCATAAAGCAGCGAATCCCGCCACGCCTCCCCCACCCGCAACCGCCCGCGCATCAACCCCTCGCACCGGAACCCCAACCGCTCCGCCAGCGCGCGCGACGCCACATTGTCCGGATGGATCTCCGCCTGCAGCCGGTGCAACCCCAGCGCCCCGAAGCAATGCGCCACCAGCGCCCCCACCGCCGCCGTCGCCAGCCCGCGCCCCTGCCAGCCGGGATGCAGCAGGTAGCCGATCGTGGCCCGACGGTTGCGAACATGCCCGTCATGGTAGTTCACCAGGCCCAGCCAGGAATCATCCGCCGCATCGGCCACCGCCCACACCCGCCAGTATTCCGGCGTACTCGGAATAGACCGCTTCACCACCCGCTCACTCTCGATCCGCCGCGCATGCGCCGCCGTGTCCCAGAACCGCATCGCCACCTTGTCGCTCATGGCCTCGTGCAGCCGGTCCACATCCGCCGCACGGAATGGCCGAAGCCGCACCGGCCCCGCCTCCAGAACCGGATGCTCCGGCTTCGTCCGTCCCATGCGCCGCCCCCATCGCGTTCAGCCAACCCGACCCAAAGCCAACACGCTTTTCACCCCAACAGGAAGGCACCCCGCCCCACGCAAAGCCTCTGTAGAATACCCCCCATGCTCACCCTGTTCTTCGCCCCCGGCGCCTCATCCATGGCCCCCCACATCGCGCTGCACGAGATCGGCGTCCCCTTCACCCCCCGCCAGGGCCAGGATCATGCGGACGGGATCTGGGCCATCGCCGAACAGCGCCTCGCCCGCGCGCCAGGGCCTTGGGCCCTCGGCACCTATTCCATCGCCGATATCCACCTGTTCCGCCTCTACTGGCGCTTCGCCGCCTCGCGCGGCCCGGAACCTGCCCGCTTCCCGGCGCTCCAGGCCCATCACGACCGCATGCTGGCCCGTCCGGCGGTGCAGCGCACCATCGCGATCGAGGCCGAAATCGGATACGAGCTGCCGGCCTAACCCCCCAGAAACGGAATGGGCCACCGCTGCGGGGGCAGCGGTGGCCCTACTCCGGACCGTCCAGGGAGGCGGGGGGTTAGGACGGCCCTCAGCAACGGGATCTCACGACATCGGAGGAATGCGGAGATCGACCGTTCCCTGCCTTCGCACACAACTCCCCTCCCGGTCAATCGCAATCACCCCCCTTTGCCAATTCTTTCCAAACGCAAACCAGAAAAGTCGGCGGTTTCAAGGTCCGGGTGCAACAACTGTCTATTACTGTGGCTTTGGTTGGTTCAAACGGTCGAATTCGATCATCTGCGTGAAGCACTCCAAGGGCGTCACCCCTTTGAGCCGTACCCG